>NZ_JAYWDT010000092.1:0-3968 GCF_043779715.1 Flavobacterium sp.
GCAAATTTGCCGCTTTTTTTATGTCTATTTTTATCGTAAATAATTAATTATCAATAACAAATACTTAACGATTAGTTAATGTTGATTAAATACTAGTTGTTTTATTTACCAATATTTTTGCCTGAGTTTTTAAATTTTACCAAAATAGAATACTAACCAACAAACAATAGCTGAATGAAACTAAGACTACAATTACTCACATTACTATTTTCAATTTATTCATTTGCTCAAATTCCAACCGGATATTACAACACAGCAACTGGAACGGGTTATACTCTAAAAACCCAATTGTATAATAAAATTAAAGGACATACCGACAAAGGCTATGCTGGACTTTGGACAACTTACTCTACTTCCGACAGAGACAATCAATATGAAAATGATAATTCAATCATAGATATTTATTCAGAAAACCCAACAAGTACTGATCCTTATAAATATTTCTACAGTACAAGTCAATGCGGAACCTATAGTGTTGAAGGAAATTGTTACAATAGAGAACATATTGTTCCACAATCGGTTTTTAATGAATCGGCTCCAATGGTATCTGACGCCCACCACATTCCGCCAACTGATGGAAAAGTAAATGGTATGAGAAGTAACTATCCTCACGGAACCGTTGCAACAGCTACATGGACTTCATTAAACGGAAGCAAATTGGGTTCAAGTTCTGTATCCGGTTATTCTGGAACTGTTTTTGAACCAATTAACGAATTTAAAGGAGATATTGCCCGTATGTATTTTTATTTTGCAACTCGTTATGAAAATACCGTTTCTGGGTATTCTTACGATATGTTCAACGGAACAAGCAATCAGGTTTTCACTACTGCTTTTAAAGCTATGCTGTTAACTTGGCATGCTCAAGATCCTGTAAGTACAAGAGAAATTGCTCGTAACAATGCAATTTATATTCGTCAAGGAAATAGAAACCCATATATAGATCATCCAGAATATGTCAACTCAATTTGGGGAACTGGAACACTACCTTCTGATACACAAGCGCCAACGACTCCAATAAATTTAGTATCTGCTAATATTACTCAAACAACCTTAAATTTAAGTTGGACAGCTTCAACAGACAATGTTGCAGTTACTGGTTATGATGTGTATATGAATGGAAGTTTGAAAGCATCGGTTACTTCAACAAGTGCTTCAATAACTGGATTAACAGCCGCTACAACTTATTCTTTCTATGTTAGAGCTAAAGACGCTGCTGCTAATATTTCAACATCAAGTTCTACAATAAATGCAACAACAAGTGCATCGACTCCAAGTGTAACTGATTTGTATTTTTCTGAATATCTAGAAGGTTCGTCTAACAATAAAGCTTTGGAAATTGCAAATGCCACTGGAGCTTCTATAAGTCTTTCTTTTTATAGTGTTAAAAAGCAAACCAATGGAGCTGGTGCATGGAGTACTGGAATAACACTTTCTGGAACGATTGCAAATAACGGAAAATTTGTAATTGTAAATAGTTTGATTTCATCAGCTTGTTATTCCACAACAACTGCAAATTTATCTACCTCTTCAACAGATATGACTTTCAACGGAAATGACGCTGTTGGTTTATTCAAAAATGGCGTATTAATTGACGTTATTGGAGATTTCAATGGTGGTACAGCAAATTTTTCTATAGATGAAACTTTAAGACGAAAAGCAACTGCTACTGTTCCTAAAGCTACTTTTAACAAAACTACAGACTGGGATGTTTTCACAGCAGATACTTGTACAGGATTGGGAAACAAAATGGGAACAAACGAAATAAAAGAAATAGTAAGTACAGATTTTGATATTTATCCAAATCCATCAAGCGGGAATTTCAATATTCGTTTTGATAATTCAAACGAAAACCATTCAGTTGAAATCTATTCATTAGTAGGTCAAAAAGTATTTGAGAAAAAAAATACAAATTCAATAGTATCTATTTCTAGTCTTCAGAAAGGAATTTATTTAATTAAAGTAAGTAAAGGCAACGAATCGATAACTAAAAAAATGATAATCAACTAAAAATTAAAAAAGCGACAGAAATGTCGCTTTTTTTTATGCTATAATTTAATTAGAAATCCTTAAATTTGCACTTTCAAACAACAACACAAACACACACACAATGATTCATTTCTTCGGAAACCAAACCAACACGGTTTTTGCAGTTCAGACGAGCAATCCTGAAGTTTCGGGAGAACTATCAGCAGAAAACATCAATAAATTAAACTGGCTTTTTAGTAGCGCACATAAAATAGAAAAATCCGTACTGACGGATTTTTTTGTTGGTCCTCGTGCCGCCATGATTACTCCTTGGAGTACAAATGCAGTCGAAATTACTCAAAACATGGGAATTTCAGGGATTATTAGAATCGAAGAATTCGAAAAAATTTCAGCTGATTTTACTGATTTCGACCCGATGCTTTCGCAAAAATATTCCGAGCTAAATCAGGAAATTTATACAATCAATATTCAACCTGAACCCATTTTGAATATTAATGATATTGCTGCTTACAACAAACAAGAAGGTTTGGCTTTAAGTCAAGAAGAAGTAGATTATTTAGATAATTTATCTATAAAATTAAATCGAAAACTAACCGATTCGGAAGTTTTTGCTTTCTCTCAAGCCAATTCAGAACACTGTCGTCACAAAATTTTCAACGGAACTTTTGTTATCGATGGAGAAGAAATGCCTACTTCCCTATTCAAATTAATCAAAAAAACATCAGCCGAAAATCCTAATGGTATTGTATCAGCTTATAAAGACAATGTAGCTTTTGTAAAAGGTCCAAGAGTGCAACAATTCGCTCCAAAAACAGCTGACAAACCTGATTTTTACGAAATTAAAGAATTCGATTCTGTAATTTCTGTAAAAGCAGAAACACACAATTTCCCAACAACCGTAGAGCCATTCAATGGAGCTGCAACTGGTTCTGGCGGAGAAATTCGTGACCGTTTGGCTGGAGGACAAGGTTCATTGCCATTGGCTGGAACTGCTGTTTACATGACATCTTATTCAAGATTAGAGGAAACAAGACCATGGGAAAATGCAATGAACGAAAGACCTTGGTTGTATCAAACACCAATGGATATTTTGATAAAAGCATCTAATGGTGCTTCCGATTTTGGTAACAAATTTGGTCAACCGCTTATTACTGGTTCAATCTTAACTTTTGAACACGAAGAACAAGCTCGGAAATTAGGTTTCGACAAAGTAATCATGCAAGCTGGCGGAATTGGATACGGAAAACTAGACCAAGCCATTAAGAAAAAACCTCAAGCAGGCGACAAAATCGTTATTCTTGGTGGTGAAAATTATAGAATCGGAATGGGTGGAGCAGCAGTTTCATCTGCAGATACTGGTGCTTTTAGTACTGGAATCGAATTAAACGCTATTCAACGTTCTAACCCAGAAATGCAAAAACGTGCTGCCAATGCCATTCGTGGATTGGTAGAAAGTGATAATAATCCAATTGTTTCTATTCACGATCACGGTGCTGGAGGACATTTAAATTGCCTTTCGGAATTGGTTGAAGAAACAGGAGGTTTAATCGATTTAGACAAATTACCTATTGGAGATCCAACATTATCTGCCAAAGAAATCATTGGTAACGAATCGCAAGAAAGAATGGGATTGGTTATTGGTCAGAAAGATATCGAT
This sequence comes from Flavobacterium sp., assembly GCF_043779715.1. Taxonomy (GTDB): domain Bacteria; phylum Bacteroidota; class Bacteroidia; order Flavobacteriales; family Flavobacteriaceae; genus Flavobacterium. Next base: position 3,644 of record NZ_JAYWDT010000092.1, read on the forward strand.
ATTTTACAAAGAATTGCAGACAGAGAACGTTCGCCAATGTATCAAGTTGGTGATGTTACAGCTGACCATCGTTTTACATTCGAATCAAAATCTACTGGTGCAAAACCTATGGATTATGCTTTGGAAGATTTCTTCGGAAGTTCACCAAAGGTGGTTATGACCGATAAAACTATCGATCGAAAATATTCAGAATTAGAATATTCTAAAGATAAAATTGCAACTTATTTAGAACAAGTATTACAATTAGAAGCTGTAGCTTGTAAAGATTGGTTAACCAATAAAGTAGACCGTTGCGTTGGTGGAAAAGTCGCCAAACAACAATGTG
>NZ_JAYWDT010000093.1:0-19728 GCF_043779715.1 Flavobacterium sp.
ATGAAGCCTTAGATTTTAAGCCTTTTGGCGGATATGAATTGTTTTTAAAAAATGATGAATCTACTTATAATGAGTGTTTACAAAAATTACCTTTCATCAATGATATTTTAAAACCAATTTTTAGAACTGACGTTTTTGAAAAGAATATAGATAGATTTGGTTTTAATAACATACAAGAATATACCATTTTCAATCCGTTTGAAGCCCAAATAGATACTGGAAATATGATGCAAGCTTTATTGAAAAAAGCGCAATCAAATGGAATTTTAATTTTGAATAACCAGACTGTTTCTAACTTTCATGACAATGCAAATGTTGTAGAAATTCAAGTAAACGATTTTACTTTTAATACAAAAAAACTACTTTTTGCTACCAATGGTTTTGCCGGACAGTTAACAAACAATGAAGTAAAACCAGCCAGAGCACAGGTTTTAATCACAGAACCTATTCCGAATTTAAATATAAAAGGCACTTTTCATTTAGACAAAGGTTATTATTATTTCAGAAATATACATGATCGAATATTGTTTGGAGGTGGCAGAAACCTTGATTTTGAAGGAGAAAACACTTCGGAATTTGGTCAAACAGAAATCATACAAAACAAACTAGAAGAGATTCTAAAAACTGTAATTTTGCCCAATACCGATTTCAAAATTGCACACCGTTGGTCTGGAATTATGGGTTTAGGCAATAGCAAAAGACCAATCGTAGAGCCATTGTCAGAAAATGTATATTGTGGTGTGAGATTGGGCGGCATGGGCATAGCCATAGGAAGTTTAGTAGGACAAGAATTAGCAGATTTAATATAATGGCAACAAAAAAAGTAGCAAAACCAAAAGCAAAACCAGCTCCTAAAAAAGTAAAAACTAGTTTTGGGAGTAAAGTAAAAAGTTTTATATTCAAATTTATCATGTGGTTCGTAGGACTTTCTGTGCTTACGGTTATCATTTTTAGATTTGTGCCTGTTTTTTACACACCACTTATGATAATTCGAGCATTCGAACATAACGAAGCCGGAAAAGACATGGTTTGCAGTCACGAGTGGGTTCCGCTTGAGGATATTTCTCTCAATTTGCCCAAAGCGGTTGTGGCGAGCGAAGATGGTCGTTTCTTAAAACACAATGGTTTCGATTTTAGTGCAATGAACAAAGCTTTCAATAGTAATTTGAAAGGAAAAAAACTAAAAGGCGGTAGTACAATTTCGCAACAAACGGCAAAAAATGTTTTCTTGTGGCAAGGGCGAAGCTATTTAAGAAAAGGATTGGAAGCTTATTTTACAATACTAATCGAGCTTTTTTGGGGCAAAGAACGCATCATGGAAGTATACCTAAACAGTATCGAAATGGGCGATGGTGTATATGGTGCTGAAGCCGCAAGTAAACACTGGTTTCACAAAAGTGCAAAGAATTTAACCAAATACGAAGCTGCATCTATAGCAGCAATTTTGCCAAATCCTAGAAAATATAAAGCAACCAATTCTTCAGCTTATGTCGAAAGAAGAAAGAATAAAACCTTACGAGTTATGAAATCAGTTGGGAAATTGGAATATTAAAAATTTGGCTACATTTTTGATAAACAATTTAAGAAAACCACCAACTTTTCTAAATTTATAACTATGAAAAAATTATTCGTTTGCCTCTCTATTTTATTTTTTGCTGTTTCTTGTAAAGACGTCGCTGCCGAAGCTAGTCCAAGTACTATTGTCATGGACAAAATGGCGGAAGCTCCAATTACGGAAGAATCCGCTCCAGTAATGGAAGACGAAGCTGCCGTTGGAGTGGAGTCTATGGACTTAAATAAACCTAAAACACAAACAGAAGCTAAAATAATAAAAACTGGAAATCTTCGTTTCGAGAGTTCAAATTTAGAAAGTTCATTTCAAACCGTTCAAAAAGCAGTAGCAAAACACAAAGCCATCATTCAAAATGACAATTCTGGAAAAGATGATTATTCGGTTTATCGAAATTTTACTATTAGAATTCCAAATCAAGATTTTGATGCTTTTATAAACGAAATAAGTCAAGGTGTTTCTCATTTTGATAAAAAAGAAATTTCTCAGCAAGACGTAACCGAAGAATATGTAGATGTAGAAGCTAGAATGAATGCTAAAAAGAAACTCGAAGCACGTTATATTCAATTGCTAACAAAAGCAAATAAAGTTTCCGAAATGTTAGAAATTGAAAAACAACTAGCCGAAATTCGTGAAGAAATAGAAGCAAAAGAAGGTCAGCTAAAATACATGCAGAATCAGATTTCTATGAGTACAGTTTCTATAGAAATGTACACCAATAATCCTTCCGAAAGTGGCGTTACAGTTTCTTATGGTGGCAAAATATGGAACGAAATAAAATCAGGCTTCAACGGATTGTCAAGTTTCTTACTCGGAATTATCAGCATTTGGCCTTTTATCATTATTTTCGTAGTACTATTTATCTTTATCAAACGAAGATTTAAGAAAAAAACACAATAAAAAATGATTTCACTTTTCAAAAAAAAATATATATTTCCAGCAATAGCAAGTGCATTTTTATTTGTTGGAGTAAGTTTTAAAGAAGATTTTTTCGAAATTGCCAAACAAATAGAAATCTTCACCACATTGTTCAAAAACCTCAATATGAACTATGTTGACGAGACCAATCCTGGCGAATTGATGGATAAGGCGATAAAAAGCATGTTGGTGCAACTGGATCCGTACACCAACTATTTTAACGAGCAAGATGTTGTAAAAGCCAAGATAAACAACACGGGCGAATACACGGGAATTGGTGCGATATTAACCAGAAAAGATGGAAGGCTTATTGTTCGTGAACCTTACAAAAACTATCCTGCGGACAAAGCTGGACTAAAAGCTGGCGACGAAATAATCCAAATTGGTGATGTGAATTTAATCGATTTCAAAGATGATGCAACACAGTTATTAAAAGGAGGAAAAAACGCGAAAATCGATTTAAAATACAAACGAAATGGCGAAATAAAAACCACGCAACTCGTTCTGGAAGAAGTAGATATTAAAGCCGTACCCTTTTTTGGAAAAATAGACAACAAAACTGGTTACATTGTTTTAGAAAAATTTAATGCAAAAGCATCGTCAGAAACAAAAGAAGCATTAGAAAAACTTAAGGAACAAGGGGCCACACAAATTATTCTAGATTTACGAGGAAATCCAGGTGGCTTGCTATCCGAAGCGGTAAATGTTTGTAACTTATTTGTACCCAATAACGAAATTATTGTAACCACAAAATCGCATATTGCCAAGCACAACAATACTTATAAAACATCGAAAAATCCCCTAGATTTAGACATTCCGTTGGCCATATTAGTTGATGGTCATAGTGCTTCGGCAAGCGAAATTGTTTCTGGCGCTTTACAAGATTTAGACCGAGCCGTTATTATAGGTTCGAGAAGTTTTGGTAAAGGATTGGTGCAACGTTATGTCGATTTAACTTACGGAACCCAACTAAAAGTGACTATTTCTAGGTATTATACGCCTTCCGGCAGATGTATTCAAGCTTTAGATTACACAAAAAAAGATGCCAACGGCAAAGCCATTCGTACCGAAGCCAAAAATTATAATGCTTTTAAAACCAGAAAAGGTCGTCCCGTTTTTGACGGCGGTGGTGTTTTTCCGGATATCGAATTAGAAGAAACCAAGACCAATACCATTATTGAAGCTTTGGTAAGAAATGATGCGATTTTTAATTTTGTAACCCAATATTGTATTAAAAATCCAAATTTAGGCAACAAAATGCCAATGCTTACTGATACTGATTTTGTAGAATTCAAGAAATTCCTAAAATCTCAAAACTTTTCTTTTGATACAAAAACCGATTTGGCACTCAAAGATATGCTCGAAGAAGCTAAAAAAGAAAAAATAGACACTGCAATAAAATTGCAATATGACACTTTATTAGCTTCGCTTCAAAAAGCAGAAGACCTAGAAGTAGACAAAAGCAAACCCCAAATATTAGACTTATTGCGTGACGAAATTATAGTTAGAAACCAATATAAAGAAGGATTATATATTTATTATACCAAGAGTAATTCTGAGATAAAAAAAGCAACACAATTGCTGAATAATATGGTTGAATATAATAGAATATTAAAAAAATAGGTTGAGAATTAGACCAATTTTTAGTTATGTGACATTTTAAGAACGATCGTGCAAACATGAAACAGATGACAAAATTCACAGACTTCAAAACATTTAACCAATACATAGGTGCTGCACAACCATTAGACAATGATATTGACATGGGCTATTATGATCCTCTCAATATGCTCTTGAAATCAGAACCTGTGATGATTGACTTCTACATAGTTTCTTTTAAGGTAAATTTCACGGATAGAACAGCAATTGATCCAAAACCTAAAACAGCCGTATTTTTAAACAGTCCTGAGATGTCTTTTGAGTGGAATGTAGAACCTGATTTTAGCGGGATGTACATTCATATTTCAAAAAAAATTATAGAAGAGAATCGGTTTTTGTTTAAAAACTATCTGGATTACGGACAACACGAAGCCTTATTTTTAACAGAAAGTGAACTAAAGGAAATTAGCACTTTATTCAATATGATGATCAATTATTATCATGAGGATAAAAAAAATTTCTCCGTCTTACTTCCTTATGTAAACGTGCTGCTTTCTTTGGTAGAAGCATTTTATAAAAGACAATTTTCTGCCAACACAAAACAATACAACCAGATTGTGATCGACTTTCAACAAAGTTTGAACGACTACTACAATCAACCTATGAATCAAACACCAAATGTTCAGTATTTTGCAGATAAACTAGGACTGACGCCCAATTATTTTGGCGATATCATCAAACACTTTACCAAGAAATCTGCCATTGAAAATATTCACGAGTTTGTGATAAAAAAAGCCAAAGAACTATTAGAGAAAAAGCCAAAGATGAAAAGCGTAGAAGTGGCTTACGAATTGGGGTTTGAATATCCCAATTACTTTACTAAATTTTTCAGGAAAAATGTAAATCTTACACCCAAAGAATATCAGATGGAAGTAAATAAAAAATTGATTTCAAAAACGTCTTAAAATTTTTTTTTCGTAATCAGTAATAAGTTTCCTTTTTTGCAGTACTATGTTTCCTGTCGTCGTTACACGAAGTTTTAATTTTGTACGATTAATTAAAAGACAAATTAAAAATGATAGAAAAAAAGAAAGTATTGCTCATCAATACACATTTAACGTACAAAAATTGGTCGGAAGGAACTTTAAACAATTCATTTATTCAGAAGGCGAAAGAGTTTTTCGAATCAAAAAAGTTTGAAGTTTTATATACTAAAATTGAAGACGGATACAATCCTGAAGAAGAAGTAGAAAAGCATTTGCAGGCAGACATCGTAATTTTACAAACACCTTTAAATTGGTTTGGTGCACCGTGGATTCACAAAAAATATGTAGATGAAGTTTTTAATGTTGGTTTGGCTAATAAAACATTCCTTGCCAATGATGGAAGATCAAAAGAAAATCCAGGACAATACGGCTCAGGCGGATATTTGTTAGGAAAAAAGTTTATGGTTTGTGGTACTTGGAATGCGCCAAAAGAAGCTTTTGGCAACATAGAACAAAAATTATTCAGAGGTAAAACAACAGAAGATTTATTTTCACATCTTACCAGCAGTTACCGATTTTGTGGCTGTGACATTGTACCCGACTATAATTCTTTTGACATATTTAGAAGTAAAACTATGCCAGAAGACCTTGAAAATTATCCAAAACATTTGGCAGAAGTTTTTGGCTTGTAATTTACAAAGCAAAAAAGTTTAAAAACAGAAAAGAGGCTGTTCCAAAATATCGGAACAGCCTCTTTTTTAATGTATTGTAAATTTTTATTTAGCGTGATACACTTTACTTACAATTTTCCATTTGTCGCCATCTTTTACCATTGCAAACATATCGGCAAATTTCGCAGTTCCGAATTGCGATTCAATTCTAACGGTAGCAACGTCTTCGGCAATATTTATGGAGGTCAATTCATAACTTGATTCCAAAGCACCTTGGTCGAAAAAATCGTACAAAGCCTGAATTGGACTACTTTTTAATTTACCGTTTTCTACCCACGACACAGTTGCTGTTGTAACAAATGCTTCTTTTGCTATTTTGCCATCGCCTTTGTTTCCAGCTTCTATGTACAAATCTATTGCTTGTAGAATACCTTTTTTTTGTTCTTCTGTAACTTGCATATTTTTCTCGTTTTTAATTTGATTGTTTGTAACTTGTTTTTCAGTATTACTATTGTTGCAAGATAAAAATGCAAAAGGTAACAATGAAAGTATTAAAATTGTTTTTTTCATTTCTTTAGATTTTATTTTTATGCTACAAAGGTAAAAACAGAGAAAAAAAGCAAGGGAAACATTTTACTTAAAAAAATGAAACATATTACTGATTAGTTTGCTTTTTAATGTAGTTTTGACACAAAGCTGACGAGAAAAAAACGGCAGCTAACAGGCGTTTGGCAAGATTGCGAATTTTGTAGTAAATTCACGTTTACATTTCGCAAGAAATTTTATCTTTAACAGAAAATAACCCGATAGCGCATTCTATGATAAAAAACAAATGAAAATATAAAACTAATTTGTGATAAAAAACAACATGCGACACTTTCTATTTTTACTTCTTTTCCTTTCTTTTTCTGAGGCAATAATGGCTCAAGAAGAAATTATTCATTCGGTTTATTTCGATTTTGATAAATTTAAACTCGACGAAAAACAAGCAACTGAAACCGTCAATTTTATAAAAAATATCGATTCTATTCGAATTGAATCAGTTCAAATTTTTGGTTATTGCGATGATCGTGGTAAAGAATCATATAATTTTAAATTATCTAATAATCGGGCTTCTGTCATTCAGAAAAAACTAGTCGCGAGCGGTATTAAAAACAAAATTATTGTCACCATCGAAGGCAAAGGTCGCGTCATGATTGATGATGATATTATAGAAAATCTTCCCGAAGTTCGCTCTAAAAATCGTCGTGTCGATGTGGTTATAAACATGAAACCATTACCGAAAATTCAGATGCCGGGCATGTTCGATATGGTGCAGAAAAAACATATTATTGGCGACAGGATATTTTTAGGTGATGTTCTTTTCCAAAAAGGAAGTAGCAAACTGACTGTTAATGCAAAAAATGATTTAGAAAAAATTGCAAAAGCATTACTTAAATACAAAAATTTACAATTCGAGATTCAAGGACATGTTTGTTGCACACCACCTTACCAGAAAGAAGCAATAGACAGAGATACTAGAAAAAGAGAACTTTCTTCCAATAGAGCCAAGGTTGTTTATAATTTTTTTGTGGTTAAAAAAATCGACAAAAAAAGAATGATTTATAAAGGCTACGGTACTGCAAAACCTTTAGGAAAAGAACCACAGTATGACCGCAGAGTCGAGCTTGTGATTACAAAGATTTAATGTTTTTTCATCTCGATATGTTCAATATCATCTTCTAAATACATTTCGGAAGTTTTAGTAAAACCATGACTTTCGTAGAATTTTTGTAAATACATTTGGGCAGAAATTGTGATTTTACTTTTATTAAAATATTGTTTTATTCCAGCAATAGCTTCAATCATAAGGTTGTTTCCCCATTTCTTATCACGGAATTTTTGTGCTACAATAACACGTCCTATCGATGCGTTGTCAAAATAATCACCCGCATCAAATAATCGGCAATATGCCACCAATTCGTTATTGTAATAACCCATAACATGTAATGCTTTCTGATCTTTGTTGTCTATATCTTGATAAACGCAGTTTTGCTCAACTATAAAGACTTCACTTCTCAATCTTAGTATTTCGTATAATTCTTGAGGAGAAAGTTCTTTAAAAGGCTTTATTTTGAATGATAATGACATGATGAGATTTGTTTACTACAAATATAACAAAAAAGGGAATCTCACGATTCCCTTTTTTTATGCTTTTATTTTAAGTTTCATTCCTGGTTGCAGGTTTTCGTCTTTAATATCATTCAGCTTTTTAATATCGGCAACTGTAGTATGATGCTTTTGAGAAATGCTAAACAACGAATCTCCTTTTTGCACTACATATAATTTTTGTTCTTGATATTTGTCTTTTTTCTTAGTGTCTTTTTTAGAAACTTCAGCAATAACACCTGCTATTTTTTCAATTTTAAGCTTCTCTCCTGCTCTTACAACATTGTTGTCTAAGTTATTCCATGATTTTAAATCATCAACGGTAACGTTATTGTTTTTAGCAATTAATGAAATATTATCTCCTTTTTTGATAGTATAAAAAGTAGTTTCGGTACTTGATTTTGCTTCTTCATCTGCAATAGCAATATCTGGAGCATTAGAAAGTTTTAGTTTGTCACCCAATTTTATATTTCCGTCTTTTAGATTGTTCCATTTTTTTAAATCGGTAACATACAATCTGTGTTCTTTTGCTATGCTGGTTAAGTTTTCTCCTTGTTTTACAATATGTTCCTTAACAACGACTGGTTTTTCTGTTATAAGTTCTGTTTTTACTGCTTTTTCTTTTTTAGAAACTGGTTTGTCAAGAACAACAACTGCTTTATCATCAGTCAATTCAACTTTATCTTCTAAAATAGTTTTTGGTTTTTTAACTTTCTGAACCACTGCAATTCTCTCTTCAGTAATAATTTTTAAACTTTTACCTTGTTGAACTTTATTGCTTTTTAGGTGATTCCATTTTTTTAAATCCGACAAGGCAACATTGTATTTGTCAGCAATATCGCTTAGATTATCACCTCTTTTTACTTTATGAAATTTAGTTTTAGAAACATCTTTCATAATGGTTTTTGTTTCTACCAAAGCTTCGTCTATATTTTCATTTCCAGAAATAGAATCTTTAACAATCTTAACTTTCGGTTTTGCAACAAAAGGTCTTTCTCTGTTTTTCTCCTGATAATCTACATAAGCATACATCTTGTCTTCATTTGAAGCAAAAATGGCGATTTTATCTTTTGGTAAACACAAAAAGTGAGTTTCGTTCGTCACATACGGAATGACTTTCATTTTGTATGAAGGATTTAGGAACTCTATTTGTGCTTCTGGCATATCTAACAATGCCGAAATTTGTTTGAACGACATTTTATTTTTTATAGCAATCGTATCGGTAGCAAAATGGTTTACAGCTGTTTTGTCTGGCACAATTCCGTGTTCTTTATGGTATTCGAAAATATACATCGTGGCTAGAAACATAGGAACATAAGCTGCTGTTTCTTTTGGCAAAAACTTCTTGATGTTCCAGAAATTTTGATGTCCGCCTGAACGACGAATCGCTTTGGTAACATTACCTGCTCCTGAATTATATGAAGCCAATACCAATTCCCAATCGCCAAAAATTTTATACATATTCATCATGTAACGTGCTGCGGCATCACTTGCTTTTAATGCATCGCTACGTTCGTCTACATAAGAATTTACATTTAGTTTGTATTGTTTTCCGGTTTCGTACATAAACTGCCACAAACCTGTTGCACCCATACGAGAAACAGCTTTTGGGTTTAATGCAGATTCGACAATCGCCAAATATTTTATTTCTAACGGCACATTATATCTTGCCATGGCTTCTTCGAACATTGGGAAATAGTATTGAGAAATTCCCATTAGTCGCTCATAAGAACGTTTTCTGTTTTTAAGAAATGATTTGATGATGTTTTCTAAACCAACATTATATTCGATATTAAAAGGCGATTTCTCGTCCATTAATCTCAATCTTTCTTTTAAAAGTTCTGTTGGCAATTCGAAATCGACTGTTTTGTCTAAATCAAGATTTTTTATATCCGAAAATAATTGCTGAGAAATATCTTCATTTATCAATTCCTTAAAACATTTTTCATCTACGCAAGTAGACATTTCGTCTACCACATAAGTGGTTTTTAACGAGTCTAAAAAGGATAGTCTTAGCTCTGGTTTTTTTACAGAATCATGTAAAACAATATCTTGAGCGAATATATTTGTAGCTGAAAACAGGAGTAGTAAAAAAGCAAATTTCTTATTCATCATAACAGTAGGGGTTATAAAGTGTTATATTTCAATGTGTTGCGACTAGGTGCAAACATAAAGTCTTAAAACGTAAAAAAGGCAAAAAAATTGTTAAAGTTGTATTTTTTAGTCTAAAATAGCTGCAATTCCTGGCAAAACTCTTCCTTCTAACATTTCTAACATGGCGCCACCACCTGTAGAAACATAACTCATTTTGTCTTCAAGTCCAAATTGTTTTACTGCTGCAACACTATCACCACCCCCAACAAGTGAAAAGGCACCGTTTTGAGTTGCTTCGGCAATAAAATTTCCTAATTGAATGGTTCCGTTAGCAAAATTTGGCATTTCGAAAACGCCTAATGGTCCGTTCCAAAGTATGGTTTTTGATGCTAATATTACTTTTTCGATGCTTTCTAATGATTTTGGTCCAGCATCAAGTCCTTGCCAACCGTCCGGAATTTCGTTTATATTGATAATTTTGGTTTCTGCTTCATTAGAAAATGAGTTGGCAGCAATAACATCGACAGGAAGATGAATTTGTACATTCTTTTCTTTCGCCAAACGCAAAATTTCTAAGGCCAATTCCATTTTATCATCTTCACAAAGTGAATTTCCTATTTTTCCGCCCAATGCTTTTATGAATGTAAAAGTCATTCCGCCGCCAATAATCATGTGATCTACTTTGTCCAGAATATTCTCGATTACTGTAATTTTTGATGAAACTTTACTTCCTCCCAAAACTGCTGTAACTGGTTTTTCACTATTTTTTAGTACTTTATTTAAACTTTCTATTTCTTTGGCTAAAAGAGCTCCGAAACATTTATGATCAGGGAAAAACTGTCCAATTATGGTGGTCGAAGCGTGTGCTCTGTGCGCTGTCCCGAAGGCATCATTCACATAAATATCTCCTAGTTTTGCAAGTTTTTTAGAAAATTCGATATCGCCAGCTTCTTCTTCATCATGAAAACGAAGGTTCTCTAGTAATAAAACTTCGCCTGGTTTTAAATTTGATGCTGCATTTTCTGCTTCTTCACCTATACAATTTGAAGAAAATTGAACTGAAACTCCTAAGATTTCTGAAACTTTAGCAACAATATGTTTTAATGAAAATTGAGCTTGAACACCTTTTGGTCTTCCTAAATGTGACATTAATATTACGCTTCCACCATCGGCAAGAACTTTATCTATTGTCGACTTTGCGGCTTCAATACGAGTTGCATCGGTAATATGAAAGCTTTCGTTTAAGGGAACATTAAAATCCACTCTTATTAAAGCCTTTTTATTATGGAAATTGAAGTCGTAAATAGTTTTCATTCTTTTATAGTGTTAACGTTATTTTTATCAAATTTTAAACCATTAAGATTTTAAGTTTCATTAAGTTTATTACTTAACTTTCTTAAAATCTTAATGGTTTAATTTTATTTTAAATATTTTAAAAATCTAATCGTCATTATTCTCTTTTTGTGTACAAGGACAATTACTTGCTTTTTGTAAGAAATCGAAACCTAATGTTACCATGTGTGTTCCTGAGTTATAGGCTGACAATTCGTTTAGTGTTAACTGATAAGAATAGCCCATATAAAAGCCTCCTTTTTTGATACCTAACATTGGTCCCACAGTAAGTGGTTTCATAGGTTGGTCATTAAGAAAACGATAAGTAGCACCTACCCAGAAATATCCTGTTCGTTGGTTGTCTAAATATCTTAGTTTGACATTCAAATCGGTGCTAGAACGTCCGTCACTTTGAAAATATTGAAAAAATGCAGATGGTTCGATTTCTGTTCTGCTGTCTCTGTTTCCTCTAAACGTATATCCTGTGTATAGTTGGTAATTTCTTAACAAATTAGGTTCTAGATTTATTGGTGAGGATTTGAACTTTTCAATATTTTTATTTAACAAGTTGGCTGTACTAAAAGCGGCATAAAAAGCTTTTCGTCTGTATAACAAACTGACATCAAAATTATCATTACCTGTATACCTGTCGTTTAGGACTAAAGGATTGTAATCTAAATTTTGTGTGTCTATTTTAAAACTATTAAAGTTATAAGAAATACCAAAAGACAGATATTGTTTCGAATAGTAATCTAAGATAATATGGTGTGCAAACGAAAGTTTTAGACCTGTTTGTCTTGTATTTCCGTTCTTATCATTGTATAAAGAAAGTCCAATTCCAGACTGATTGGCAATCCTAAAATCGGCATATAATCCCTGATTTCTAGGGGCGTCTTTTATACCAACCCATTGGGCAAAACCGTTTAGTCTTATCCTGAAATTATCTCCTATTCCTGCATAAACTGGTGCGATAACAAAAGGGTTGTCCGCCAGATATTGTGTTGCTGGCGGAACATTTAACTCTTGTGCAAAATTCTTTGTAAACGATAGTAAAACAATCGCAATCAGGAACTTTTTCATTTTAAATATTTTATTTATTGACGTTGTCATAGTTCTTGAATTAAAATTATCTGTACAATGTAAAGTGACCTACAAATTCCTCGGCGTTGCTTTCGTCAACTTTTACAACATACCAGTAATCTCCTGATGGTAATTCTTGTCCGTTATATTTACCGTACCATTGTTGTCCTTCTGGTAATTCCGCTATTAAACGACCATATCTATCATAAATTCTAGTCATTAAATTAGGATAGTTAGATGTATTTAATGGAGACCATCCTCCACCATCACCTGGTGTGTAAACATTGATAATTTTTATTGGTATGAACGTTTTTGGGAACAACTTTTCATCATAACATCCGTCACTATCGGTAACTCTAACCGTATAAACGCCTGTTTCAGTTATAATATAGCTATTGGTACCATTATCATATCCATTGAAAGTATATGAATTTCCGCCTGATCCTCCTGTTGAAGTGGCAACAATTTCATTAAGACCTCCATTGCTTACTGTTAGCACTATTGGTCCAACTACAGTAAAGTTAACTCTATGGATACAACCAGCAACATTAACATCAACATAATGTGCTCCAGGCGTAAGTCCGGTATATGTACTTATTGAATTATATGGTAATGCACCATCTAAACTATAAGTAGCTACTTGACCAGCTGGTGTACTGTTAACATTAACAGTATACTGACGTGCATTCAAAATACATTCAGAGTCTACTGTAGGAGCAAAATTCGCAGGTCTGTTTAAAACAACGATTATATTCTCGGTACAATTGTTATTGTCTCTAATATAAACCGTATGTGTACCTCCGTTAAGCACTGTAAAACTAAATACTGTTTGTCCAACTGCTCCTAAAGTAAATGGTCCTGTACTGCTATCTAGACTAACACTGTATTGAGGAGTACCTCCTGCGACAGTAATGCTGAAAGAAGCTGTGTCACCCAAACATAGTGCTTGTACAACGCTTGGACCGTTAAGTGTTGGAGTTATTGGCTCTGGTCGTGTAATAACTAAATTTCTTAATTCATCGCTACAACCCAATGGTCCATTTTGCAATAGAATAGAATACCAATCAGAATACACAACTGGTATTACTCCCGGAGGAGAAGAAACCGTATTAGGCATTAGATTAGATATTGTAGCATACCACACCAATGGGTCAAACGGGGTAACTGGATTAGTTACAGGTGGTGTTTGAGTAACTGGCAACTGTATAGTTTGTGTGTTATAAACAGGTGGTATAGCCGTTGATGTTGTAATAACATACGTTAATGGCCCTACATAACCTGTGATTCTTAGCACAATTTGACCATCTCTGTTTCCAAAACAAGTAGCTCCTGATATTGAAAAAGGTGTGACATCAAAAGCAACTGCAGGTTGCGTGATTGTTACAGGGATAAATTGTGTATTACAGTCGCCGCTAACCACATCAACTTGGTAATTACCTGCAAATAAACCTGTAAAAATACCTGTTGCATTTGTTGTTACTGCTCCTGTTCCTGTATTTGTTAATGTATAAACGTAATTACCTAAACCACCTTGAGCTGAAACATTTATTGCACCAGTACTATCACCAAAACAATTTACCGTGGTATTTGTTGTTGATAATAAAGTTAAACTTAATGGATCTGGAGCAGTAATTGTCACATCTCCAGAAACCAAGCTCTTACAACCATTTGTATCTTGAATGTAATAGCTGTACGTTCCGGCATTTAATCCTGTTATAAGTATTGATGGGTTGAATGAACCAATAAATGAACCTGCAATTCCTGTTGCACTATAACTATACGGAGGTGTTCCTCCAGAACCAGTTAAAGTAACTGATGCACTACCTGGTGTACAAGTTAAAATACTAGTTTGTGTCAAGCTTGCTCTTACAACTGGTGGTTGCGTAATAGCCACTGGGAAATTATTAAAACAATTCCAGCCGTCTCTTATTTCAACATCATAATTTCCTACTGGAATACCTGAAACACTCACCGAACCACTAGCTGGTAAAGGGAATGGCCCTGAAGCTATTGTTGAAGGCAATGGTCCTTTTATCGTATAAGTATAATTACTTCCTTGTCCACCGGTCACATTCGAGATATTAATAGATGTTGTATCTCCAAAACAAGCAAGGTTAGCCGTTGTTGCTGTAACAGTTGCTCCTATTGTAGTTGGATTTGTTAGTGTAACATTCATTTGAACTATACAACCTCGAACATCTCTTGCATAAACAGTATATGTAGCTTGTGTTAATCCTGTAAAGTTTGGATTAGAGCTATAAGGCGTAATAATCGCAGCACCTATCTGAAGTTGGAATTCGTAAGGAGCTCCCCAACCACCAATAGCTGATGCTGTAATAGTTCCGTCGTTATTCCCTGTAACACAAGTTATAGGTGAGCTTGTTGCAGAAACCGATAATGCGCTTGTTGGTCCAGAAATTGTAAAATTCTGTGTCACCGAACATCTTGGCGAATTAACTAAAGTAACATTTGCTGTATATATTCCCGAAGGCAATCCAGAAATAGTTATTGGTCCTGCACTAGCGCTAACTCCTGAAGTAACTGTTGCTCCTAAACTATCTAAAATTGTATAATTAAATGGCCCAGCATCATTTGTTGGTGTTACATCATTATCTATGATTGTAATGTTTGCACTTCCGTTATTATCTGCAATACAAGTAACATCAACTATACTATTAATTAATAAAGAGAATGTATTTGGATTGAAAACATAATGTATTGTTTGTACGCTACATCCTGTTATTGGATTTAACACTGTGATTAGGTAATCTCCAATTGTCAATCCAGTAAATGTTGGTGAGTTTTGTGTAACATTATACGGAATTGCATTTGTTGGATATCCCGTAACAGTGTAACTGAAAACTGGAGGTGCTCCACCAGCAACAGTAACTGAGATCGTAATTTGTTCGTTTGTAGTACAAGTAATTGGACTATCTACAACAACTGTAGGATTACTTATCGATATATAAGGATTTATTACTGCAGTAGTCGTTCCTAAACAACCTTTATTATCAAAAACATTGATAGTATAAGTACCTCCAGCAGCATTTGCTGTAGAATACGTATTGCTAGATCCACTTTGTTGTATAATCCCACCCAATATAAATTGATAGTTTGTATAAACTCCTGAACCACCTGTAACACCCGTTACTGTAATAGTAGCAACGTTTACGGCATTTGTTCCTGCAGCACAAGCAAATTGTGTAATTGTCGTTGCTGGCACAAGTATCGGATTAGGCGTCCCTACAATAACATTGTTATCTATTAACTGACAACCTCTACCTGAAATTACTTGAACAGTATAAGTTCCTGTTGGCAATCCTGTAAACACATTCGTTGTTTGAACAGGAGTAGTAACTGGCCCAGCAGTAATTTGATAAGTATAAATTGGATCGTTATTTCCCGCTCCTAAATTTACAGTAATTGTACCATCTGTTCCTCCGCTACAACTTACATTTGTAGGCATAGCGGTAAATGTTACCGGTGTAGCAGCGCTTAGTGTTACTGATACGTTTTTAGTACAAGTTGTTAAAACATCTGTAACGGTTATTGTATAGATTCCTGAAGGCACATTTGAAAACACATTACCAACTAAAGTAATTCCTACTGGATTAGGTGCAATAGAATAGTTATACGTACCAGAACCTCCAACAGTATTTACTGTTATACTACCATCATTATTTGCACAACTTGGTAAAGCCGTAATTGAAGGGTTAACTCCAATTGGTGGATATACTGTAATTGAAGCACTAGCAGTACAACCGTTTTTATCTTTAATCGTTACTGTATAAACACCTGAAGCAGAAACAGTAAATGTTCCACTATTTTGGAATCCAGCACCTATAGAATAAGTTAATGGTGCTAATCCTGTTCCTGTTGCTGTAAATGTATATGATGTTCCTGTAGACGTACATTGATCAGAAGCAAAAGTTGGCAATGTAACTGTAGGCAGTACATCAGTAGCAATAGTTACATCAATAAATGTGAAGCAACCATTAGCATCTTTTACGTAAACATCCCATTGTGTATTTGTCGCTGGATTTAATACAGCTGTATTAGATGCTGTATAATCTGCTAATACTGGTATAAATCCGTTTTGAACAAATGCATAAGTGTAAGCAGGTGTTCCTCCAGAACCAATAACGGTAACTTGAGCTCCTGAATTACAATTTGCATTAACATTAGATGCTAAACTCAATGAAACTTGAGATGGTGAAGCTACTGTTACAACATTCGAAATTTTAACACAGAAAGGACTCGCAGTTTCTGTAACTTGAACAGTATAATTTCCTGCTAGTAAACCTGATATCACTAGTGGATTTACAGCAGTGTTTCCTACTCCACTTACAAGCGGTAAACTTCCTAAAACAGTATAGGAATAAGCTCCTGTATAACCAGTAACATTAATACTAATTGCTCCATTATTACTTCCAAAGCATGTAACTGGTGTAGTTGCTGTTGCAACAACATCAATTGTGTTATAAGGTGCAACTGTATAAGCTAAAGTTGCAAAATAACAACCTGTAGTAACATCATTTACTTGGAAGAAATAAGTTCCAGGTGCAGAAATATTAAACTGATTGGTAACACCAACTTGAGTCACATTTGCAGCTCCCAAAGGTAATGTTTGGTAAGTGAAATTTCCTGAACCTCCCGTTACATTAATTGTAACTAATTCTGGATTAGTACAAGTTATTGCTATTGTTTGTGTAACAGTTGCCGCTGTAATAGCTGGTAAAGGCGTTATAATTATAACTTCAG
Source organism: Flavobacterium sp. (assembly GCF_043779715.1). Taxonomy (GTDB): domain Bacteria; phylum Bacteroidota; class Bacteroidia; order Flavobacteriales; family Flavobacteriaceae; genus Flavobacterium. Next base: position 17,160 of record NZ_JAYWDT010000093.1, read on the forward strand.
TATCTATACAACCTTTAAAATCTTTTACATAAACTGTAATATTTTGAACAGCTCCTGTATTAATAATATTAAAAGTATTAGTAGCAAAATAATTTACTCCATTTATACTATAAGTATAAGCTGGTGTTCCCCCAGATCCATTTACAGTAAGTACTGAAACATTTACAGAATTATTTGCCGCACACGTAAATGGTGTTGCTGATGCAGATGCTACAACTGGTGTTGGTGTTCCTACAATAACATTGTTATCTATTAATGTACAACCTCTACCAGAATTTACCTGAACCGTATAAGTTCCTGCTGGTAATCCTGTAAATACATTCGATGTTTGTGGTCCAACTACAATTGGAGCATTTATTTGATATGTGTAAGGAGGATTATCGCTTGCTCCTGTTAAGTTAATCGTAATTGTTCCATCCGTTCCTCCATTACATGTTACACTTGTAGGTACAGCTGTAAATGTTACTGGTGTTGGTAAAGTAAGACAGAATGGAGTATTAGCACTACAACCTGTAGCTGAATCTGTTACTCTAATGATATAACATCCTGCTGGTTGCCCTACAAAAACATTACTTACTTGCGGTCCTGTAATTACAACTGAACCACTTGTTAATAAAGTATAAGTATAATTTGCTGGTGCAGAACCACCAGATGCGCTTGCTGTAATTGTACCATTGTTGTTAAAACAAGTTGGTTGAGTTGTAAATACAGCCGAAACAATTAATGGTGTTAATATTGTTACCGAAACTGTATTTCCGCAACCATTTCTATCTCTTACTTGTACTGTATGCACACCTGAGGACAATCCTGAAATGGTAAACGGTGTTGTATTGGCTACAAAAGCACCACCATCTATACTAAAAGTATAAGGCGCCATACCTGCTGTAGGCATAGTCACGTTTATTTGGTAAGTACCTTGAGCCACGCATGCATTTACTAATGTAGCTGCAATAACTGGCGAAGGATCTAAACCAATAACAACTGTTACCGATCTAATACAACCAAAAGCATCTTTTACATACACATCATAATTACCACTCTCTCCATTAAAAGGATTAGTAGCAACCCATCCAGGTGAAGCTGCTGTTGGAGCAACACTTGGTGATGGTAAATATTGATATGTATATGGTCCTGTCCCTCCTGAAGCATTAGCAGCTATTTGACCTGCATTTACAACACAATTATCATTTGTTGTGGTTGCTGATAATGCTAAATTTGTTGACGATTGTACAATGGTAAAATTAGCAGAAGTCACACCACAACCAGAAATTGGGCCACCTATTTCAGTAAATTGGATATTATAAGTTCCGGGTGCCAATGGTCCTGTCGTAAAAGGAAACATTATAAAAGGAGCGGTAAGTGTTCCATCCGTGGCGGCACCTACTGGCAAGTTATTTGAAGCATAATGAACACTATAATTAATAGATGTTGTTCCTGCGTTTATTCCTGTCAAACTAAATGTTACTGATCCGTTATTTCCACCTATACATGGCACTGGATTAGCAACCAAAGGTGTTACATTAATAGTAGAACTAGTAGCGGTAGGAGCGGTCATTTGTTCAAAATAATAACATCCTGTTGTTGTATCTCTTACAACAATTGTAAATATTGCACCTGGTGTAAGACCTGTAAATAAATGTGTAAATGGTGGGCTACTAGCTGGCACAAATACATTTGGAAATACAACATATGGTATTGTTGTTGAATTGTATATTCCAAATTCGAAAGGACCTACTCCTAAAGCTCCAACTAAGGTTACCGTAACTGACGATCCCGAAGCACAAGTACCTCCAAGGGGATTAACAACAAATGTTAAATCATTCGGAGGATTAGACATTACTAAATTAGATTTTACAATCGTACAACCATTAGCATCAGTAACGCTTAAATCATACAATCCAAAATCAATATTTGTAAAACAGTGATTTACTGCCACTGCCGTTACAAAAGTCTGTACTGGAGTACCACCTGTTAAATCGACTAAGGTATAAGTGTAAGGTGCTATCCCGCCTGTTAATGAATTTACACAAATAGAACCTAAAGTGTATGGAGGTATTCCAACACTACATGTAATAGGATTTACTATTGCTGTATAAGCAATTTGTGCTGGTTGTGTTATAGTAACACTTCCATTAAAAGTACAGCTTTTACTATCTCTTACAACATAAGGATATGTTCCAGCTGCTAATCCTGAATAAGTAAATGTAGAACTAAATCCTAAACCATTAAAATTTACTTGATAAGGTGCAACACCACCAGATGGTGTAATAGTTACTGTTCCAGCAGCATCTCCAAAACAAAGATTATTTGTTTGTGTATGCGTAGCTGCAACTGGGATAAGAGCATTTACAGTATGAACAATAGATTGTGCTGTACAACCTCTTGAATCAGTAACTTGAAACTGATATGTTCCTGCAACTGATGTTGAATAAGTAAATGGTGATGTAGTTGCTCCAAGATTTGTGAAAGCACCAGCATTAAAACTTACTTGATAAGTAAATGGTGAATAACCTCCAACTATTGTTCCTGTAATAACAGCATTAGGTGAAGCAGTACAATCTAAATCTTT
>NZ_JAYWDT010000094.1:0-3963 GCF_043779715.1 Flavobacterium sp.
CACTTAATTAATTACAGTTAATATATGAAATCATTAATTTTAGTTAGACATTCGAAATCAAGTTGGGATTTGCCAGTTTTAGATATTCAAAGAACACTAACCGAAGCCGGAATTCTAAATATCCAGAAAGTAGCAGAAATAGCAAAAGAATTTTTACCTAATAAATACGTAATCTGGAGTAGTAATGCTGTTAGAGCATCTCAAACCGCATTATTATTTTGCAAACAAGCGCTTTTAGATGCAAATAAAATAGAATTTAAAGACAATCTTTATACTTTCGATGAAAACCAACTCGAAAAAGAAATAAAAAAATGCCCAAATGAGGTAGAAAACCTAATTCTTTTCGGACATAATGAGGCAATTACAAATTTTGTTAATAAATTTGGAGATAAATACATAACAAACGTTCCAACAGCAGGATTTGTTTACTTACAATTTGAGCAAAATAGCTGGAAAGATATTAATAAAGGAAAAACAATTCGAACCATTTTTCCTAAAGAAATAGATTAATGATAATTACTGAAAACAGATATATAGATAAAGAAAAAAGTTGGCTAGCTTTCAACTTTAGAGTTTTGCAAGAAGCTGCAGATGAACGAGTTCCGTTGTTAGACAGAATGCGGTTTTTGGGAATTTTTTCAAATAATTTAGATGAATTTTTTAGAGTTCGCTACGCAGCAATCCGCCGATTGAGTTTGGCCGGAGAAACTGCAGAGAAAATTCTGGGCGGAATCACTTCTCAAAAATTACTAAAAGAAATTACCGAAATCGTAATCGATCAGCAATCGGAAAGCTTGAGGATTTTAAGTAATATCGAAAAAGAACTAGAAAATCAGAACGTTTATATTATCAATGAAACCGAAATTTCTAAAGAACAAGAAAGTTTTGTAAAAGATTTTTTTATTCAAAAAGTGAGTCCAGCATTGGTAACAATTATCTTAAATGATTTAGCGGAATTCCCTTTACTTAAAGATACTTCGGGGTATTTAGCCATAAAATTGGTGATGAAACCAAAGGAAACTTCATCTATTCTTGAAAAGATTAAAATTAAGAAAGAAATTCGTTATGCAGTTATCGAAATTCCTAAAACCATCAACCGTTTTGTGGTTTTACCTTCGGTGAATGAAAAACAGCATATTATACTTTTAGACGACTTAATTCGTTATAATCTACATAATATTTTCAATATTTTCGATTACGAAAGTATCTCTGCTCACATGATAAAAATTACTCGTGATGCACAATTAGAGCTTGATAGTGATTTGAATAAAAGTTTTATCGAAAAAATATCTTCAAGTGTAAAAGACCGACGAATAGGAGAACCAGTACGTTTTATTTACGATCAAACTATTGATAAAGATACCTTAAAATTCTTTCTTCGCAACATGGAAATTGATGCTAAAGAAAGTATTATTCCTGGCGGAAGATACCACAATCGTCGGGATTATATGGATTTTCCAAATCTAGGAAGATATGATTTGTTATATAAAACCAATTTGCCACTTCCTGTTGAAGGACTAAGTCTTGAAGGAAGTATTCTAAAAAAAATAGAACAAAAAGATTATTTAGTAAATGCGCCATATCAGTCATTTTCATATATAATTAAGTTTTTGCGAGAAGCTGCTTTAGACCCAAAAGTATCAGCCATAAAAATTACATTGTACCGATTAGCAAAAAACTCTCAAATCGTAAGTTCTCTTATAAACGCTGCTAAAAATGGAAAAAAAGTAACCGTTCAAATCGAATTGCAAGCCCGTTTTGATGAAGCCAGTAATATCTCCTATGCAGAACAAATGCAAACCGAAGGAATCGAACTTATTTTTGGAGTAAAAGGACTAAAAGTACACAGCAAAGTTTGTCTTATAGAACGTATTGATGATGGGAAACTAAAACGTTACGGTATTATTTCTACAGGAAATTTTAACGAATCCACAGCCCAAGTTTATACCGATGTGACATTGTTTACAGCACACCAACAAATTTTGAAAGATGTATCTAAGGTTTTCGAGTTTTTTCAAATAAATTATCGAGTGTACCGATATAAACACTTAATTGTATCGCCACATTATACTCGAATTCGTTTTAATAGACTAATAGATAGAGAAATTTTGAATGCAAGTTTAGGAAAACCAGCATTTTTAAAACTAAAAATGAATAGCCTATCAGACAATAAAATGATTGATAAGCTATATGAAGCCAGTAGAGCAGGAGTTAAAATACAATTAATAATAAGAGGAATTTGCTCATTAATAGCCGGTGTAAAAGGAATGAGCGAAAATATTGAAGCCATTTCTATCGTAGATAATTATCTAGAACATTCGCGAGTATATATTTTCTGTAATAATAACGAACCAGAAGTTTATATCTCTTCTGCCGATTTTATGACCAGAAATCTAGATACAAGAGTAGAGATTACTTGCCCAATTTATGACGAAGGTATCAAAAAAGAGTTGATTGATACTTTCGATATTGGTTGGAAAGGAAACGTAAAAGTCCGTTATCATTCAGAAAAATTAGATAATAAATATCGTATGCGAGGTGATAACCCAATTTTTAGAGCACAACTGGAAACGTATAATTATTACCGAGATAAAATTGAAGTAGTTGCTGAAAAAGTTTAATTGTTGATTCGTTGATTTGTTTAATCGGTTAATCGTTTAACCGAATAAAAAAAATCAACAAAGCGATTAACCAAATTAACGATTTACAAAATCAACAAGAAGAAATGATTTCAATAAAAAAATATGCCGCCATCGATATAGGATCAAACGCCATGCGACTTTTGATTACTAATATTGTAGAACAAGTTGGTAAAGAAACACAGTTTAATAAAAGTGCTTTAATTCGAGTACCTATTCGTTTGGGGCAAGATGCTTTTACCGTTGGAGAAATCACCGAAGAAAATATAGACCGCATGGTCGATGCGATGAAAGCTTTCAAATTACTAATGAAAGTATATAAAGTAGAACAATATAAGGCTTGTGCTACATCTGCTATGCGTGAGGCATATAACGGAAAAGAAGTGGCAGAAATTATTAAGAAAAAAGCAGACGTAAAAATTGAAATTATTGATGGAAAAAAAGAAGCAGCCATTATTGCTTCTTCCGATTTGCATCAATTTATAAGAACCGAGCAAACCTATCTTTATGTAGATGTTGGTGGTGGAAGTACCGAATTTTCTTTGTTTTCTGATGGAAAAATGATTGTTTCAAAATCATTCAAAAACGGAACCGTTCGTTTGCTAAATAATATGGTAAATGATATTGTTTGGGAAGAAATTGAAAAATGGATAAAAACCAACACCGAACAATATGAGAATATTACATTAATTGGTTCTGGCGGAAACATAAACAAGATTTTTAAATTGTCAGGAAAACTGCAAGAAAAACCCTTATCTTATATGTATTTAAATACACAATATCAATATTTAAATTCATTAACTTACGAACAACGCATTGCCGAATTAGCACTTAATACAGACCGTGCCGACGTAATTATACCTGCATTAAGCATTTATCTAAAAGCCATGAAATGGAGTGGCGCCACTAAAATTTATGTTCCGAAAATTGGATTATCAGATGGTATTGTAAAAGCAATGTATTATGGGAAAATCTAAAAAAATAATCATTACGATTGGTATTTTATTTTTAATTATTGGAATCCTATTTGATACTTTTTTTGCAGGAATTCCATTTCAAGATGCATCCCAAGAAATGTTAGCTACTTATGATAAAAACTCATTAATATCTAATTTTTTAATGATTTCAGGAGTTTTTATTACTTTATTAGGTTTGATTTTGAAGAAAAAATAAACTGAAATTTAACAATATAAGGTATAGATAAGTCAGTTATAATTCTTCCTATAAAATTATTTTATATATAAATAAATACTACATTTGTCATACACTTTAGGGGTGTCTACAAACGTAGGCTGAGATTTTACCCTCTGAACCTGATGCAGTT
>NZ_JAYWDT010000095.1:0-3948 GCF_043779715.1 Flavobacterium sp.
TTCAAAGCGCCTTCTAATGCTACCGGGAAATTATAACCTCTTCCTAAATATAAGAAATTTGTAGCATCTTTGAAAACTGCTGCAATTTCTTTGGCTTTATCATTAGTTTTAAGTGCCTCAGCAACTTTTTCAGGAATAATTTCTAGTTCCTGTAAGTATCTATGAAAATCTGAGTTTGATAAAGTTCCTTTTGCTTTAGCCAAACGCAAAGCAATCATTGTCAAAACAGTGATTTGTGTGGTAAAAGCTTTTGTAGAAGCTACTCCAATTTCTGGTCCAGCATGGGTATAAGCGCCAGCGTGGGTTTCTCTAGAAATAGACGATCCAACGACGTTACATACTCCGAAAACAAAAGCGCCTTTTTCTTTTGCTAGTTTTATTGCGGCAAGCGTATCTGCAGTTTCTCCCGATTGAGAGATTGCAATAATAACATCATCTTTATCTATAATTGGATTTCGATATCTGAATTCCGAAGCATATTCTACTTCAACTGGAATACGAGCAAATTCTTCAAAAATATATTCGGCAACCAATCCTGCGTGCCATGAGGTTCCGCAAGCAATTATTACAATGCGTTTTGCATTGGTAAATTTATCTATATTATCTTCTATTCCTGCCATTTTTATTAGTCCTTCATTGGCATGAAGACGACCACGATAAGTATCTTTGATAACGTTAGGTTGCTCGTAGATTTCTTTCATCATAAAATGATCGTAACCTCCTTTTTCGATTTGCTCCAAATTCATTTGAAGCTCCTGAATATAAGGATCTACAAGAGAGTCATCTTTTATTTTACGGATTTTCAATGGTTTGTGTAAACGTACAATAGCCATTTCTTCGTCTTCTAAATAAATAGCATTCGAAGTATATTCGATAAACGGCGTGGCATCAGAAGCGATAAAAAACTCGTCTTTACCTATTCCTATTGCTAATGGGCTTCCCAAACGGGCAACCACAATTTCGTCTGGTTTTTGTTTGTCGAAAACACAAATAGCATAAGCACCAATTACTTGGTTTAATGCAATTTGAACTGCTTTTCCTAGTTTAAGGTTGTCTTTCTTTTGTACATCTTCAATAAGATTTACTAATACTTCGGTATCTGTATCTGATTTGAAAGTATAACCTCTATTGATTAATTCTTTTTTTAACGGCTCATAATTTTCGATGATTCCGTTATGAATTATAGCAAGATTCCCTGAGTTTGATAAGTGTGGATGCGAGTTTACATCGTTAGGAACGCCATGTGTAGCCCAACGAGTGTGACCCATTCCTATTGTTCCATTAGTAGAAATTTCCTTTGATGATTTTTCTTCAAGATCAGAAACTTTACCTTTAGTTTTAGATAATTTTAAATCTTTACCGTCATAAAGTACAATTCCAGCACTATCATAACCTCTATATTCTAGGCGTTTTAGTCCTTTTATTACAATTGGGTAAGCTTCTCTGTGACCGATATATCCAACAATTCCACACATAATTTATACTTAATTAGGTTTTGTATAATAAATTTCAAGTTTTATTCTTTTGTCGTAATACGGATGAGTTGAAGGATAATTTCCTCCATACAATACTGTTCCTAAAGGATTTACAACAGACATTACAGGGAAATATTTTGAAGTTTTCGCCACAGGATTCCCGTCTTTATCCTCCATATTATATGAAAATGAACTTTTTAAAGTCGCATTGCTTATTGTATTTATATTTTCTGTCACTATTAATCCCAATTTTACATTTGTAGAATCTTTTGTAACATCATTTGTATTATCGGCATTTTTGTAATTTCCGTTTTTGATTAAATTTTTAATATAATTAGTAATCCTTATTTTATATTTTGCTCCTCGAGTCGTGCTATTGTAAGGTATTACTTTCGAATTGTTTTCTGAGATTAATCCGCCATATACAAACTTATTATATTTTGAATTTGTACTTGTAGATGAATCATAATAATAATCAATAAGAGGTCTTTTATTAGTCAAGTCATATAAATAAACTCTGTTTGGCTCTGTTTCAGTCGCTCCCATTGCAGTTTGATCTACATAAAAAGTAATACTGGCATCATTTATTAACCATTTTTCGTTTCTCATTCTATTTAAGTCAGCAGAATTTTTATTAAATTCCCCACCAAATAAATCAAGAACCGCTATAGATCCTTGTCCTCCTTTTAAATATAATTTATCCGCGTTTGCAATAGGCGTAGTATATGGTGTTACATAGTTAGGACTTGGCTCATCGTTTAACAAATTTACTGTGTTTCCAGACATTTTTAAAACGATTGTTTTTCTTTTTTTAACTACTGTTGCAGAATTGGCATCTGTAGTAGAATTGTGATCATGATATACAATTGTAATAGACCCTCCTGAAAAATTCATTCTCGCCATTGTCCCTTGGCTAGCGTTTCCTGGTGAATCTTCTGCCGCAATATACAATCCTCTAAAATATTCTTTGAAAGCGTTATTGTTAACTAATTTATCCGAAGATGCTTGTATGATAGCTGTTTCGAAGTAATCTTTTGTGGCTGCATCTAAATTAAAAAACAATCCTGGCGCAAGCCTTTCTTTAACCGTTCCTGAACCAAGTGGAGAATTGTTTTTTAATAATTTTATCTCTGTGTTTTCAAATTGAAAATCATCCTTAGTAGCCAAAAGAGTACCTTTTACAGCATCTATTTCTGGTTGTTGGTCACTATAATATATTTGTGGATTATTAAATCCGCTTGCTGGATCATAATCTCTTAAAACATAACCCGAACGATACAAACTTAATTTTATCGGTTTTCTATCCGCTTTTTTAATTGGCAAAATAGAATCTAATTCTTCATAAGTTCTATCTCCACTAGTAGCGTCTGTACTTGAAAGTGTCGAATAATAAGGCACATAAATATATACTGAATCTATATTTATAGTTGATGGTGTATCATAAAAAATTGGCGCAACAGTTTCTAACTGTAATTGTGTTACAAGGCTAGCTTTGCTTTTTCCAAAAACGGAATTATTGTAATATCCTAATGAATTTATAGGCAAATTATTGCTTTGCACAGGCCCTGTGTTTTGGTTATCCGCAGAAACCTCAAAAATCTCACTATCGAACCCAAAATTCCCATTCCCTACAATATCTGAACCTAATGTATTATAATCTTTATCGCACGAAGCAAAAAATATAGCAACTAAAACAATTGTTAGTTTTCTTAAAAAAGTGGTATTCATCATTAACCTAAAATTTGATTTTTGTAAAATTCTGTGTACGCTTCCGAAAACGTATCTTTCTGGGCGAAAGGTAAAAAAGGTTTTTTTGAAGCATCTATAAATTTTGTTAAATTTGAAGAAATGCTTTCTGAAGCAATCACAATGCCATCTGAATGATTTATTGATGCCATCATAATGTTTTCGAAAGTAGGATTATCAAGCTCAGCAATAGCACTATGAGGAATCCCATCAAACTGTACTTTTTTACTCATTTCAATATCTAGACTTCCGTCGAAAGACTGATTAAAGACTGATGTTACAATTTTTGTGTCAGCAAATAAGGCTTCATCTTTATAATAATGTTTCATATATATAGGAAGCATTGCTGCCATCCAGCCTTGCACGTGTATAATATCTGGAACCCAGTTTAATTTCTTAACCGTTTCTACCACACCTTTTGCAAAGAAAATAGCACGTTCATCATTATCAGGAAACATAACACCTTCTTCGTCGGTAAACGTAGCTTTGCGTTTAAAATACTCATCATTATCGATAAAATAAACCTGAATACGCTCTTTTGGTATCGATGCAACTTTAATAATTAGTGGCATATCTACGTCATTTACAACAAGATTCATCCCCGAAAGGCGAATAACTTCATGTAATTGATGCCTTCTTTCATTTATATTACCATAACGAGGCATAAAAATTCTTATTTGCCCTCCTTGATCATTAATCATTTTTGGCACATCGTATGACATCAAAG
>NZ_JAYWDT010000096.1:0-19538 GCF_043779715.1 Flavobacterium sp.
TTTTCATAGCTTTTGTCTTTAGGGTTAAACAATTACATTACGAATGTATTAAATAAATTTACAATAAAAAAACATTTGCTTAACAATTTCGTAACATTAATAAAAACTTAACATTGGAAATGATTTATTTGAAATAGTCTTTAGAAATCTTATGAGTTGTTGTTGGTTTTAGGAAATAAAAAAAACCATCAAAAAATTATTTTGATGGTTTGTATTTAAGGTATTAATGTAAATGAGTTTGCCTTTTAGAAGGACTAAGAAATTGTTTTATTGAATCAAACTTACACCACTTACAACAGTCCAAGCTCCAGTTGTAATTGAAGCTCCAGCTACTGTAGAGCTAATTGTGTAGTTTGCTGGAGCAAATGATGGACTAACTGTACCAGCTCCTGCAAATTGAGAAGTACCATCATTAATTTTTACATTAAGTAATTTAATCTTACCACTATTTACTTGATCAGTATTTGTATTTGCATCTTGAATACGTACTGCTGTAGCTCCTGATGTTGTATATCCTGAGATTACTATATTAGTGTATTCTCCATTTCCTTGTTTTTTGAATTGTATTGCATCATATTCGGCTGCTGATGTACCACCTTCGGTAACTGTTCCTGGAGCTCTTTTTAGAGTAATGTTTGAAACTACTGGCCAGAATGCATTGTTAACAGATTTTGCTTCGATTTCCATACCAAAATTTCCAGTTCCTACTTGGTAAGCGTACCAGTTTGTGCTGTTTTGTCCTTTCCAACCATCTTGCCAGTCAAAAGAGTCATCAGAATTTCCGTAAGAAATAGAATTTTTCAAACTTACTGTTCCTCCATAAAATTCGTAACCATCATCAGCTCCTTTATAAGAAACTAGATTTTCTAATACAGTACCAGAACCTACAGAATAAAATGAGAAACCATTCATTTCGCTTGTCCCGTCGGTAATTTTTTTACCAGCATATTCAACGCGAACATATTTTAAAGAACCACCGTTGTGTGCATCATTTGTACCACCATAAGGCAAAGCTAATCCGTCTTCGGAAGTTGCAGATGTAACACCAGCTGCTCCTACAATTGAAGCATCGCCATACATGATAATTCCTCCCCAAGATCCAGGTGTACTTGAAACTTCGGTACATACAATAGGTTCTGCAGCAGTACCATTCATGATTAATTTACCTCCGTTTAATACAACAAGTGCATCAACACCACTTGTGACATCGGCAGTAATGGTAGATCCGGCATCGAAAGTTAGTGTTACTCCATTTTGAATTTTCACAATACCTTTTAGAGTATAGCTTCCTTTTATAAAAGTTTTGCTTGTAGTTTGATCACCTGTAATTTCTCCGCTACCTGCTGGAGTTGTTGGAGTAACAGTTTCGTCATCACTTGATGTACAACCTGTAAAGATTAAGCTTAAAAAAGCTAAACTAAATACTAATTTTTTCATTGTGTTTGTTTTAATTTATCTGATACAAATTTATATGCAAGCTTTTCAATTTGTGTTATGGTAGTATTATAGTATGGTTATTATATAAAAAAGCAATTGTAAATACAATGTTAATTAAAATAGTAAAAGCGATCAAAATGACCGCTTTTACTATACTTAAGTTTTATTTTTTTAAAAAGTGTATCCAATGTTTAAAGAAAATCCAGTTCCTTTTTTATATTGTTTTAGCACTAAATCTGATTCGGTGATATTCACTTTACTTTCAGTTCCTAATTCTCTTTTGAAATATGGATTTAAAATATTATCTACTGAAAATTTTGCTTCAATATTTTTAGATAATTTGCTTGACCATACAAAATCTAATTTGCTGAATGGTTTTTCATAAATATGGTCTAACCCTGCCGTTCCTACTGCATATATTCTTTTCCCTGATATTCCATACACAACAGAAATGGTGTTTTTCATATCTTCATTAAACTGAAAATCATATTTTAAATCAGAATTAACCAACCAACTAGAAGCGCCTTGTAAATCTCTTTTAGAATTATTTTCTAAAGGGTTTTTAATCAAATCGACATTTACATTTGTTTTCATTAATGAAGTATTGAAACCCCATGAAAAATCATTTAATAAAGAACTTATTTTGTTTAGTTGTAATAAAATTTCTAATTCCGCTCCAAAAAGTGTGGCTTGTTTAGAGTTTTGGTAAGTAGTTATTTGCCCACCACTACTTGCTGTTGGAATAAATACTCTCTCTATTGGATTTGTAATTTGTTTTCCAAAAACACCTAAAGCTATCATTTCTTTTGAATTAGGAAATAATTCATATTTTAAATCAAAATTTAAGTTGTCACTGTTTTCGATATTAGGATTTCCTAATTCGACAGTTCCGTCAGGATTCACATATTGTATAGGTAAAACCTCGATTGATGTTGGTTTTGTAATTGTTTTTGATGATGCAAAGCGAATATTGTTTTTCTCGTTAAGTAAGTATTTAATATTTAACGAAGGTAATATGTCTAACTTTTCTTTGCTCAATTTTCGGTATTTGTCAGTAAATGAATCTCCAATATCTCTATACTTAATTTCGCGAATTGAACTTTCAATTCTTGCTCCTCCATTTATTTCCCATTTATCGGTAAAATTGAAAAAGACATTAGCATAACCCGCATTAACGGTTTGGTGTAGTTTCGATTTGTAATCGCCTGTAGATTCTTCTGTGAATTTTAATAAACCAGAATTTACATCGGCTGCAATGTTGCTGTTAATCTCATTAATATTTACAATAAAAGAAGTTGCTATCAACGGTTTTCCAAAAACAAATCGGTATGACGAAATCTCTTCATTACTAAAACCATTATATCCTATCGAAATTTTCTTTAATTTTCCGTCTTCTTTAAGTTTTAGGTTGTATTCTAACATACCTGAAAAATACCTGTCGCCTGATACGTCAAGAAATTGACGAATTAAATTGTTTCCACCATAAGTGGTTTTTATATCGGTTTCATTTATTTTTTCACCAGTTATAAATTTTCTATCAGGTTGTCCGAACGATGTTTTTACATAAGAAAAACCTCCTTTTGCGCTATGTTTTCCGTCTTCGGTAATATTGTAATTTGCCAAAACCTGATTGTTCCAATACTTAGATTCTTCAAATTGATTTCCTCTTATTAATATGTTTGGGTTTGTAGACAAACTGTTGGTATAACCCAACTGATCTTGTATAATACTTGATGTAGAACGTAATAAAAATGAGTTTAATGCGATACCAAACCTTTTCGATTTGTATCGTAAACCAACTAATCCCGAAAATGTGGTTGAATAATTATATTTTGTAGTATTAAAATTATTATCGTAGTTACCTTGTCCTTGATTAAATGTTCTGTCGATACCATTTTGAATCTGGTATTTATTATCACCATTAAACGAAAATATATAATTTAAACTTCTTTCGTTATTTAAGCTAAATTTTTCTGCATGTAAAAAGCTCAAACTACTATTTATAGGACTTGTTGTCTTAGTGGTGTTCCAAGAATTTTGTTTTGCAGATTCCTCGTATTGTGAGGCAGACTGTTTTATTCCAGACGGCACATTCCCAAATGCAGAAGGAAGTTTGCGGTCTTTTCCCAAAAACCCTAAAAATCCTTGCGTTGTATTTGCATCTTCAGAAATAAGAAAATCTTCATTATTATTACCAGTTGTGTAACCAAAACCAGTGCTTAATTTTGTAATACTAGTTCTTGGTTGTGCTGTTTCGATGTTTATGGTTGCTCCAGCAAAATCACCCGAAATGTTAGGATTGAAAGTTTTATAAACATTTAAAACCCCAACAATGTCTGTTGGAAACAAATCTAACGGAATTATTTTTTTGAAAGGACTGTTAGAAGGTGCTTGTAAGTCATTAATTAACAAATTGTTATATCGCTCTTCTAATCCACGAACAAAAAGCCCGCGAGATTCTACTTTACTAATTCCAGTAATTTTTGTCAATCCGGCTTCAACAGTACTAATACCTTTTCTTGACATTTCTTGTGCACCAATACTTTGCTTTATTTCTACAGCTTTTTTCTGATCAAGCAATAAGGCCGTTTCTTTCTCACGACTTGTTGTTGCTTTTATAACCACATCTTCCATTGTTACACTGCCAGAACCAATACTTTGGTTTATTGTTTTTTTCTCATTATCAGCAATACTAAATAATACCGATTTAGAGTCGTAACCAATAAAACTAAAAACAATTTCGTAATTTCCACTAGGAACATCAATAGTATATGCTCCATTTATATCAGTAGTTGTTCCTCCCGATAATCCTTTTATATTAACATTTGCAAAAGGAAGCGGCTCGTCTTTCAAATCTTTATCATAAACAAAACCAGATACGGTGCAGTTTTGAGCAAAAAGGCAAGTAGTAATTAGTAGAAGTAAAAATGTAATAGAAAATTTCATCGTAGTTGTATTTTTATTTTTTGCAAAGGAAACGCTGTTAAGTAAAGTGTGTGTTATTCAAATATTACGATTTTGTTTTATATGTGTTAACTTAATGTTACTATATTAAATTTATGTAATTTTGATTTTTTAGTTTAAAATATATTTACATTTACATCATAAAAAAAGCTAATTTTCAATAATGAAAAAAAAAGAAATAAGGATTTTACTTGTCGATGATGAACCAGATGTATTAGAAATTGTTGGTTATAATTTGTCGCAAGAAGGATATCAAATTTTTACCGCCGAAAACGGAAAAGAAGCAGTTCAGAGTGCAAAAAAACACAATCCACATCTTATTATTATGGATGTCATGATGCCAGAAATGGACGGGATGGAAGCTTGCGAAATTATTAGAAAAGTACCTGAGCTAAGTAATGTTATTATCACTTTTCTTACTGCTAGAAACGAAGATTATTCGCAAGTAGCAGGTTTTGATGCGGGCGCCGATGACTATATTGCCAAACCCATAAAACCAAAATTATTGGTTAGTAAAGTAAAAGCTTTATTAAGAAGATTAAAAGACGAAGAAAGCCCGAAAAGTGAAACACTAAATGTAGGGGAAATCGAAATAAATAGAGAAGAATACAAAATAATAAAAGACGGTGTTGAAATTATTTTACCTCGAAAAGAATTTGAACTATTTTATTTGTTAGCCTCAAAACCTGGAAAAGTTTTCAAAAGAGAAGAAATACTCGATAAAGTTTGGGGAACCGAAGTCGTAGTGGGCGGAAGAACCATCGATGTTCACATTAGAAAATTACGAGAAAAAATTGGCGACGAATATTTTAAAACCACAAAAGGGATAGGTTATAAATTTGAGGTATAATGAATCTTAATTTCAAAAAAACATACAAATTTGCGTTAGTATCAGCGCTCTATATAACACTTTTTGCAACAGGATTTGCTTCTTTATTGTGTTATTTTTTTATTAAAACAGAAATTAATAATTTAATTTTAGTTGTTTCAGTTTTTAGTGTTTCAATTTATGTTTTTGCTCTTTTTTCGATGCAGTATCGAACTGAAAAATTTATATACCAAAGAGTAAAAAAATTATACAACGAAATTTCATTTTTAGATTCAAATTCGATGTTAAATCAGCCTATAAATAGCGATTTATCTCAAATTACTACTCAAGTACAACAATTTGCAACGGATAAGAAACGAGAAATAGAAACACTAAATGATAGGGAAGAATTTAGAAGAGAGTTTCTAGGAAACGTTTCACACGAACTAAAAACACCTTTGTTTACCGTTCAAGGTTATATTTCGACCTTGTTAGACGGAGCGATGAAAGATAAAGTTATTCGTAAAAAATATCTAGAGCGCGCAGAAAAAGGAGTAGAGCGACTCATTTATATTGTAGAAGATTTAGATACAATTGCAAAATTAGAAATATCAGAAGGAAGAATCGAAATGACTAATTTTGATATTATAAGTCTAATACAAGGCGTATTTGATTTGCTTGAAATGAAAGCTAATAAAAAAGAAATCATGCTTTCTTTCGATTCTAAATATCATAAGCCTATTATGGTTTTAGGGAATTATGAAAAAATACAACAAGTAGTTACAAATCTAGTTGAGAATTCTATAAAATACGGAAAAATTGGTGGCTCGACCGAAATAGGAGTCGAAGAAGTTATTAGTAACAAAATCTTAATAAACATAAAAGACAACGGAGAAGGAATCGAAAAACAAAATATTTCACGCCTTTTCGAACGTTTTTATCGTGTCGACAAAAGTGGTGCTCGTTCCGAAGGAGGTTCAGGACTAGGACTAGCTATCGTAAAACACATTATCGAAGCACATAATGAAAGGATATATGTAGAGAGTAAATTTCGTGTAGGATCCGAATTTTCATTCACACTTCAAAAATCAAATAACTAAAAATAAACCCTTTGTTTACAAGGGCTAAACCTTCGTAACATTAAATTTATATACACTTAATGTTTAATTAACAATATCTTAACATTAGCGATTCATCTTTGTAGCACAAAACAGCACAACTACAAGATGAAAAAACTAGTATTACTATCATTAATGGCTTATTCTTCCTCAATTAAAGCCCAAGAAGTAGTAAATGACACCATTAAAAAAGAGATTTCTATCGATTCTCTTAAGCAAAGTTTAGATGAACACACCATGAAATTTGGTGATATCGACGAAAGATTAGCCACAATAGAAAGCGATTTAGGAAAGCTTACAAGGATTAAATTATCAGGTTATATTCAGGCGCAATATGACATGTATGATTTTCAAGGTGACAAAGGACCAGTAGGAACCACAGCAGCTCCAGTAACAAACTCTTTTTATATAAGAAGAGCAAGAATAAAATTTACTTACGAAACACTAGAAGGAGTCAAATTTGTATTACAACCAGATTATGCTTTCGATAAAGTTTCTGTAAAAGATGCTTATGTGGTTTTAAATGATCGTTGGACACAAACTTATTCATTAACAGTAGGGCAGTTTAACAGGACTTCTTACGAAGTAGAATTTTCTTCGAACACTAGAGAAGCTCTAGAAAGAACGAGAGTAACTAATACAATTTACCCAAACGAAAGAGATTTAGGAGCAAAACTAGAAGCAAACTTTGATACAAAATATCTTATTCCTATAAAATTTCAATTGGCAGTTTTCAATGGTAACTTTAGTTTAGGATCTACCGCTAATCAGGTTAGAGATATAGACAGTAATAAAGACATAATGGCAAGATTAGTATATTCAATAAAAATGCCAAACAAAGGTTTGGGAATAGATATTGGTGGTCACGGTTATTTTGGTTCTACCAAAGTTTTGCCGCAACCAGTTACCACGCCAGTGACTCCGCCGTCTGTGTTTTTAGATGTAAACAACAATCCTTTTACACCCGAAGTAGGAGCAACTCTTAAGAAAGATTGGTATGGTGCAGAAACCCAAATTTATTATGATTTTTTTGGAGGAACCTCTCTAAAAGCAGAATATATTGCTGGAACAATATCTGGATCTACAAATCCGTTAGAAACCTATACGGCCTTTGCTGCTAATAAAGTAAGAGAATTTAGCGGTTTTTATCTTTCATTTATGAAAAACATAGGAAAAAGCCATCAAGCCATCGTAAGATTTGATCAGTACGATCCCAACACAAAATTATCAGGATTTGATGTAAACAGAACAGATGATATAAAATACAGTACTTGGAATTTCGGATGGCAATATTTTTATGATGAAAATGTAAAAATTGTATTAGGTTATAATATGCCAATAAACGAAAAAAGTGATAGAATAGGAGGAGATCACGGAACTGACAGAAAAGACAAAAAAGACAATATTTTCTCAATTAGATTACAAGCTAAATTTTAATTAATTAACAATAAATAAGAACAAAATGAAAACAACAAAAATGAAAGTAGCGGCACTGTTAATAACCGTTATGATGATAGGATTTTCGTTTACAACAATCGATAAGATTACTGTAAAAGGTTCAGACACGATGGTGATTTTAGCTCAAAAATGGGCTGAGGTTTATATGTCAAAAAACCCTTCAACCTCAATTCAGGTAACAGGTGGTGGTTCAGGAGTTGGAATATCAGCTTTAATAAACGGTTCTACCGAAATTGCTAATTCAAGTCGCCCAATAAAACCATCTGAGGTAGAAAAAATCAAAGCCAGATACGGAACTCTTGGAGTAGAAATTCCTTGTGCAAAAGACGGTATTTCTATTTACCTAAACAAAGCAAACGGAGTTGACGAATTAACTTTAAAACAAATTGCCGATATTTATACTGGTAAAATAAAAAACTGGAAAGAAGTAGGTGGAGCAGATGCAAATATCAAACTATATGGTCGTGAGAGCAGTTCAGGAACATTTATTTACTTTAAAGATTATGTAATAAAGAAAGATTATGCAATTACATGCCAGAGTTTGCCAGGAACCGCAGCTATTGTAAATGCAATCAAAAAAGATAAGTACGGAATTGGTTACGGTGGTGCAGCTTATGATACTGGTGTAAAAGATTGTAAAGTAAAAAAAGACGCCAACAGTCCAGCTTATTTGCCAACTGCCGAAACTATCAAAAACAAAACATATCCAATTACAAGATACTTGTATATGTATTTAGGTTCAAGACCAACAGGTTCTACTAAGAAATACATAGATTGGATTCTAAGCGCAGAAGGTCAAAAAATATGTACTCAAGTTGGATATTTTCCAGTAAAATAATAATTCAACACATCTCCATTACACAAAAGGAGATGTGTTTTTTTTATAAACTAATTATGAATTCAAAATTCAAATAAATGGCTTCAAATATTCCAGAAAACAATAATTTCACTCGCGAAAATTTGAAAAAACAATTCAGACTTTCTGAGTTTTTAGCCGAAAAAATAATTTCGTCAATTGCTTATATGTCAATTGGAATTATTGTATTGATTTTTATTTTCGTTTTCAAAGAGTCGTTGCCAATATTTAATTTTGGGGCAAATGATAAAGCAAAAACTGAAATCTCTAATTCAGATAATTTAAAACCTGAAGTTTATGGGTCTGAAACTATCGAAGAATTAAAGCCCGAAGTTTATGGTGCAGAAACTACGGAAGAATTAAAACCGGAAACTTATGGCGATTTTGTTGCTGATCAAGAACAACCAACCGAAGAAATTAAGGAAACCAACAAAGAAGGAGAAGATAGCACTTGGAATACATTTTTAACAACGGAATGGGTTCCTGTTTCTGAGAATCCACGATTTGGGTTAATTGCTTTACTTATAGGAACACTAAAAGTTACCATAATTGCTATGTTGTTTGCTGGACCATTAGGCGTTTTAGCAGCGATTTATACATCAACTTTCGCTTCAAAAAGAGCTAAAGAAATTATAAAACCAATTATCGAATTATTAGCGGCATTTCCATCAGTAGTTATTGGTTTTTTTGCTTTAATGATTTTAGCAACATTCTTTCAAGATGTTTTTGGTTATGAAACTAGGTTAAATGGTTTTGTAGGTGGTGTCGCTATGGCACTTGCCGCCATTCCAATTATTTATACAATCTCCGAAGATGCACTTTCGGCAGTTCCTAAAACCTATACCGAAGCCAGTTTAGCTTTAGGCGCAAGTAAATGGCAAACAGCATTTTTTGTTACTTTGCCAGCAGCTGTTCCAGGTATTTTTGCTGCCATTTTATTAGGAATTGGTAGGGTTTTTGGCGAAACCATGATTGCTTTGATGGCAACAGGAAACGCAGCATTAAATTCTGCAAATCCTTTTGAAAGTGTACGAACATTTGCAGCAACAATTGGATCAGAAATGGCAGAAACTGTTTTTGGAGATACACATTACAGCGTATTATTTTTCATAGGTTCATTACTTTTCATTTTCTCTTTCGGATTAAATGCATTGGCCGAATTTTATGTGAAGGGAAAATTAATTAAGAAAATTCAAGGTAAATAAATCATGAATACAACTACAACTGAAGAAAAAAGCTTGTTTTTTTCAAGCAATACTAAATCCTCCGAATTAAAAGGAAGATTGATAGTTGGTTCGACACTAGCTGCGGTGATTCTCATTATTGCCGTTTTGTTTCTCATTATTGCGATTATTGTTTACAATGGTTGGGATATGTTTTCTTGGGAATTTATCAGTTCTTTTCCAACAGATGGTATGACAAAAGGTGGAATTCTTCCAGCTATTATTGGTACATTTATCTTGGTCATTGTCATGTCGCTTGCCGCAGTTCCTTTCGGAACGATAACAGCACTTTATTTGACAGAGTATGCCGCAGAAAATTCAAAATTTGCAGCAGCTGTGAGGTTTTCGGTTAGAACATTAGCAGTTGTGCCTTCAATTATTTTCGGATTATTCGGATTGGGTTTCTTTATACAATTTATAGGAACAGGAATAGATAAAACTTTCAATGCAGGGCAATTACATTGGGGACAACCTAATATTTTATGGGCGAGTCTAACCATGGCATTGTTAACCTTGCCAGTTATTATAGTTTCGGTCGAAGAAGCTTTAAAAACAGTTCCTAGAGAATTACGCGAAGCGAGTTTAGCCTTGGGAGCTACAAAATGGCAAACCATAAGAAAAGTAGTCTTACCAGAATCGGTTTCTGGAATTATGACAGGAACAATCCTTGCAGTGAGTAGAGGAGCTGGAGAAGTAGCGCCTATTTTGTTCACAGGAGCAGCATATTATTTAGCTACGTTACCAAAATCTGTCAGTGATCAGTTTATGAACTTAGGATATCACATTTATATCATGTCGACACAATCGTCCGATGTCGAAAAAACAATGCCCATTCAATTTGCAACAACATTGGTTTTGTTAATGCTTACGATATCGTTAAATATTGTGGCAGTAATAATCCGTTCAAGAATTAGAAGAAAGAAAATCTAAGTTATTTTCAAAAAAATACAATAGAAATGAAAGACATAAAAATAGAAGTAAATAAATTATCTTTATACTACGGTGAGAAATTAGCATTAAATGAAATTTCGATGCAAATCCCTCGAAATAAAGTTACCGCATTAATCGGACCTTCAGGCTGCGGAAAATCGACATTCTTAAGAAGTATCAATAGAATGAACGATTTGATTCCAGGCGTAAAAATCACGGGAGAAATGCTAGTGGAAGGCGTTAATATTTATGACAAAGATGTTGATGTTGTTAATATTAGAAAAAAAATCGGAATGGTTTTTCAAAAATCAAATCCGTTTCCAAAGTCTATTTATGAGAATATCGCTTACGGGCCAAAAATAAATGGAATAAAAGACAAAAAACAACTAGACGAAATCGTGGAAACATCATTGCGTCAAGCTGCAATTTGGGATGAGGTAAAAGACAGATTAGGAGATTCGGCAATGGGACTTTCTGGCGGACAACAACAACGTTTGTGTATCGCAAGAACATTGGCAGTAAGCCCAGATATTGTATTGATGGACGAACCTGCGAGTGCACTTGATCCAATTTCTACTTCAAAAATTGAAGAATTAGTACATCAATTAAAAGAGCAATACACCATAATTATTGTGACACATAATATGCAGCAAGCAGCGAGAACAAGCGATTATACTGCTTTCTTTTATTTGGGAGAATTGATAGAGATGGATAAAACAAAATCTATTTTTACCAAACCATCAAAAAAGCAAACAGAAGATTATATAACAGGACGATTTGGATAAGATAATGAATGAATTCAAAAATCTAAAATCTAAAATCTAAAATCTAAAATCATATGGCATCATTACTTGAAATAGAATTAGCAAAACTAAAAAACACAATCATAAAAATTGGTATTTTATCAGAAAATCAAATTATAGAAGCGATGAAATCTTTGCTCTCTGATCCAAATACAACGGATAAAAAACTTAAAAAAAATGAAAATAAAATTGACAAATTAGATGTAAAAATCGACGAGATTTGTCAAAATATTTTTGCTTTGCAACAACCTGTAGCATCGGATTTACGATTTATTATGTCGGCAATGCAAATTTCTAGTGAAATCGAACGCATAGGGGATTTAGCTATTAGTGTGATAAAAAATTCTAAAAGTGTTAAAGAAAAATATGATTTGGTTGTGAGATTTAATGTAGCATCAATCACAAAAAATGTTGAAGCAATTACCGAAAAAACCAACGAATGTTTCGAAACGCAACAAGAAAAAACAATCGAAGAAATTTTTGCTTTAAATAAATTAATTCGTGTTGCAACCGAAAAAGTAATTGAAGAAATTGTTGTCGAAATGAAAGTAAATCCAAAAGCGGTTGGTTCTGGAACCAATTTAATATTGGCTCTAAAACATCTGGAACGCATTGGCGAACATTGCACAAACATTGCAGAATCTATCTATTTTGTAATTAATGCAAAAACAATTAAGCACGAAAAAACTAAATTTTAGAAGATATATTTATAGTTTGAAACTGACTTTTAGCAATAAAAGTCAGTTTTTTTATTTCTTCGTTTTTTCGAAAACCTCAAAAAGAACTTTCCAATCTATTTTAGTGTTAAAGTCCTTTAATCCTTTGTATAACTCTACTTTTAATAATTTTTCAACTTTAAATTTCTCTTGTTTGCAATAAGGAACCAAACCTTCTTGTTTGTATTTTTTAGCCAAATATTCTTGTTCATATTGCCCAGGCGTTGGAATAAAAAACGCTTTCTTTTCCAATTGCGCTAAATCCATCACAGTTGTGTAGCCAGAACGACACAAAATAAGTTCACTTTCGTTAAAAGAATTTTCAAGCTCTTCGGAATTCATATAATTATAAAAAGTGATTTCATTTTTAGTTTCAACAATTTGTTTTGCTTCGATTTTGCCTTTTATAAAAATAATTTTACCAACATAATTTTCTAATTCTACGATTAGTTTTTCTTCTAAAAAAGTACGTTGAGGTTCTGGTCCAGACAAAATAACCATCAGATCGTATTTTTTTTCCAACGGTTTTTTGTGTAATCTACTTAGCGGTCCAATATATTTTACGGTTTTAATATCATCTTCTAAATGTCCTAATTCTCCAGTAAGATTGGGAATGGTATTTACATCAGGAACCCAACATTCATCATACTTTTTTATAATATATTGGTGCATTTTGCTGGTAAGCCAAGTAGTATTTCCTGTCATCACATTTAGTTGGTGTGTGATAAAAACAGACGGAATTTTCTTGTTTCGAACGCCCAATCTATTGTCGGAAATTATGCCAGAAATGTTATGTTCTTTTATTATTTTATTGATGCGCTTTTTTTCCGAAAGGATAGCGCCTACCATTTTTGGGCTATTGGCTAACATCTTTAGTTTAAAAAACATTCCGTTTTTCGGATACTCGATATGATAAGATGGTAATGCTATCGATTGAAGCTGCGGAAATTCTTTGCGTAAAATTTCTAAAGCCACACCATCAGAAGCTAAAACAGGAGTGAAACCTTCAGTTTCTAATGCTCTAATTATTGGAATGCATCGTGTGGCGTGACCCAAACCCCAATTGAGTGGTGCGACGAGAATGTTTTTACTCATTTATTTTTTTAATAGTGTGATAAATTGTTTTGCAAGCTCATTTTCATATTCAAAATGCATTTCTTCATCTTCTTTTAATTCTTCATTTAGATCATGTTTGTAAATCTTCCATTTTTTATTATTGTATTCTAATGCAGTTAAGTTTTCTATCCAATCACCAGAATTCAAATACATTGTGCTGCCTTTTTCGGTTATAATTTGTTCTATTTTTGGCTCGTGTATGTGTCCGCAAATTACATAATCATAATTGTTTTCGATGGCCAAATCAGTGCAAACATTTTCAAAATTAGTAATAAATTTCACAGCCGATTTCACATTATCCTTTATCTTTTTGGATAACGAATAGGGTTCTTTGTTAAATCTTGCTAAAATCCAATTTAAAAAACGGTTTATCAAAATTAACGAATCGTAACCCCAGCCGCCTAGTTTTGCTAGCCATTTTGCATGATTTATAGAAGCATCGAAAACATCACCATGAAAAATCCAAGCCTTTTTACCGTCTAAATTAAGAACTAATTTGTTAAGTAAACTAATGTTTCCAAGGTGTAAATCGGTAAATTTTCTTAAAAATTCGTCGTGGTTTCCAGTCAAATAATACACTTTTGTGCCTTTTGTACTAAACGAAATTAGTTTTTTAATCACTTTTAGATGACTAGCAGGGAAATATGATTTTCTAAATTGCCAAATGTCTATAATATCTCCATTTAGAATTAATATTTTCGGCTTTACGGAAGATAAATATTGTAATAATTCTTTTGCATGACAGCCAAAAGTTCCTAAATGTACATCGGAAATAACAACAACTTCTACTTTTCTTTTTTTCAAAATAAAAATATTTTATGCAAAGACAAGGATTTTTCATAATGTAAACGTTACTGAAACATTATCATAAGTTTATATCTATTGTGTTGCTTGCACTTTTGTTTTCATTCCTTTTAGATTTACATTTCAGCTCTCCATTTATGTAATTCAGCTCGATATGAATATAAGTAAGACCAGAATAAATATAAATTGGCTAGGTAGTTTTATGTTTGGCTTGTCATATTTATATTTTATTATTTCTCTTTCTTGGTGAATTCTATTTCTTTTACTTGTGCAAATTGTAGACTTGTTGCTCCTAAAACTGATTTGATGTATTTTTTTACTTTGGTTACGATGTCAAACAATCTTGTATCTTTAGGTATAATATATAGTTTATTGCAATTCTTGAATTGCTTATAATTGGTATACGGTGTTGCTACTCGATTATTTTTAGCGGTTAGGTCGGCTTGTTTTGTGGAAAGCGAGGCAATTGCTAAATTGGTTTCGTTTGGCGCGTAACTTAGTAATAATTGTAAAACAGATGTTAGACCACATAATTGTTGTGTTTTTTGGTCGTATGATAGCTGACTTGTTGAGATTGTTTATAGTTCTGGTTATAAATAAGTTAGAAATAAAAACAATGCTTTTAAATAATTAGGTTCATTTTTCATTTTAATTAATTAAATCAGTACCTTTAAGAATCGTAACCATTTATAAAATACGAGTAAGTTACTTATTAACAATTAGTTAATAGATAATTTGAAACGACAAGTTATTTATTTTAAATTCAGAATTGGTAGTTTAAATATGTTATCGCCAAGATTAACGTCTGAACTAAATGAGGGAATAAAATGACAACAAAATTAAAAATCCGCAATGTAAATCACAATAATTATGCCCGTAGTTTGATAGAAGCCAGTTTAGATCCACTGGTTACCATCAGTCCGGAAGGAAAGATAACGGATGTGAACGAGGCATCAGTAAAAGTTACTGGTGTTCCGCGTGAAAAATTGATTGATACAGACTTCTCAAATTATTTTACAGATCCAAAAAAAGCCCAAGAAGGTTATCTTCAGGTTTTTGAAAAAAGTTTTGTATCGGATTATCCATTAACCATAAAACACAAAAATGGGAATTTAACAGATGTACTTTACAATGCTTCCGTTTATAAAGACGATAAAGGAAATGTGCTTGGCGTTTTCGCCGCAGCACGTGATGTTACGGAACAAAAATGGGCAATTGAGTTAAGAAAGGTCAATAAAGAACTTGCTTTTCAAAATCTTGAAAATGAAAAAAGAGCTGCTGAATTAAGCATTGCAAACGAGGAACGCCGGAAAACTAATGAGTATTTGGAAAATTTGATCGATTCTGCAAGTGTCCCAATTATTGTATGGAACAGGAATTATAAAATCACAAGGTTCAACAAAGCTTTCGAAAACATTACAGGGAGAACTGAAAAGGAAGTTATAGACGAATCTTTGGAAATTCTCTTTCCACCTGCTTCTGTCGATAATTCAATGAATCTTATTAAGAAAACACTTAAGGGTGAGCAGATGGAGGTTGAAGAAATCAATATCGCTCACATCGATGGCTCTGTAAGAATAATTCTTTGGAATTCAGCAAGTATAATGTCATCAGACGGAAAAACACTGATTGCGACTATCGCTCAGGGCAATGATATCACACTGAGAAAACAAGCAGAAGAAGTAATCAAAAAAATGAATATAAATTTAGAGAAGCGAGTTATCGAACGAACCTCTCAGCTTGAATCTGCAAATAAAGAATTGGAGGCGTTCAGTTATTCTGTTTCTCACGATTTACGCGCTCCTCTAAGACACATTGGGGGGTTCGTTGATTTACTGATTAAAAATAATTCTGCTCAGCTCAATGAAAGCGGATTAAGGTATTTGAGCATCATTTCAGAATCGTCTAACGAAATGGGGAATCTGATTGATGCCTTATTAACCTTTTCTAGATTGGGAAGGTCTGAATTGCAAGGTACCAAAATTAAAACAAAAACAATAGTCAACCATGTTTTAAAAACTTTTACCCGTGAATTGGCAGGAAGAAATGTTGAGATAAAAGTAGCAGAACTTCCGGATTCATGGGGCGACGAAAATTTACTCAATCAAGTATGGATAAATTTAATTTCAAACGCGTTGAAATATTCACGTAACCTTGATAAAGCCGTCATAGAAATTGGAGGTAAAATGGAGGGTGAAAAAGCAATATTTTACATAAAAGACAATGGTGTAGGATTTGATATGAAGTATGCAGATAAACTATTTTGCGTTTTTCAGCGTCTACATAAAGCTAAAGATTTTGAAGGAATTGGCATTGGCCTAGCCAATGTGAACAGAATTGTTATGAGACATGGCGGAAATTGCTGGGCAGAAAGTGAAGTTGGCAAAGGCGCCACATTTTTCTTTAGTATTCTAATAAAGAACAGTTAATAAACAAAAATCATATAAAGAGTGTTGATGGATAAGAAGATCAAACTATTGTCGAAATATAAAAATAAAACATGTACACATGAAAACAGAAATAAAACGAATCCTTATTGTAGACGATAGTCCTAAAGATGTAGAGCTTGCTATCGCAGCTCTTTCTGAAAATAATATGGCAAACGAAATTATTGTTGCTGAAGATGGTGAAGAGGCTTTGGATTACCTTTATAAACGCGGTAAATTCATAGATCAGCACGGCTTTCCCGCAGTTATCCTCTTAGATATAAAAATGCCTAAAATGAACGGAATTGAAGTGCTTAGGCACATTCGCAATGATCCCAAATTTAAGTTAATCCCTGTAATTATGGTAACCTCTTCGGGTGAGGAAAAAGATCTGGTTGAGAGTTATAAGTTAGGTGCAAATTCCTATGTGGTAAAGCCCGTTGATTTTAACCAGTTCATGGAAGCCATAAAAATTTTAGGCCAGTATTGGGCGATTGTTAATCAATCTCCTCCAATAATTTTATAATTAATTCTACTTGTAAGACAACTTATAAAAATTCCGAAATGGATCATAAAATAAAAATACTGCACCTAGAAGATTCTATAAATGATTCTGAGTTAATACACGCAATTATTGAAAATAGCGGTATTGAAAATGATTATTATTGGGTAGAAAATAAAAATGATTTTATTCGTTTTTTAAAGACTAAAAAGACTGATATTATCCTGGCTGATTATACTATCCCTGGTTATCAGGGAAGTGAGGCCTTGGAAATTGCAAAAAAAAACTATAGTCACATACCCTTCATTTTTGTTTCAGGAACCATTGGCGAAGATAGGGCAATTGATGCAATGGTAAACGGGGCAACAGATTATGTTCTTAAAAACAAACTTGAACGTCTGATCCCTGCAATTAAAAGAGCCTTAAAGGAATATGAGCTTGAGGCAAAGCGAAAAAAAGATGAATTAGAACTAAAAGAAAAAAATGCGCTCATTGAAGCCCAAAATGAAGAAAAAGAAAAACGAGCCAATGAATTATTAATAGCCAACAAAGAGCTTACTTTTCAAAACAAGGAAAAAGAAAAACTGGCAGCAGAATTGGTTATTGCCAACAAAGAACTTGCTTTTCAAAATCAGGAAAAAGAAAAACGTGCAGCGGAGTTGGTTATTGCCAAAGAACGTGCTGAAGAAAGTGACCGTTTGAAATCAGCTTTTTTAGCGAATATGAGCCACGAAATTCGTACGCCCATGAATGGCATTTTAGGCTTTGCTGAATTATTGAAAGGTCCTGGATTAACGATTGAAGAACAGCAAGAATACATTGAGATAATTGATAAAAGTGGCAAAAGAATGCTAAATATAATCAACGATATTATTGATCTTTCAAAGATAGAATCTGGTTTAATGAAAATGAATATCAAGGATTCGAATATAAACGAGCAAGTAGAATATATTTATACTTTTTTCAAACCAGAAGTCGAAGCCAAAGGAATGCAACTTTTCTTCAACAACTCATTACCAGCAAAAGAATCCATCATTAAAACTGACCGTGAAAAACTGTTTTCAATCCTTTCAAACCTTATTAAAAATGCAATTAAATACTCGAACGAGGGTTCCATAGAAATTGGATATATTTTAAAAACGGGAAGTGAATCCACGATTCAGTGTATAAAAAAAGAATTGGAGTTTTTTGTAAAAGATACAGGTATTGGAATTCCAAAAGATAGGCGGGAAGCTGTATTTGAGCGATTTGTTCAAGCTGATATTGAAGACATACATGCAATGCAAGGAGCGGGACTTGGTTTGTCAATTACTAAAGCATATTTAGAAATGCTTGGAGGTAAAATATGGTTAGAAAGTGAAGAAGGAAAAGGAAGCACTTTTTACTTTACTATTCCTTACAACAACAAGTTGGAAGAAAAAATAGTTGCTGAAAACCTTGTCATTGACAATGAAATAGTAGTTCATCTAAAAAAGATAAAAATTCTAATTGCTGAAGACGACCAAACATCAAAACTTTTTATTAATAAAGCGATTCAGCCCTTTGGTAAAGAAATTATAAATGTAAGTAATGGTGCCGATGCCGTTGAAGCTTGCCATAATAATAAAGATATTGATTTAGTACTGATGGATATTAAAATGCCTATCATGGAGGGAAATGAAGCTTTACGGGAAATCCGTCAATTTAACAAAGAAGTTGTTATTATTGCTCAAACAGCTTATGGATTAAATGGTGATAGGGAAAAATATTTGGATGCAGGATTCAATGATTATATAACAAAACCAATTAACAGAACTGAACTAGAATTACTACTACATAAGTATTTCCATAAATCATAAAAAGTTAACCCATTAATTTTCTTTTAATAGTGTATTAACCATTCAATTTCAACTGTAGCTTGTGTCAGGAAGAAGAGACAAATCAGCAATGACGATTTTTTTTGATTGGTTTGTAGTTTTGCACTTAACGATGTAATAGCTTTTTGATGTTCGGTTATTTTTCTGCTATTATAATAGTATGTATTTCTTCTGTTTTATCATTTTTCTCATAACTTTTTCTTATCAAATCCTGCTTTTCAAAATTGTTGAGTTTTAATTGATTTGTTAAGTTTTCTAAACTGTGATAATAAAAATAAGTTCTGTCTCCGGTACTACCTTTCTGATAACCTGATTTATCTTTTTCACCTTCTACAAAACTTAAATATAATTTCCCGTTTTCATTTAATAAATTTTTACAATCAATTATGAATTTCTGAACATCCAATTCGGATAAATAGGGCAAACAAAATCCACAAACAATTGCATCAAATTTATTCTTTATATTTTCAATTTCTCTACTGTCAATTACTTCAAACATTGCGTTAGGACAATTTGTTTTT
>NZ_JAYWDT010000097.1:0-3880 GCF_043779715.1 Flavobacterium sp.
ATTACGGGTTCAAAAAACCAAGAACTTTATGAACAATACAAAGACATTATTTCTAAATTTAATGACCAACAGTTAGATTATATAAAAGATGAATTATTAGCGCTAAAAGGTAAAAAAGTCATTTCCCAAGAAGAAAATACTAAAAAACAAGATGTCCTTTTGAAACGCAGATATTTATACGCTGGTAACTTTGCTCTAACAAATGCTGATTACGAAGTTGCACCTTATATCGCTTTGACCGACATTTATGATATTAATATTAAATATCTAGATACTATTGCAAAATCAATGTCACCTAAAGTAGCAAAATCTAAATACGGAAAGAAATTGAATGATTATCTAGCTGAAAGAAAAAAGCAAGAGTAGTTTTATATTAAACACTAAGTACACAAAGAAAAGGCACAAAGTTCACAAAGAACTTTGTGCCTTTTCTTTATATAAATAAATCAAGGTTAGATGTTATCCCAATAATTATCGGGAAACGAAAAACGAATTTTGAACATTCTATATAACTCTTAAAACAAAAAAACCACCACAAGTAAATGTGATGGTTTTTCAAAAAAGAGCCGGCGGAGGGACTCGAACCCACGACCTGCTGATTACAAATCAGCTGCTCTAGCCAACTGAGCTACGCTGGCGACTTTAATTCTGGTGCAAATATAATTCTGAAATTCTAATTTCCAAAATAAATTAGCACTTTTTTACAATTATTTTTAACTACAATGCGTTGATTTTTTCAACCATTTGATTTGCAACTTGTTCCAATTCTACATTGATTTGTTTGAAGTGTGCTTTTTTGTTTTCAACGTTTTTTGCGTTTACTTTTACAATTAATGCATCAAAAGCTGCAATAGCTTGATCTATTAAACTGTTTGTAGCATCAGTAGGTTTTCCTGTAGTTGTCATTTCGTACAAGTAAACTGCTTCAATAATATCTCCTAATACGAAGTTGATGTCTTTTTTTAAATTCTTAACGTTTGCCATTTTATTTTATTTTTGAAATTTTATTATTCTATTGAATGTTATAATTCGGGTGCAAAAGTACACATAATCTTTATAATATAGACTATGAAATGTAAATTTCTAATATAGATGCTTTTCCTACCAAAATATAATCCGTAATTACAGCTGGAAGTAATACTGTTTCCCCTTTTTTGAATGATTGCTTTTCTTTGTTGTAAACCAAATCGAATTCTCCTTCGGTACACATAAATACCTTAAATGAACTAGAATTTTCTTTAAAAACTAACTTTCCATCAAGCGGAACAAAATTAGTCGTGAAATAAGGACAATTTACAGCTTCATTTGAAGTGTTTATTAATTTATCGTAGTTTTTCTTAGCTTCAACTTTATTATAGTTTATAGCTTCTAATGCCATATTTATATGTAATTCTCTAGAGTTTCCATTTGCATCTAATCTGTCCCAATCATAAACCCTATAGGTAATATCCGATGTTTGCTGAATCTCAGCTATAACAATCCCTGCTCCTATGGCATGAATTGTTCCCGTTTCTAGCAAAAACACATCTCCTTTTTTTACTGGAATTTCTTCTAGAATTGTGGTTAATGTTTTGTTTTCTAAATATTGTAAATATTCCGCTGGTGATGATTTTTCTTTAAATCCTACGATTATTCTAGCTCCTTCATCTGCTTGCATCACGTACCACATTTCGGTTTTTCCGAAGGAATTGTGTCGTTTTTTTGCTAGTTCATCATTAGGATGTAGTTGTATTGATAAGTCTTCACAAGCATCTAAAAATTTAAATAATAATGGAAATTGTTTGCCAAATTGCTTGTAATTTTTTTTTCCTAATATTTCCTCCGGATATTTTTCGAGTAATTCGTTTAGTGTTTTTCCTTGTAGTAATCCGTTTATTACGACGCTCACATCACCTGAAACTGTCGATATTTCCCAACTTTCGCCTGTTGTTTCTGAACTGATTCTTTTTCCGAGCATTGATTGTAACTTAGTTCCCCCCCAAATTCTTTCTTTAAGAATGGGTTCAAAGACAAGCGGATACAAATTTATACTCATAGTTTTATATTATATTACAAAAATGCGAAAAATTATTTAAATATCCCGAAAATTCGGGACTGATGTCCCGATAGCTATCGGGAGAAAATGCTTTTTGTGCTTTTGTTCTTCGACAAGCTCAGAATAACAAAAGCACAAAAAGATTGCAATCTCGTCTTTAAGAACGAGACAGAAATATGTCCAAGAAATTGATTGGCTAGTTCGCTATCGCTAGGATCACTCCTAAACAATTATTTATTTCAATTTTTGAATTGCTTCGAGAGATTTGGGTATGTGTTGGCTGGCATCCATACTATTGTAAACCATTTGCACAATACCTTTTAGGTCGACGACGTAAGTGACTCTTCCTGGGATTAGTCCCAACATGACACTTGGTACTCCAAAAAGTTTTCGAATATTTTTGTCTTTATCTGACAACAAAATATATGGCAGTTTGTGATTTTGTGCGAATTTTTTATGCGATTTTGTACTGTCGCCGCTTATCCCGATGACTTCGGCTCCTGCATTTTTTATGTCTTCGTATTCATCTCTAAACGAACAGGCTTGCCTTGTACAACCTGGGGTTTCGTCTTTTGGATAAAAATATATTACTAATATTTTTTTGTGCAATACAGATTCGATATAAAAATCGTTTCCGTCTTGGTCTTTTGCGCCAAATATTGGCATTTTATCTCCTACTTTTATGATTTCCATTATTCTCCTTTATAGGTTACAAAATTGCGTGGTGTTTCGTATAATTCGACTTCTAAGTCCATTTCGATTGTGATTCTTTTTCTTATTTTATTCCAAATTACAACGACTATATTTTCGGCAGTTGGGTTTAAGTCTTGAAATTCTGGGACGTCTAGATTTAAATTTTTGTGATCAAATTGAGATTCAACTTCTTCATAAATAATATTTGCCAAATCCTTAATATCTATCACATAACCTGTTTCTGGGTTTATTTCACCTGTAACACTTACGGTTAAGTCGTAGTTGTGTCCATGAAAATTTGGATTGTTGCATTTACCGAAAACGGCATCATTTTTTTCGAAAGTCCAATCTTTTCGATATAAACGATGCGCTGCATTAAAATGGGCTTTTCTGCTTATGGTTACTTTCATAGTTTATGATCTTCTAGGTAATGGTAAAATTCATCGAAAATAATTTTGAACCAAACGGTATAAATATCTGGATTTTGGCTCATATCTTTTTTTACATTTTCGATACTCATCCATTTCCAATTTTCTACTTCATCGTTGTTTATTATTGGCTCTTCATTATAATAACCAATCATAACGTGATCTAGTTCGTGCTCTGTGAGTCCGTTATCGAAGGGTGCTTTGTATATAAAATTAAATAATTCTTTCAGTTCGGCCACAAAACCCATTTCTTCTCGCAAACGACGTGTTCCTGCCTGAATGTTGGTTTCTCCTTCTCGTTGGTGACTGCAACAGGTATTTGTCCACAATGATGGGGAATGATACTTGTGGTGGGCGCGTTGTTGCAACATGATTTCGTTGTTGCTATTTAGGACAAAAACCGAAAAGGCACGATGTAAAACTGCTTTTTCATGTGCTTCTAGTTTTGGCATTAGCCCAATTTGCTCATCTTTTTCGTTTACTAAGATTACCTTTTCTTCTGTCATATTTATTTATTGCGTGGTAAAAATACAAAAAAAGAAGGGATTTTATAAAGGATTTTGAGTTTATGATAAGTTTAACTAGTGTTTGGGGTTGGGATTATTTTACCGCAAAGTAAATGAGTTACCTCAGAGTTTGTAAAAGAAAAAATATCTGTTTTATCATTCCGAGGAAGGAGGAATCTCACACGCTTTAATTATGAGATTCCTCCTTCCTCGGAATG
>NZ_JAYWDT010000098.1:0-8537 GCF_043779715.1 Flavobacterium sp.
AACTTGTTTGCGAAGCGCTTTGTCATCAAGAAATTTAATCATGAGATTTCTCCTTCGTCGAAATGACAAAGTAGGACAAAACTAATATCCCAATTTTACTCTTACTCGTTGCAAAACACCATTAGCAACATTCGCTGCTTTTTGAGCGCCTACTTTTAGTATTTCTTCTAGTTCTGGAAGGTTATTCATGTAGTAATTATACTTTTCTCTTTCGGTCGAAAATTTTTCGGTAATCAATTCGAATAAGGCTTGTTTGGCATGACCGTAACCGTAATCTCTATTTGTGTTTTTATAGTTTTCAATCATTTGTGCAATTTGCACTTCGCTTGCCAATAATTTATACAAAGCAAAAATCTTACACGTTTCTGGATTTTTAGGTTCTTCGAGTGGCGTGCTATCGGTTTCAATACTCATAACTTGTTTGCGAAGCGCTTTGTCATCAAGAAAAATATTAATAATATTATTTCGAGATTTACTCATTTTATGACCATCGGTTCCAGGAATAAGCATTGTATCTTCTTGAACTTTTCCTTCAGGTAAAACGAATGTTTCTCCCATTTGATGATTAAAACGAGAAGCCACGTCACGTGTAATTTCAACATGTTGTAATTGGTCTTTTCCTACAGGAACAAGGTTTGCGTCATACAGCAAAATATCTGCAGCCATAAGCATCGGATAAGTAAATAATCCTGCGTTTACATCTTCTAACCTATCGGCTTTATCTTTGA
This sequence comes from Flavobacterium sp., assembly GCF_043779715.1. GTDB lineage: Bacteria > Bacteroidota > Bacteroidia > Flavobacteriales > Flavobacteriaceae > Flavobacterium. Next base: position 729 of record NZ_JAYWDT010000098.1, read on the forward strand.
ATGAATGTGCTAATGTTAATCTTTGAAACGGAAAAAAACAACTCAAATACCATGATAATTCCGCAGTTTGCGGCACATCACTCTGACGATAAAAAACGACTTTATCACTATCTAAACCACAAGCAAGCCAAGCCGAAGCAGTGCTGTATGTGTTTTCTTTTAATATTTTTCCGTCTTTTATTTGGGTAATCGAATGCAAATCGGCAATAAAAAGAAATGATTCATTTTCGGGCTTAACAGACAATTGTATCGCTGGAATAATTGCGCCTAATAAATTTCCTAAATGCGGTGTTCCTGTACTTTGAATCCCTGTAAGTATTCTTGCCATTTTGTTTGTTTTTTTACCGCAGGGTTAAAAAGAATTTTTAGAAATTTTGCGGTTAATTTTTAATTTTCATACAAAGTTAATTCTTTTATCAAATTTATAAAGCAATTCCTTATTTTTGACACTATGAGATTATTTAAAATTATTTTTTGGTTTTTGTGGCGTGTTTGGTTTTATGTTCTGATGGCTGTTCCTATTATCGTTATGTTTCCTTTCCTATTTGTGTCGATACTAAAAGAAACTTGGTATCCCTATTTTTTTAAAATAGCAAGAATTTGGGCAAAAGTAATTTTGTTTGGCATGGGATTTTATTACAAAATCGAGAAAGAACAAGAGATTGATTCTAGTAAAAGTTATATGTTCATTGCCAACCACACTTCTATGACAGACATTATGTTGATGCTCGTTACAGTGAAAAACCCATTTGTATTTGTAGGTAAAAAAGAATTAGTAAAAATTCCTTTGTTCGGATTTTTTTACAAACGTACTTGTATTTTGGTTGATAGAGATAATCCTAAAAGTAGAACCGAAGTTTTTACTCGTGCTCAAAAACGGATAAATCAAGGTTTGAGTATTTGTATTTTCCCCGAAGGAAAAGTACCAGATGACGAATCGATTGTTTTAGATGAGTTTAAAGACGGTGCTTTCAGGTTGGCGATAGAACATCATTTACCCATTGTTCCATTAGTTTTTTATGACAACAAAAAAAGATATTCTTACACTTTTTTTAGCGGAAGTCCTGGCAAAATGAGAGTTAAAATATTACGTTTTATAGAAACTGCAAACAAAACTTTAGATAATAGAAAAACAATAAAAGCTGAGACTAGAAATATTATTTATAATGAACTAATAGCTTTTGAAATAAAGAAATAAAAAAGTGCCTTGGCGAGGCACTTTTCCACTTGTTACTACGAATAGTAACGGCAACTTAACTAAAAAAAGCTAAAGCAACATAGCTTAAAACTTGAAACTTATTCCAGAATATAATCCTATTAAGTAAGGTTTAAACCCACCAGAGTTAGCATTATATGTATTGAGCTGATATTTGAATGTTGGTTCAAAATTAGCTTCAAATGATTTCCAAAAACTGTATTTGAATCCCAATCCAATATTAGTACTAAAATGCAATTTGTTTAAATTATTTGCTTCTCCAACAACTGTTGTAAGTCCGGATGAAATTACAGAAACCTTATTTTCATTTAAGAAAAGTGAACTAAATCCTGTGATAACTTGAATTCCAAATTTCTTATCTAATAATTTATACGAAACCTCAACAGGCACTTCTATATAACCCGTTTTTTGGTTTAGCAATCCGTCATCTTTTGTTTGCAGTGCAATTTCTTGAGATTTCGATACCTTTTTGTCTTCAATAATCATATTTTTTGCATCCGAAGCTACATTTATTGTTTTTAATTTACTTACTGAATTGGCGTTTTTTGAAGCGAAATCGGCATAATAAACAATATCGTTTGTGTTATAACTGTAATCGAATTTATTTATTCCTGTTCTTATGGAAAGCTTTTTAGAAACTGCATAATCAACCCCCAAACCTACACTCAAACTATTCTCGTAACTTTTAGTATTATCCGCAAATTGATTGTCTATTGGAGAGCCTTGTGTGGCACTCATGAACAGTGGTGCAACATTTGGTTTTACTTTCCATTTCTGAGTGTTTTCTGCGATTTTTTTCTCTTCTTTATTTTCATTCTCTTTGTCTTTAAGGATTTTTTCGAGAGGATTTTCTTCAACAACAGCAACGGCAGCAATTGTCGAATCTTTTGTTATTCCTTCTGGAAGAATTGTATTTGCAATTGTTGTATTTGCAATCGAATAATTAGGATTTACACTGGTAGCATTAGTGATTTTTTCTTTAATATTATCATCTGAATTATTCGAAGAATTAACCTTTGCATTATTGTTGTTTTGAACTAAAACTTCTGAAGATTTATTAGTAATGAAAGGTTTGTTTTTATTTGAAACTGATTTTTTTGAAGATTTATTTTCAGTATTATCTACAATTTCTGTTTCGATAGTATTATCAAGAATATTTGATTTTATTTTCTGGCTTATTTTTTTCTTCTTAATAAAGTAAGAAGACTTGTTTATATTATTGTTATTTTGAACTAAAACTTCTGAAGATTTATTGGTAATGAAAGTTTTGTTTTTATTTGAAACTGGTTTTTTTGAAGATTTATTTTTAGTATTATCTACAATTTCTGTTTCGATCGTATTATCAAGAATGTTTGATTTTATTTTCTGGTTTATTTTTTTCTTTTTAATAAAGTAAGAAGACTTATTTGTATTTCCTTCTTTAGATTCAGCAGAAACTAAAGCTGTAGTTGATGATTTTTTTGTTTCAAAAATTGCATTGTTTTTTGAAGTAGTAACTTTACTATTTTTGTTTTTATTGACAACAATCGAATTGTTCTGGGTTGAAACAACATTATTTTTCTGGTTGTTATTCGTCGAAATTATTTTGTTTTCGTTTTTATTTACAATTGAATTTTCGTTTTTTGAATTACTAACTACCGAATTATTTTTATCTGAAATTATACTTTTTTCTAAAACCTCGTTTGTCGTCAAATTCTTGCTTTTCGAACTTTCAACAATTGGGTTATTTGTATTTAAAATTTGGTTTTTCTGTAAAGTTTCATTCTTATTTTTAGAAGATTCCTTTTGGTTTTTTTCTGTTGAAACTACAATTTTTGAATCAATTTTACTTTGATCAAAAGTAAATAAACTCGTGTAATTATTTGCTGTAAAAAACCCCAACACAAGTGCTGCAGCAATTCCTGCGGCTTTCATATTAAACCAAAATGGAATTACTCTTTTTTTGTTCTCTTTCTTTTCAAGTTCGACCGCTATGTTTTCCCAAATATATGAGGAAGGTGTAGCTTCAAAATCCTTAAGTTTTTCTTGGAACAAACGTTCTATATTTTTTCTTTCGCTCATTTTGCTGATGGAAATATTTTTTCTTGTGATTTGTCTATTTTTTCTTTTAGTGACATTTTGGCTCTTGCCAAATTCGATTTGCTTGTTCCTATTGTAATTCCTAGCATTTCGGCAATTTCTTTGTGTGAATAATCGTCCATGACATACAAATTAAACACCAACCTATACCTGTCTGGTAATTCCTGAATGATTTTAAGTAAAAAATCAAGACTTACATTTTCGTCATCAATTTCTATAGATGCATCATCTACAACATCGTTTACAAGTTCCAGAAATGGTGTTTTCCGGTATTGTTGTAAAACGTTGTTTATCATTAACCGTTTTGCCCAACCATCAAACGAACCTGCAAATTTATATTGTCCTATTTTATCAAAAATAATTAAAAACCCATCTTGTAAATTGTCTTCCGCCTCTGCATAATTTCTTGAATACTTCAAACACACCGAAAATAATTTACCTGCATATAGCTGGTATAATTGTTCTTGCGCCTTGGTGTTTTTTTCTAGACATCCTTGTATGAGTGTTGGTAAGCTCAAATTAAATCATTTATTTATGGTACGACTGGGATTTCTATTTCTTCAAAAACATCGACTCCGTTAACTTTTCCTTTCCAAAGTTTAAACACATAACTTGTTTCATTTCCTGGTTTAAACTGCAAGATTTCCGTAATTGGATTTACAGTTGCCACCTCACAATTGTTTTGTTCTAAAACACTTGTTTGTATAGCAATGGTTCTAACATTTAGATTTCTTTCATAATAAAATCCCTCAAAAACATGACACGTAGTGGGGCGAATATAGTTAAAAGGTAATTCGTAAATACTATCTTTTTTAAATTCAATAGGGAGAATTGCACTATCTATAGGCAATGATTCTAAGTGAAATTTATCTCCTTCAACCTCTGTACTACAACTAATAACACTAAGTGCTACCATAAGTAATAATGCAAATTTTTTCATGAGTTAGTTATTTTATGAGTATTTAATAAAATGTAAATTTATACTTGTAAGATACAAAAATGTAAATTAGGTTGCGTGTGAAAATAAAAAAACCCAAAATTTCTTTTGGGCTTCTTGTCTTATTGATTAGATTCTTTGATGAAATCTTTTATTTTTACTTCTAGTTCATCTGCTAATTCAGGATTATCTTTTATTAATCCTTTTACTGCATCACGTCCTTGTCCTAATTTTGTATCACCATAACTAAACCAAGAGCCAGCTTTTTTAATGATTTCGAATTCTACCGCAAGGTCAAGAATTTCACCTGTCTTAGAAACTCCTTCTCCGTACATAATATCGAATTCGGCAGTTTTAAAAGGTGGTGCAACTTTGTTCTTTACCACTTTTACTTTAGTTCTATTTCCTAATACATTATCTCCATCTTTTATTTGTGTCGAACGACGAATATCTAAACGAACTGAAGCATAAAATTTTAATGCATTTCCTCCTGTTGTTGTTTCAGGATTTCCGAACATAACCCCAATTTTCTCTCTCAATTGATTGATGAAAAATACAGTACACTTTGTTTTGCTAATTGTTCCTGTTAATTTCCTCAAGGCTTGCGACATCAAACGAGCATGAAGACCCATTTTAGAATCTCCCATTTCACCTTCAATTTCGCTTTTTGGCGTAAGAGCAGCAACCGAGTCAATCACAACAATATCTATTGCACCTGAACGAATAAGGTTTTCGGCAATTTCTAATGCTTGTTCTCCATTATCGGGTTGTGAAATAATTAAGTTTTCAATATCAACACCTAATTTTTCAGCATAATTTCTATCAAAAGCGTGTTCTGCATCTATAAATGCAGCAATTCCACCTGCTTTTTGAGCTTCGGCAATAGCGTGTAAAGTTAAGGTTGTTTTTCCTGAAGATTCTGGCCCGTAAATCTCGATTACACGACCACGTGGATAACCACCAACTCCTAATGCTAAATCTAATCCTAAAGATCCTGAAGAAATAGTTTCTACTTCTTCTACAGCTTTATCACCCATTTTCATTACAGTTCCTTTACCGTAAGTCTTATCTAATTTATCTAATGTAAGTTGTAATGCTTTTAATTTGGCTTCTTTTTCTGAACTCATTTTATCTGTAATTATTTTTAGTAAAAATAGTTGTTTTCTTTGATATGGTGTATATAAGTTTTCAACAAAAAAATAATTAAAAAAAGGCACGAAGAAATAAACTCTTCGCACCTTTTGTGAAATTTTGTGGTTAAAAAACTAGAAAATAATTTTCTTAATGACCGTTTGTCTGTTTTCTAGGGTAACTTTTACTATCAATGTTTGGCTATTTCTCATAACAGAACTCACTGCATATTGATTTCTATTTACATTATTTTTAGTAGCTAATGTTTGTCCTAAAACATTATAAACTGTGTAATCTTTAATGTTTTCTATAGTAGAATTTATTTTTATTTCATTGTTTGAACCAAAAACAGATACTCCGCTTTCTACTAAATTAAAATCAGCATTACTTAACGCTTGATTTGTATAACGCAACACAAAACGATCATTTGTTACGCCTTGAGTTGCTGTAAACTGATATGGAGAATCTGTAATATCATTAATTGTATTTAGCAATTTGTCTTCTATATAAATTTTTTGCGCTCTTCCAGAAAACAATCCATCAACTGCTGCAACTGCAATAGTGTACGTCCCATTTGTTTGAATTTTTATTCCCATAGGAACTTTATCATTCACATCAAACGGCAAGCTTTTGCCTTGTATTGTCATAATGTCGTTTCCAATTAATGAATAGAAATTTTGTGACGATTTATAATCTGTTAAGGCATCAAACATTCTGTCTTTTCCTAATGTTGCACCTTCAACATAGGCAACTAATGTTCTTGTTGTTTCTAAAGTTGGACTTACTAAGTCGATCCAAATTCTATTCCTCTCTATGTTTCCCCCTACCACTTCTTGTGTAGTAGATACTTTGTGGTTTGCATTTTTATAAAACTGACTGTTTGCAAATGTTTTATTGCGCATTGCATTATTGAAAGTAGCCGTACTTGTTGTGGCAGTTCCTGGATTCATTAAAACAAAAAACCCTTGTCCACCACCAATAACACTTAGTACTCCAGGTCCGCTAGTTGCTCCAGCTCCATTTATGGCAATATAATCGCTTGCCGTATAATCATAAACAAAACTAGCATAAAAAGTATTTACAGCAGATACGGGTAGTGTTCCATGTGTCCACAATCTGACGAAACCATCTAATTGAGGGTTTGCTGTTAGAAAAGAGTTAATGCTTATTGCAGACGGATAAGGATTTCCTAATAAATTCCAGTTATCGTCATTAGCTGTAATTGTTACTCCATTTGTTCCTGCATAATTTTCACCTGTATAACTACCTCTTGCAATTGCAGGAGTTAATATTCCGTTAAAAGGAATACCATTAGTAAATATTGTTGCCCAATCTTGCGCCGCTGTATTACTAAAACCATTAGGTGCACGAACAATATAACCTTGTCCTCCTACCATTGTAGTAGATGCGTTTTGCCAATATCCCAAACCTCCATTTGTATTTACTAAAGTAGGATTCCATAACCAATGACAATAGGCTGGAGTTAGTGGCGAAATAGAATTTACATCAAAACCATTAACTGGTGATGACCAATACACATAATCTTGTAACTTAACAGAAGCAACTCTTTCATAAGAAATATTTCCAGTGTCTACCCCTGCGTCATTAATTTGAACTAATGAACCCGTGTTTAATATATTAAATGTTCCGTTGTTAGAGATATTATTTTGAATTTCAACATAAGTATTTGCAGAAACAATAAGGGTAAAAGTAGCATTAATGGTCAAATTACATGCACTAAAACTTCCATTTGTGGCTGTTGTATAATTACCGTTAATTGTTGCTGCTTTAGATAGAGTTGGCATTCCATTACTCCAAGCCGAACCATTCCATATTGTAGCATCTGTAGAGATTTTAACAGCTAGCGTTGCAATGTAACATGTTGCTGTATTTTCTCTTACTTGGCAATAATATTGATAACTATCTAAACCAGTTAATGACGAAATATTTAAAGTACCTGATGTTGCTCCAGTATAAACTCCAGTATTTATTAATGCAGTCCATGTAGTTGTAGCAGGTGCTATTACATACCATTGATACGCTAAAGCATTGCCACCCACAAAACCTTCTGTTGCCGAAACACTCATTGAAGCTGTAGTTGAAGCACAAGTTAAAGCAATTGTTGGTTGTACAGAAATGCTTGGTTGTGACCCTCCAGTTGGAAGAGTTAATCCAGCACTTGGATAACATACTCCAGCACCTAACGGTGTAGTACTCCAGTCTGCTGCAACATAAGATGTTCTTGCGCTAAGTGCCCCCGTATTTCTTACCATATAATAGCCTGGTCCAGTTGGGTAAGTGTCAACATCATCAATAACAACGGTTCCTGCTGCATTTCTTAACTGAATACCGTCATTTTCATTAAATCCACCATCGATTGTACCGTTTGTTGATGCTGGTCCACAACTACCAACAGAAACTTTCAGTATCCCTAAAGCTCCTGAAG
>NZ_JAYWDT010000099.1:0-3839 GCF_043779715.1 Flavobacterium sp.
TTTTATTTTGAAAACGATAGTTTGATTAAACTATTTTTTGAAATATTATATTGAATATTTAAACTAATTAGTCTTATTTTTTGAACCACATAAGTCATTTAAGTCCATTTAAGTTTTGAATAAAGAATTTTGAAATTTTAATTTCGTTGCTTTCTAGCCCTGATTGAAGCGGAAAGCTACGAAATTAAAAAAACTATTTTTTCTTGCAACAACAGAGCGACCAAAGGAAGCTCCTGTTGTTGTTTAGAAATATATTTTTTTTTAGTGAGTACTTGAAGCGGAAAGCGGGATTGGCTTCAAGTTATAATAATTTTATTTTTTGAATGCTCTTGTTCCTGGAAAATAAGCGACATCGTTTAATTCTTCTTCGATACGCAATAATTGGTTGTATTTTGCCATACGATCGGAGCGAGAAGCGGAACCAGTTTTTATTTGACCACAGTTTAATGCTACAGCTAAGTCTGCAATGGTATTGTCTTCTGTTTCTCCCGAACGGTGGGACATTACTGAAGTATAACCTGCATTATGTGCCATATTTACAGCTGCGATAGTTTCGGTTAATGTTCCTATCTGGTTCACTTTTACCAAGATAGAATTTGCAATCCCTTCTGAAATTCCTCGAGATAAACGAGTTACATTTGTTACAAATAAATCGTCTCCAACAAGTTGTGTTTTGTGTCCGATTTTTTCGGTTAGGTATTTCCATCCTTTCCAATCGTCTTCGTACATTCCGTCTTCGATAGAAATAATTGGATATTTTGAAGCTAATTCGGCTAAATAATCTGCTTGTTCTTCCGACGTTCTGATTTTTCCTGTCGCTCCTTCAAATTTTGAATAGTCGTATTTTCCGTCTACATAAAACTCTGAAGCGGCACAGTCTAATGCGATCATAATATCATCGCCAAAAGCATATCCTGCACTTTCGACTGCTTTTTTGATAGTATCTAAAGCATCTTCGGTTCCGCCAGCAAGGTTTGGCGCAAAACCTCCTTCGTCACCTACTGCTGTAGATAAACCTCTGTCGTGCAATACTTCTTTCAAACTGTGAAAAATTTCGGTTCCCATTTGCATGGCTTGTGTGAAAGAAGTTGCAGATACTGGAATAATCATAAATTCTTGAAACGCAATAGGTGCATCGGAATGTGAACCACCATTGATGATATTCATCATAGGAACTGGTAAAGTATGAGCAGAAACTCCACCTATATATCTATATAATGGCAATCCTAATTCATTTGCTGCTGCTTTCGCTGCTGCTAAAGAAACGCCAAGAATAGCATTTGCTCCTAGATTTGATTTATTAGGCGTTCCGTCTAAATCGATCATGATTTTGTCGATTAGATTTTGCTCGAAAACAGAAGTTCCAAGTAATTCGGAAGCGATTATTGTATTTACATTTTCTACGGCTTTTAGTACTCCTTTTCCAAGATACGCTTTTCCGCCATCACGCAATTCCATCGCTTCATGTTCGCCAGTTGATGCTCCAGATGGCACTGCTGCGCGTCCTAAAACTCCATTTTCTGTTACTACATCGACTTCGATAGTTGGGTTTCCTCTTGAATCGAAAATTTGTCTTGCGTGAATTTTGATAATTATGCTCATTATAATTTTAGATTTATGATTTTAGACTTTAGATTTACCCTTGGACTACACTCAGGGTTATAATGCAAATATATTTAAAGTTTAATAATACTATATTTTTAGATAACGTTTTAGTTTTTTGAAAGTTTTATATTTTCGATAAAATCATCAAACAAATAACTAGAATCGTGTGGACCTGGGCTTGCTTCTGGGTGATATTGTACAGAGAAACAATTTTTGCTTTTCATGCGCATTCCCGCAACAGTCAAGTCATTGATATGCAAATGGGTGATTTCTAAATCAGGATGATTGTCTAATTCTTCTTTATTGACAGCGAATCCGTGGTTTTGCGAAGTTATTTCGCCTTTACCTGTTACTAGATTTTTTACTGGATGGTTTATTCCTCTATGCCCGTTGAACATTTTATAAGTCGATACTCCATTTGCCAAGGCAATTACTTGGTGTCCCAAGCAAATTCCGAAAAGCGGATTGTTGTTTGAAATAATTTCTTTCGCAACTGAAATGGCACTTTCTAAAGAATCCGGATCACCAGGACCATTAGATAAAAAATAACCGTCTGGATTAAATGCTGCTAAATCTTGATATGTTGCATTGTATGGAAATACTTTGATGTAACAATCTCTTTTGGAAAGATTACGAAGTATATTGGTTTTTATTCCTAAATCTAATGCTGAGATTTTATATTTAGCATTTTCATTTCCATAAAAATACGGTGCTTTTGTAGATACTTTTGATGCTAGCTCTAATCCTTTCATATCTGGAATTTGAACTAATTTCTTTTTTAGTTCTTCGATTGAAGTTCCATCGGTAGAAATCACAGCATTCATCGCGCCGTTGTCACGGATATAACTCACGAGTGCTCGAGTATCAACATCGGAAATACAAACTAGATTTTGTTTTTTGAAATAATCGAATAAATTACTTTCTGAATCTGGGCGGGAATGAAAATCTGAAAAATTTTTGCAAACTAATCCTGAAATCATGATTCTGTCTGATTCTATTTCGTCTTTATTTACACCATAATTTCCTATGTGTGCATTAGTTGCTACCATGATTTGTCCAAAATAAGATGGATCAGTAAATATTTCTTGGTAACCTGTTGTTCCTGTATTGAAACATACTTCTCCAAATGTAGTTCCGCTAATTCCGATTGATTTTCCGTGAAAGATGGTTCCGTCACTTAGTAGTAAAATTGCTGCTTGTTTTGTTGTGTGTTGCATTGTGTTGTTTAGTTGTGGTGCAAAAATAAAGCTTTTTTCTTAAATTGATAGAATCGATTAAGGAAATATAGTTTTCAAGTATTCGAATTTTTTACTCTTTAGCCCTGATGAAGTGAAAATCCTCCTCTCGTCTTTTTAGACGAGAGGAGATTGTAACGACAGCAGGAAAATGGTTTGCTGATAAATCCTGAACGATTCGCTCCAAAAAAAAAGGATAAACTAGTAAAAGTTTATCCTTAATATTTATGAACTGAATGTCATATTATTCTGCACTATCAGTAGTTTCTTCAGTTGTGTCAGCTGCAGCATCAGTAGTTGGTTCAGCTTTTTTAGCTTTTCCACCACGACGGCTTTTAGTTTTCACTTCTTCTTTCTTACCACCGTTGTATAGTTCGTTGAAGTCTACTAATTCGATCATTGCCATATCAGCATTATCTCCTAAACGATTACCTAATTTGATAATACGTGTGTATCCTCCTGGACGATCACCTACTTTAGCTGCTACGTCTCTGAACAAGTCAGTTACGGCATATTTGCTACGTAAGTAAGCGAAACATATACGACGATTGTGAGTTGTATCGTCTTTTGATTTTGTTATAAGCGGCTCAACAAACTGTTTAAGTGCTTTTGCTTTAGCGACAGTAGTGTTAATACGTTTGTGCTCGATTAGAGAACAAGCCATATTCGCAAGCATTGCTGCTCTGTGACCTTTCTGTCTGCTTAAGTGATTGAATTTTTTTCCGTGTCTCATGACCTATTTTTTTAAACCTTCATCTTGCTTCAATCCTCTTTGGAGAGCAAAATATGAAGTAATTTATTCTTTATCTAATTTGTATTTCGCTAAATCCATTCCGAAGGTTAAATTTTTAATAGCTACTAGTTCGTCTAGTTCTGTTAAAGATTTTTTACCAAAATTACGAAATTTCATTAAGTCATTTTTATTGAATGATACTAAGTCTCCTAATGTATCAACTTCAGCTGCTTTTAAGCAATTTAATGCTCTTACAGAAAGATCCA
>NZ_JAYWDT010000100.1:0-19125 GCF_043779715.1 Flavobacterium sp.
GATAAAAAAGAGCACGAAAAATCAAGAACGAAAATTGGTTACAAAAAATAAAACATGAAAATAACCATAATAGCAGGCGCAAGACCCAATTTTATCAAAATCGCACCCATTATTAAAGCGATTGATAAACAACAAGCTGAAGGTGCAGCAATATCTTTTCGTTTGGTGCATACTGGTCAACATTATGATAAAAACCTGAGTGATACTTTTTTTGAAGAGTTAAACATTCCACATCCAAATGCTAATTTAGAAGTGAAAAGTGGTTCGCAAGCCGAACAAACTGGGGCAATTATGATTGCTTTTGAAAAAGAATTACTCCAAAATCCGTGTGATTTAGTTTTAGTTGTTGGTGATGTAAACTCGACTATGGCTTGTGCTATTGTGGCGAAGAAAATGAATGTAAAAGTAGCTCATGTTGAAGCCGGAATTCGATCTGGCGACATAACAATGCCTGAAGAAATTAATAGAATGGTTACCGATAGTATTACCGATTATTACTTTACAACATCAACCTCAGCATCTGAAAATTTATTAAAAAATGGTGTTCAATCATCAAATGTTCATTTTGTTGGAAATGTGATGATTGATACTTTATATCAGAACTTAGACAGAATTTCTGCTCCAAATTTCTGGAAAGAATTTGATTTAGAAGCTGGGAATTATATCATTTTGACTTTACATCGTCCGTCGAATGTTGATGAAGAAAAATCATTGATAAATTTACTTGAAGGAATTGACAAAATGGTTGGAGATAAGAAAATAATTTTCCCAATTCATCCTCGAACGAAAGCGATTTTGGGAGAAATCAATTTGAATTTGAAAAACACCTTATTTGTAGAACCACAAAGTTATTTGAATTTTATGTATCTCATAAAAAACAGTTTTGCCGTAATTACCGATTCTGGTGGGATTTCTGAAGAAACTACGGTTTTAGGAATTCCTTGTTTTACTATGCGAACAACAACAGAAAGGCCAGAAACTATTGAAATTGGAACCAATAATCTAGTTGGAATTTCTATTGAAAATCTAGAAAATTTATTTAAAATATTTCTTCAAATCGGTTCTAAAAAAGCAGGAATTCCGGAGCTTTGGGACGGAAAAGCATCCGAACGAATTGTTGATATTCTTTTGAAAAAATAATGGAAGAAATATTAATCATATCCAATTATTATCCGCCAGAAAAAGGCGCTGCTGCCAATAGAATTGAACAGTTAGCATTAAAATTGCATCAAAATAATTATACGGTTTCTGTGATTTGTCCTTTAGGAAATTATCCGAAAGGTGAATTATTTCCAGAGTATAAAGGCAAATTTTCTGTTACTGAAAATCGTGATAATATTACGGTAAAACGACTTTGGATTTATCCAAGTGTAAGTAAGAATTTGATTGTTAGAATTATTTCGGTTTTGTCTTTTTCATTGAGTTTATCTTTCTATTTATTATTTAAAAAAACTCCAGAAAAAGTAGTCGTTCAATCACCTCCGTTATTGCTTTCATTTATATCAGTTTTTGTGCTTTCGTTAAAAAATAAAAAGATAATTCTCAATATTTCAGATCTTTGGCCATTAGCAGCAATTGAATTGAAAGCCTTGAAAAAAAACTCGTTTTCACATAAATTCTCGTTGTTTTTAGAACGCTTTATCTACAAAAAAGCCACTTTAATTATTGGACAATCTAACGAAATTATTACACATGTAAATTCTTTTTTCCCAGATAAAAGATGTTTTTTATATCGTAATTTTCCAGATCATAAAGTTGAAAGTTTGGATTTAATTACAGATCTTAATCAGCCTATAAAAATCTTCTATGCTGGACTTTTAGGAATAGCACAGGGTGTTTTAGAATTGTGCGAAAAAATAGATTTAAACGGATTGAATATCGAATTACACATCTTTGGTGATGGAGCCGAAAAAACACAAATAGAGCAACTAATATCGTCTAGAAAAGAACAAAAAATATTCTTTTATGGTATGATGGAGCGCAATGCATTACACGAAAAACTAAAATCTTTTGACGTAGCAATTGTTCCATTAAAAGTTAGAATTTATGGTTCTGTTCCTTCTAAGATTTTCGAATATAGTTCACTTGGATTTCCAATATTATATTTTGGTGGTGGTGAAGGCGAAATTATTGTAGAAAAAAATAATTTAGGCTGGGTTGCCCAAGTTGAAAATTATTCTGACTTGAATGAAAAACTAAAATTGATTTCAAATTTGAGTAAATCAGAATTACATTCGATGAAAAAAAGAATATTTGAAGACACTCAAGAAACTTTCAATCTAAATAATCAGATGAATTATTTAATTGAAAAAGAGGTGTTTTAATAGGCTTTTTCTTGCCCTTTAAAAACATTAATTACTGTTAGTACAATAATTTTTATATCTAATAATAATGACCAGTTTTCGATATAAAATAAATCATATTTTATTCTGTTTACCATTTCGTCATCGGTTTCTATTTCTCCTCTAAAACCTTTTACCTGTGCCAATCCTGTAATTCCTGGTTTTATATGTAATCTTAAATTGTATTTCCTGATTTTAGTTTGGTATTCGTTGTTGTGTGACCATAAATGTGGTCTTGGCCCAACGATAGACATCTCACCAAGAAATACATTGAAAAATTGTGGCATCTCATCGAAACTAGTTCTTCTTAAAAAATTGCCCGTTTTTGTTATTCTTGGGTCATTTTTTACCACCGATTCTTCTGTTTTATCGTTTATTTCCATTGAACGAAACTTGTAACAAAAAAATTCTTTTTCATCTAATCCTGGTCTTCCTTGTTTAAAAAATATTGGCCCTTTTGATTCTAATTTTATTAAAATTGCAATAATTGGAATGAGCCAAGAAAGCAGAAAAATGATAACCAATAATGAAAAGAAAATATCAAATAATCGCTTTACAAACTTGAGTAATGGTTCATTTAATGGTGTTCGTTTAAGTGATAATATGGGGAAGAATTCGTAATAATCTATTTTTAGGTTTTTAGCATAAATCTCGTTAGATTCTGGGATAAATTTGATTGTTTTCTTGTAATAATCGGCAAATTCTACCAGTTCTTTAAGTTGATCATTCGATAATTCTTCTAAAGCACAATAAATATCATCTATCTTATTATCTAAAACAAAATCTTGAATCTGAGAAACATCTCCTTTTATTTGTTCGTTCTTTATTTTATCTGAAAAATAACCTTTAAAATAGTAGCCATAATCTAACCTTGTTTGAAAAAGATTTTGCAAATTTTTTGAGCTATCTGTATAGCCTACAATTATTACGTTTCGATAGTTTCCGCCAAGAACAATTCGGTATTTTTTTAGATAATAAAACAATAACCCTTTGAAAAAAGTGATGCCAATAAATGAAAATCCGATGAAATATAACAAGAGTCGAAAACTAAAAATTATCTCTCTTGTAATAGAAAAAAAGGCAATGACAAACAACGAAAATAAAAATAATTGTTTGAATAACATCCCCATAATTTCTACGGGTTTTGTGAAGCGATATACTTCATAAAATTTTGTAAAATAGGCGAGAACACACCAAGAAATTAGTTGGTAAATGATAAAATATGGTAATTGTATAGCAAATTCCTTTAGAAAAAAGTTGGCCAAAACAACCAGCAAAACACAATCTGTTGTTATGCTTATTGGACGTATATATTTTGAATACCTGCCTTTTGTCATTTTTTAATTAGCGTATATAACCTGAAAAATCTTTGTGCTCTTCTTTTAATAATTCTTCTTGTGGTAATGATTTAAAATATTCGTAAGTGATTTTCATTCCTTCAGATCGAGAAACTTTAGCTTCCCAACCTAATAATTCTTTGGCTTTTGTTGTGTCTGGTTGTCTTTGCAACGGATCATTTTCTGGTAAATCGTGGTATACAATTTTCTGATTTGTTCCTGTTAACTTAATTATTTCTTCGGCAAAATCTTTAATGGTTATTTCGTCTGGATTTCCAATATTGACTGGATAAACATAATCTGAATGTAACAATCTGAAAATACCTTCTACTTGATCATCTACATAACAAAAAGAACGGGTTTGCAAACCATTTCCAAAAATAGTTAAATCTTCACCTCGCAATGCTTGACCTATAAATGCTGGAATAACACGACCATCGTTGAGTCTCATTCTTGGTCCATAGGTATTAAAAATTCTAACAATTCTAGTTTCTAATCCGTGAAAACGATGGTAAGCCATTGTGATGGATTCTTGAAAACGTTTGGCTTCGTCATAAACGCCTCTTGGCCCTATTGTGTTTACATTCCCAAAATACTCTTCTGTTTGTGGATGAACCAATGGATCTCCGTAAACTTCCGATGTAGAGGCTATTAAGATTCTTGCGCCTTTCACTCTTGCCAATCCAAGTAAATTGTGTGTTCCTAATGAACCTACTTTTAAGGTTTGAATCGGAATCTTTAAGTAATCTATCGGGCTTGCTGGCGATGCAAAATGCAAAATATAGTCTAGATTTCCTGCAACATGCACAAATTTTGAAATATCGTGGTGGTAAAACTCAAAATGTTCTAGTTTGAATAAATGTTCTATATTTTTTAAATCACCCGTAATCAAATTATCCATTCCAATAACATGATAACCTTCTTTGATAAATCTATCACACAAATGTGATCCTAAAAATCCTGCAGCTCCTGTTATTAGTATTCTTTTCATTTTTTATATCGTTTGCAATAATGATTCTTGCCAAGTTTTTATTTCGATTCCGAAAGTGTTTTTTATTTTCGATTTGTCTAAAAGACTGTATTTTGGTCTTTTTGCTGGCGTAGGAAATGCTTCTGTTGGAATTGGATTTACATCAATAACAACATTATTTATTCTAAAAATTTCTGTAGCAAAATCATACCAACTTGCCATTCCTTCGTTACTGAAATTATAAATACCATATTTTGAACTGTTGCTTTGTACTATAGAAAGTAAAGCTTTGGCCAAATCGACCGCATTTGTTGGCGAACCTATTTGGTCTGAAACAATGCTTAAACTATCTCTTTCTGAAGCCAAACGCAGCATGGTTTTCATAAAATTATTACCAAATTGAGAGTAAACCCAAGAAGTTCTAATAATAAAATACTCATGAATATTATCTATTATCTCTTGCTCTCCGTCTAGTTTTGTTTTACCATAAACGCTTAGCGGATTTGTTGCGTCAGTTTCTAAATACGGTTTGCTTGAAGAACCATCGAAAACAAAATCGGTAGAAATATGTATTAGTTTTACTTTCTTATTTTTACAAGCAATGGCTAAATTTTTTGGTCCAGAAACATTAATAGCTTCTGCTTTTTCTGTTTCAGATTCTGCTTTATCAACCGCTGTGTAGGCCGCAGCATTTATACAAAAATCGATTTTATTTGTATCAAAAAAATGATTTACACGTTCTTGATTTGTAATATCTAAATCTTGTG
The DNA here is from genome assembly GCF_043779715.1 of Flavobacterium sp. GTDB lineage: Bacteria > Bacteroidota > Bacteroidia > Flavobacteriales > Flavobacteriaceae > Flavobacterium. The sequence continues at coordinate 5,417 of NZ_JAYWDT010000100.1, forward strand.
ACGATGCAAAAATAAATTCGCAATCAGCATAATTTGAAGCTATATACTGAATTGCCTGACCTAATTGTCCTGATGCTCCTGTAACTAAAATTACCATACTTTTTTGGCGTTTTCTAGTGTGGGTAAAATCACGTCTTTATTAGAAATAATCAATTCATTTTCAGGAAAATTCCAATCTATGTTTAATGCTGGATCATTATAAATTACGCCGCCTTCGCTTTCTTTATTGTAAAAATTATCACATTTATAAAAGAAAGTTGCTGTTTCGCTAGTTACTAAAAAACCGTGTGCAAATCCTCTCGGAATATACAATTGTTTCTGATTTTCGGCACTTAATAATATAGAAAATGATTGTCCGTAAGTTGCCGATTCTGGCCGAATATCGACCGCAATATCTAACACTTCGCCTTGTAATACTCGTACTAATTTTGCCTGAGCATACTCGCCTGTTTGATAATGCAAACCACGCAAAACACCTTTTGACGAATACGATTGATTGTCTTGTATGAAATGGACTTTTTGTCCAATCCCTTTTTCAAAAGTATTCTCGTTAAAGCTTTCCATAAAATAACCTCGGTCATCATGAAAAATCTTTGGCTCAAGGACAAAGCAACCAGCTAAATTACTTGGAATAAAATTCATTATAATTTATTTTACGTTGAAAATTTGTTCTAATATCTTGATAGTAATTAAGTAAGTTGGCTTTACACCTGTTGTTCCTAAACCACCTGAAGCTAGTGTACTTCCTGTTTCTAAAGGATTATCTGAAGCGTAATAAGCGTAACGAACTTTTACATTTTCGTTGATACTTTTTCTAATTTTTGATGCACTTTGAATTGCTTTTTGGTAATAAGAACCTTCCATTTCTAGTCCGATGGCTTCCCAAGTAGATTCGTGGAAAAACTTTAATAAATCTCTGTTTTGTAAAGATGTTCCTAAAACGGTGATCATTGGTCCTGCAAAAACTGGAATGTCGTTTCCTTCAAACATTTTTGCCGTTAATTCGTTATGAAATGGGTAATTATCGGCAGTTCCTTCGTTTATATGCGCATTAGGAATCATAATATCTCCTTTTCCGCCTTCTAGAATTCCTGCTTTTCCCATGATAGAAACTGACTCTACATTTAGGAACGTTTTCTCTTTTCCTATTTTGTAAGGTTTCAATAATTCATCAATAGTTTCAAAAGCTTGTTCTCCGAAAGCGTAATCCATGACGATTAAAACTGGTGAAACTTTATCGATTTTTGCTTTGGCGAAAGCCGATTTTGTCCAATCGATTTTTGCAGTATCAAAAATTTGAACATCAATATTCGTTCCTGATGTGTCTGGCAAAGAAATCATACCGTGTTTTATCGCAAATTCTTCGACTTTGTCACGAACATCATGGGCACCCGGTTTACTTAACTCTTCGTAAATATCGAAATCTGATTTGTCTTTAAACTTTGTTTTAAGCACATGCGTTGCAAAAATAGAGTTCATCACACTGTGCATATTGGCACTAATTACGTGAATTGGCCTAGACAATAAATCGTTTTTTTGTAAAACTTCTTTTATATCATTTGCCCAGATTTCTCCGTGAATGTGGTGTCCTAATCTTTCTCTTAAAATTGGACTAAAAGTGATGGTTCTTTTGTTATTATCAACTACTTCTTCAATCGCAATTTTTCCTAACCAATAAATAATATGCAAGAAACGATCTGGCGATGTTGTGTTTCCGAAGCTTTCGTAAATGTCTTTTACCTCGGCAAATGTTCTTCCTAAAATGTTGGCTGCGTGAGAAATAGCTTTTTCTCTTTCTATTAATGTTAGTTTTTTATTTTGTAATGCAGCTTGTTCTAGTTTTTCCCAATCGCGAGATACTCGTCCGTCTTCATCAATAAGAACTCGGTCTTTAATTTTGTGAGATTCGATGAATATAAACGTTAAATGCGTTAGGATATCATAAATATCTGAACGACCGCGTGTGATTTCCACATTCATTTGTTCGTCATCAATTCGGTAGCAATTTCTTCTACGTTTTGGGGGAACAATCGCTTGGAAATGGGAGTTAGAATACCCTTCGTCCGACGTTAAATTGATGTAACGACATTCTTCAATTCCTACCGGAAGACGTTCTATAACGTATAATAATCCGCTTAGTTCTACTTTTTCTTCCGCAATAGTCCCATAAATTTCAGGTCTTAATGCCAGCAATGCTTCTCTTAAAGTTTCTCCAGAAATTCCCATTGGTTTATAGAAACCTCTGTTGAATAAATGACGCATTGTAATATACAATCGTTCGATAGCTGCCGACGATTCTTGCGCTCGTGAGCGCGAAATGTTTTTAATTTCCTTCATTAAATTTTTATTTTATAACCGACAAAGATACAGTTTTTATATTTAGTTGGTAAGAATTAGGTTTATTGCTGGTTCATATACCATAATTTTTCTTGACAAATCAGTATCGGTATGTTTGGTTTGTCTGTTCCATTTTCCTCCAGAGAAAGTGTATAAAAAGTCTCTTTCTACAAAATTATACATTACAAAAGGGAAATATGTTTTTTGTATTTGTGTTTTATTTGTTTTCGAATCGGTAATGGTTTTTTCTAATTTATTTTTTTCTATACTTAATTTTTCAAATCCAACGAAAAGTCCTCTTTTTGGTATTCTTAGGTTAAATTTTGTTATGTCGAAAAAATTCTTTTTTGTGCCTTTTTTTACCGAAACAATAAAATTTTTGTCCAGCAATTCTTCACTAGGAAAACCATTTGCATCGACGCTATAAAAATGAATTTTAATTGTTGCATTTTCTATTCTACTGTCGGTTTCAATAGTGACTTTTTTTATAAATTTTGTTTTCTTGTAAGCTGGATTATAAGGAAAAAACTTTGTGTCTATTCTTGGTCCGTTATCAAACGATTGATAAATTCCGTTTTTGTTGGCACCTATTTCTACCACTTTTGTTTCTAATCTATCTTCGGAAATTACAACCTCATCTAACTGATAAGCTATTAGTTTTAGGTTAACTAAAGTCGCTTTTGAAGCTTTGATAATCTTTTTCTCATAACCTAATGCAGAAAATATTAAGTTTTTGTTTTTCTCGGTCGAACTGATTGTAAATTCTCCATTTTCTTCAGCGGTTGTACCAATGTTTTCGTTTTGAATCCAAATACTTACATACGGAATTGGTTTTCCCGAAATACTGTCTTTTACAACTCCTTTTATCTGAGCGGTAATCGAAAGACTTACTAAAAACAAGCAAACTAAAAATCTATTTTGTATCATTATTTTCTTTTTCTAATTTTTGAGCAATATTTCTATCATTAGAGAGTCTTGGGATTTTATTTTGTCCGCCCAATTTCCCGATAGATTTCATATAATCTTGAAATCCATTTTTATTAACGGTAGTAATTACAAGTGTTCGCAACACATGGCCAACAATTAAATCATCGTAATATGTGTTTTGTTTTCTCATCGCTTTATCTATCTGCAGCGCAAAATTTTCCATATTTTCTGGCTCATTTTCGAACTCGATGAACCACTCGTGGTAAGGCAATCCGTTTGTGTGAGAAATTTGTGGCGCCACTGTAAATTCGTTTACACGAACTTGTGTGTTTTCCATGGCTTCTTGCAAAGCGCTTTCTACTTCTTTTCCTATTACATGTTCGCCAAAAGCCGAAATATAATGTTTAATACGTCCTGAAACGATGACGCGATACGGTTTTATAGAAGTAAACTGAACTGTATCGCCAATATTATAACCCCAAAGTCCTGCATTTGTAGAAATTATTAAAACATAATTTATACCCAATTCGACTTCGCCAATAGTGTGTCTTTTATAATTTTCTGTAAAAAATTCATCGGCTTTTACAAATTCATAGAAAATTCCTGAATTTAACAACAGCAACATTCCTTTTTCTTTCTGGGAATCTTGATAGGCAAAAAATCCTTCGGAAGCAGGAAAAAGTTCGATTGAATCTACTTTTCGTCCAATTAAATTTTCAAATTTGGCACGGTAAGGTTCATAATTTACACCGCCGTAAATGAATAAATTAAAGTTTTTAAATAATTCTCCCACTGGTTTTCCGGCTTTTTGATGCAGTTTCTCAAAATACATTTGTACCCACGACGGAATTCCAGAAATGACGGTCATGTTTTGCTGAAAAGTTTCTTCGACAACAGCGTTTACTTTGGTTTCCCAATCTTCGATACAATTGGTTTCCCAAGATGGCATTCGATTTTTTTGTAAATATTTAGGAACGAAATGTGCTACAATTCCTGATAATCTCCCTAATTTGATTCCGTTTTTTTCTTCAAGAATTGGACTTCCTTGCAAGAAAATCATTTTTCCTTTTACAAAATCAGCTTTTCCTGTTTCGTGAATATAACTTAAAATGGCGTTTCTTGCAGCTTCAATATGAAACGGCATCGATTCCTTTGTGAGTGGAATATATTTTGCGCCTGATGTTGTTCCTGAAGTTTTAGCAAAATACAAAGGTTTTCCTTTCCAAAGAATGTCTTTTTTCCCATTTATAGCTTGATCTACGTAAGGTTTTAATTCCTCATAATCTCTTATAGGAACTTGTTTTGCAAAGTCTTCAAAAGTTTTAATTTTACTAAAATTATGGTCTTTTCCAAAAACTGTATTGCTTGCTTGATGAATTAAATCTTGAAAAACTTTTTGTTGTGTTTCAATAGGATTTTGAGACCATTTCAGCGTTTTTTTATGAATTTTTTTTGCGAATTGCTTGGCTAAAAAGGATTTTGTTGACATTTGTAAAAGGCTTTAGGCTCTTATTTTTTAACTTTTTTAGATTCTGCTTCTACTTTTTTTCTGAGTTCGAGCTCCTCTGGCGAGGCTTCAAAATTATATTCGGAAGGATCTACATATTCTGAGGCCATGATTGAATCTTTATTCACTTTGGCATATTCTAAATCGCCTGTTAACACTTTTTTTACAGATTGTATGTAGGCATCATTTTTCTTTAATGCAAATTCTAAAGAATCCGATTTGAGTCCTAAATTTAGTGCATCCTTTTTAAGTTGTGTCGAAGCATATCCTGGAATATATTCTCGAAGTGGTGTAAATGCTATAATATAACTCGTTATCGAAATAAGAAATATAGCGCCAAGTGTAGCCACGATAAAAACATTAATAATATTGAGTTTGAAAGAAAATTTTTCTTCAAAAGTTTCTTCGTTCAAAATAATCAATCTTCGCTTTGTTTTTATTTTATTGAAAAATGCTTTTCTTTTTAATCTTTTTTCTGACATAAATTATAATAATTACAACAAATATAATAATTACAACGCGTAGTTAGTTTATTAGTAATAATAAATCGTTAAAAAAATAAAGGTTTATTAAATTCTTTAATATCTTTGCCTAATGTTTTATTTTTAAATTGCGAAAGCATAATTTTTATTTCATGGGAAAATTTGGAGTTACAGAGATATTAATGATATTGGCAGTTGTTTTATTACTTTTTGGAGGTAAAAAAATTCCAGAATTAATGAAAGGTCTTGGTGGTGGAATCAAAGAATTTAAGAAAGCCGCAAAAGGTGACGAACCTGCAGATTCTAAAAAAGAAGAAACGAAAGAGTAATTTTTTTAAACGTTTAAAAAATAAATCCCAAATTCAATAAATGAGTTTGGGATTTTTATTTATAATATCATCGTGAGTTGAATGCGTTTTCTATCTTCATCAACTTCCGTCACTTTTACAGTAACGTGTTGGTGCAGTTTGACTACTTCATTTACATCAGATACAAAACCTGCTTTGAGTTGAGAAATATGAACCAGTCCACTTTCCTTAGTTCCAATATCGACAAAACAACCAAAATTGGTAATATTATTGACAATTCCTGGTAAAATCATTCCAGTTCGAAGGTCTTTTATGGTTTTTACATTGGGATCAAATTCGAAAACTTTGGCAGACTTTCTTGGATCTAAACCTGGTTTTTCGAGCTCTTTTATAATGTCTTTTAAAGTTAATAAACCTATTTCTGGAGTGATGTAATGCTCTGGTTTTATTAAAGCAGTTTTTTCTTTATTGGCAATTAAATCATGAACAGAAAGTTTCAAATCTTTTGCCATTTTTTCTACAATTCCGTAGGCTTCTGGGTGAACTGCCGAATTATCTAACGGATTTTTTGGATTGTGAATTCTGATAAAAGCCACGCCTTGTTGGTAAGCTTTTTCTCCCAATCTTGGTACTTTTTTTAGTTGTTTCCTGTCCTCAAACGCTCCATTTTCAGTACGATATTGCACAATGTTTTCAGCTAGTTTTTCGCCTATTCCCGATACATAACTTAACAAATGTTTACTTGCTGTATTAATGTTTATTCCAACAGAATTCACGCATCGAATCACCGTATTATCCAACTCTTCTTTTAATTTTGTTTGATCTACATCGTGCTGGTATTGTCCTACGCCAATGGCTTTTGGATCAATTTTTACCAATTCTGCCAACGGATCCGACAATCGTCTTCCAATAGAAACTGACCCACGAACCGTAACATCATAATTAGGAAATTCATCTCTCGCTATTTTTGATGCCGAATATACCGAAGCTCCTGCTTCTGAAACAATAAAAACTTGAACTGGTTTGTCGAAAGCGATTTTTTTGATAAAGAATTCAGTTTCTCTCGAAGCCGTTCCGTTTCCTATAGAAATTGCATCAATATTATAAGCATTTACCATCGATTTTATCTTCTTCATCGCCATTGCCGTTTCGTTTTGTGGCGCGTGAGGATAAATCGTTTCGTTGTACAATAAATCCCCTTTTTCGTCGAGACAAACTATTTTACAACCCGAGCGAAATCCCGGATCGATTGCTAAAATTCGTTTTTCTCCCAATGGTGGTGCTAATAAAAGTTGTCCTAAATTATTGGCAAAAACTTGAATAGAATTAGCATCGGCTTTGGCTTTAGCTTCTTGCAATGCTTCGTTAGAAATCGCTGGTGTTAACAATCTTTTGTAACTGTCTTCAATGGCTAATTGAACATGAGAAATAGCGGAACTGTTGTTGTTTTTGATGATAATTTCATCTATTAAATCATAAGCTTCATCAATATCGACTTCGATTTTTATTTTGATAAATCCTTCATTTTCTGCGCGAAGCATGGCCAATAATCTATGTGAGGCTGCTTTGGTTAAATTCTCACTCCAATCGAAATATTGACTGAATTTTTGTGCCGCTTCTTCTTCTTTTTTAGCTTTTGAAACCTTTGCTGTTATGGTTGCTTTTCGTTCGTATAGTCTTCGCAATTGTTTACGAACATATATGTTTTCATTAATCCATTCGGCAATAATATCTCTTGCTCCTTGCAAAGCAGCTTCTTCATTAATGACATTTTCGTTCAAATATTGGGTAGCCAAGAAATCGACATCATCATTTTTCTGATTAATAATAATTTTCGCCAATGGTTCTAGTCCGTTTTCACGAGCAACATCAGCTTTGGTTTTTTTCTTCTTTTTGTAAGGCAAATAAAAATCTTCGAGTTCTTGTAAATCGAAACTTTCACTAATGTTTTTTTGTAATTCTGGAGTTAATTGTCCTTGTTCTGTAATTGCTTTTAAAATAGCTTCTTTTCGTTTTACAATAACATCATATTCCTTGTTTAATTTTGCAATTTGCTCGATAAAAACCTCATCGAGATTTCCCGTTGTGTCTTTTCGGTAACGAGAAATAAAAGGAATCGTGCAATCTTCGTTTAATAATTTTACAGTGGCTTCGATGTTTTTTGGAGTCGTTGCAACTTGTTTGGCTATAAATTGTATGTTGGTCATTTCGGAATTTTAGATTGTGATATTAGAATTACCAAAAATAATATCTTTGTGCTTATTCAAAAAAAATATGACTGTTATTTTAATTTATTTTTTTATCATCAATATTATTGGATTTTTCCTAATTGGTTATGATAAAAAAATGGCGGTTGCTCATAAATATCGAATTTCCGAAAAAACACTTTTGTTAATTGTAGTTTTTGGCGGAGTTATTGGTTCTGGTTTGGCAATGCTTTTTTTTCGACATAAAACTTCGAAAACAACTTATCTATTGAAGTTTTATGGAATTGTTTTTATTCAAATTTTAGTGATTTTTTTATTAAAAACAAAAAAATCATTTAACCTAATTTACTTGTAACACACAATCGTCTTGCTCTATCATTGCGTTTTCTTTTAGTAATATTTTTGAAATTATTCCGTCTTTTAGAGAACAAATAGTGGTTTCCATTTTCATTGCTTCAATGACAAATAAAGGAGTGTTTTTCTTAACTTCATCATTTTCATTTACCATAATTTTTACTAATTTTCCTTGTAATGGTGCTCCAATATCATTGGATCCAGAAATTTTAATGTTGCTTATTTTGGTAGATTTTATAGCATTATCTTTTACAAGAACATTTCTGGTTTGTCCGTTAATTTGGAAATAAACTTCTCTAAATCCTTCTTCATTTGGTTCGCCCATATATCTGAATTTTATCAAGAGGTTTTTTCCCCAAGCTAAATTTACCAATACTTCTTCGTTTGATTTTAAAGGATAATAAAAAGTAGGTGTTGCTAGTTTTTCAACCTTTCCGAAATGCTTTCTAAAAGTATAAAAATCACTAAAAACCTTAGGAAACATGATATAAGAAAGTAAATCTTCGGTGGTTAATTTATCATCGAATTTTTCGTGTAGTTTTTTTAATTCTAATTCGAAATCAATTGGCTCTAAGTGTGCGTTTGGCTTCTCGGTATATGGCTTTTCGTCTTTTAATATTATTTTTTGAAGTACTGCAGGAAATCCTCCATAAGGTTGCCCTAAATCGCCTCTAAATAATTGTTTTACCGATTCTGGAAATGCAAGTGTATCGCCTTTTTCTATTACATCTTTTGATGTTAGATTATTTGATGTCATAAATAAAGCCATGTCGCCAACTACTTTTGATGACGGTGTGACTTTAACAATATCACCAAACAACTCATTGACTACAACATAATTTTGTTTAATGGTTTCAAATTTATCTTCCAATCCCAAACCACGAGCTTGCGGAAGAAGGTTAGAATATTGTCCTCCTGGGATTTCATGATTATAAACCTCTGCTGTTCCTGCTTTTAACTCGCTTTCGAAAGGGTAGTAATATTCTCTTACGACTTCAAAATAATTGGAATATTCATTTAATTTTTTTAAATCTATTGGATTTTCTCTTTCTGATCCTTGTAAAGCGGCAACGAGTGAATTAAAATTAGGTTGTGATGTTAAGCCGCTCATAGAAGCAAGAGCTACATCGACTACATCGACACCTCCTTCTATTGCTTTTATATAGGTAGTCGATTGTATAGATGATGTGTCATGTGTATGCAAATGAATTGGGATGGAAATATGTTTCTTCAATTCTTTGATTAACACTTCGGCAGCATAGGGTTTTAATAATCCTGCCATATCCTTAATAGCTAGCATGTGCGCGCCTGCTGCTTCTAATTCTTTGGCTAAATCTACATAATATTGCAGGTTAAATTTTGGTCGATCAGGATTTAATATATCTCCCGTATAACAAATACAAGCTTCGGCAATGGCATTTGTTTTTTCTCTAACAATTTTAATGCTGTGTCGCATACCTTCAATCCAGTTTAGGGAATCGAAAATTCTAAACACATCAATCCCATTTTCGGCACTTTTAATAATAAATTGTTCTAAAACATTGTCTGGATAAGCGGCATAACCTACAGCATTGCTACCTCTAAAAAGCATTTGCAATAATACGTTTGGTGCTGCTTTTCTAATTAATCTTAATCTTTCCCAAGGGTCTTCGTGAAGGAAACGCATGGTTACATCAAATGTTGCGCCGCCCCATACTTCCATAGAAAATAATTGCGGAAAGTTTTTTGCCATGCCTTCGGCGACTTTAAGAATATCATGATTTCTTAGTCGAGTTGCAAAAAGTGATTGGTGTGCATCACGTAAAGTAGTATCGGTAAAAAGTATTCTCTTTTCGTTTTTTATGTATTCGATAAATTTATCTCTACCCAATTCGTTTAGTAAATCCTTTGTTCCTTTTGGATATTCTTTACTAGTAATTACTGGAATAATTGGTTTTCTAAAAGTTTTATTGGCATCATAATTTTTTATATCTGGATGACCATTTACTTTTAGTTCTGCTAAATATTTTATTAGTTTTGTTCCTCTATCTTGAGAATATTCATATCTTGGAACTAGTAAATGCGGATTGTCCGGAATAAAATTAACTGTTGTTTCTCCGCTTCTAAAAGTATCATTAGACATTACATTTATAAGAAAAGGAATATTTGTTTTTACACCTCTAATTCTAAACTCTTCTAAAGTTCTACGTAAACGATCTGAAGCTCCTTTTAATGTTCTTCCGCTCGAGGAAACTTTGACCAACATCGAATCGAAGAAAGGAGAAACCACAACGCCTGAATAACAACTTCCTTCATCGAGACGAATTCCGTATCCACCAGCGCTTCTATAAGCGATAATGGTTCCATAATCTGGTTTAAAATCATTCTGTGGGTCTTCGGTTGTGATTCTGCATTGTATTGCCCAACCGTTACATTTAATATCTTCTTGACTGTGAATAAATATCTGATTGTGCGTAAGCGGATGTCCTGCTGCGATAATAATTTGAGATCGTACAATATCAATCCCTGTTATTTCTTCGGTTATTGTGTGTTCGACCTGAATTCTAGGATTTACTTCTATAAAATAAATATTTTCATCTTTATCTACTAAAAATTCTACCGTTCCTGCATTATTATAGTTAACATGTTTTGCTATTTTTACGGCATAATCGAACAATCGTTTTTTAGTTTCTGGTTTTAATATCGATGGCGCTACTTCAATTACCTTTTGAAATCTTCTTTGAACCGAACAATCTCTTTCATAAAGATGCACAATATTCCCATAGTTATCTCCTAAGATTTGAACTTCAATATGTTTAGGATTGTCTATAAATTTTTCGATAAACATGGTATCATCACCAAATGCTTTTATCGCCTCACTTTTTGCGTTTCCAAAAGACATTTCCATCATATCTGGACTATGCACTACTCGCATTCCTCTTCCTCCTCCTCCAGCAGCTGCTTTAAGCATAACTGGATAACCTATTTCTGCCGCTTCAGACAAAGCGTCTTCTACAGAATTTAGAGCAATTTTAGAATCTTTAATCAAAGGAACATCAATAGCTCTTGCTACTTTTTTAGCTGCAACTTTATCGCCTAATTGAAGCATAACCTCGACACGCGGTCCTACAAAAATGATTCCCTCTTCAAGACATCTTCTGGCAAAATCTACATTTTCAGACAAAAAACCATAACCTGGATGTATCGCATCTACCTGATTTTCTTTGGCAACATTGATAATTTCTTCAATATCTAAATACGGTTTCAAAGCTTCTGATTCGTCACCTATTTGAAAACTTTGGTCGGCTTTATATCTGTGTAAAGAATACCTATCTTCATAAGTATAAATAGCTACAGTATTGATTTTTAATTCTGTAGCAGCTCTTAAAACGCGGATAGCAATTTCTCCCCTGTTTGCAACAAGTAGCTTTTTGATGGTTAGATTTCCAGTCATGTGAAGTAGTAAATTGAGTTGTGTGTGTTAATTTTCGACTAAATTACAAAAAAAACAGAAACAAGCTCAAAAACGTAAATAATTTATACCTGAAAATATGTATTAAAAATAATATCGCAATAAAAAATGCTTTTTTCGGTTAATTATTGTCAATTATGTAATTTTACTAATCCTGAACTATAAAATCCTTAGAATCTTCTTTTTGAAATTCAGGTTGAATATTAATGTGGTTAATGTGGAATTTTTCTAACAAAACAACTTCTATTTTCCCTAATAAAATATTGAATTCACTCATTTTTATATCATCCAAACAATCTAAATGTGCTTCAAGATGCAATTCGTGGTCATTAAGATGCCAAACATGAATATGATGTAATTTGTTTACTCCCGAAATTTGATGAACTTCTCGAACCAACTCTTTGATATCGATATCTGATGGTGTAAAAAGCATCAACATTTTGGTAGATTCTCTCAGTAAATCATAACCAACATAAATTAAATAAATAGCGATAGCCAGAGTTAAAGCACTGTCTATCCAATAAATTTGATATATTTTCATTAGAATTCCTCCAATTAAAACCGCTACGGAAGCCATCATATCGGTAAAAAGATGAATATATGCCGATTTCATATTTATATTATGGTTGGCGTCTTTTTTGAGCATTAATGCTGAAATTCCATTGACCGCAATTCCTAAAATAGACATCCAAATAACCAAATTAGATTTAATTACTTGTGGATTAGAAAATCGATGTGAAGCTTCAAAAATTAAATATATCGCCACCACAATCAAGGTAATTGAGTTCACAAAAGCCGCTATAAGTTCCGCTCGTTTGTAACCAAAAGTCTGATCTAAAGAAGCTTTCCTTTTTGACAAAACATTTGCGATATAACTAAAGATTAAAGTTAAAACATCAGAAAAATTATGCAAAGCATCAGAAATTAAGGCCAAACTTCCCGAAATAATGCCACCAATAACTTGTGCCACTGTAATTACAATATTTAAAACTATCGAAAACAAAAGGTTTTTACCTTTTACTTCGTGGTGTGAATGGTTGTGTGGCAAAATTAATTTTTTCTTTTTTCAATTTCTATTTGTACTTTTTTTAATTCCGTAGAGTTATTAGTAAGAAAAAACATAGAACCCAATATTAAAAAAACATGCATAGCACCACTACTTTCTTTATAAATAGCAAAAAGGGTAAATACAACTGAAAATACTGAAATAATCACAAATGTTTTATTTCGCTTCGTTAAAACTGTTTGTTTTAATACTAACTCTTCTAGCGATAAATTTGTGTAATCTTTTTTGTCAAACATAGTTTAATAGGTTTTAGAATTTTTAAAATAACCTTTTTGTAATTAATTAACAACTAATTTTTCCCACTCTCGTAGCGTGTCTTCCTCCTTCGAAGTCGGTGTTCAGGAAAGTATCTACCATTTCTATAGCTTGGGGAATCGAAGTATATCTTGCAGGAATGCTTATAATATTAGCATCATTATGTTGACGAGCTAAAGATGCAATTTCTTTTATCCAACACAAAGCGGCACGAATTCCTTCATGTTTGTTGGCTGACATGGCGATTCCGTTTCCGCTTCCGCAGATGACAATGCCAAAATCGGCTTTTCCTTCAGAAACATCAATGGCAACTTTGTGACCAAAATCCGGATAATCTACACTATCAAAAGTATCTGTTCCGTGGTTTATTATAGTATGTCCTTTAGATTCTAAAAATTGAACAATTGCTTTTTTGTAATCCGGCCCTGCGTGATCGTTTCCTATCGAGATTTTCATTGTAGTTGTGTTTGTGGTTACAAATTTAAACAAAGAAACGTAGATTTGCTTCTTTGTTGATTTGTTTATTTAATGAAAATATAAAACTAACTAACTAACTGTAAATCAGTTGTTATTTGTAATATATGTGTTAAAAATTTACATTGTTAACAACCAAACATAATTCCTTGATATTCAGTTAACACTAACTTAACAACTTTTGTTAACAACTTTAGATAGAATTTTAGAAGTTTTTTTTGGAAGTTTAATTTTAAATCGTAATCCAAAACCGAGAATGAAAATCCTAATTTAGTTTGTTGTTTTTTTATAAAACTTATCATTATAAAAAAGTGGTTTATCAACAAAAATAAAATAAAATC
>NZ_JAYWDT010000101.1:0-19038 GCF_043779715.1 Flavobacterium sp.
TGACTTTTTTATTTTTTATTTTTGCAAAAAAAATATTTCATGCTCAGTTTTTTACGAAAATTTAAAACCTTATTTATTGTATTGTCTATTTTATCAGTAATTATAATCTGGTTATTTTACAATGTACTAAATCGTAAAACATTACCTGTTTTTACACCATCGATGGTAAATCCTGAATTGGTCGACTCGACAATTCAATATGTTGCCAATAAACATATTATTGCTGATTTTGCATTTACCAACCAAAACGGGAAAGTTATTACCCAAAAAGATTATGAAGGCAAAGTTTATGTTGCCGATTTCTTTTTTACTACTTGTGGCACAATTTGCCCAATGATGACCGACAATATGGTTTGGTTACAAGACCAGATTAAAGACAATCCTAAAGTGATGTTGCTTTCTCATTCGGTAACGCCAGATATAGATAGTGTTTCGGTGTTAAAAGCTTACGCCAAAAGAAAAGGTGTTATTGATGCAAAATGGAATCTAGTAACAGGTAACAAAAAAGACATTTATTATATTGCTAGAAAATCCTATTTAGCAGTAAAAACTGGAAAACCTTCCGAATTATACGACATGGTTCACACCGAAAATTTTGTTTTGGTCGATGATAAAAAGCGTGTTCGTGGTTTTTATGATGGTACAAGAAGAGAAGAAGTCGAAAAACTACTGCAAGACATTCTTTTTTTATGTGAATCCAATAAAAAGGATTAATTTTGCTTTTACATTTATTCAATCTAAATAAACTTGAACTTAACCATTTCAAATCTCGCCATTGGTCAAAAAGCAATCATAAAAGATTTTGACATTAACAATATTCCTCTAAAGTTATTAGAAATGGGGTGTTTGCCAGGGAATATGGTCGAAATTATTCAAATTGCGCCTTTTGGCGATCCTTTATATTTAAATATTAATGATAGTCATGTCGCTATTAGATTAGAAACGGCTTCTATTATCGAAGTAGAAATTCCTAAAGAAAACCAACTATAATGAAAGTCGGCAACATTAATATTGCTTTAATTGGGAATCCAAATACTGGAAAAACTTCGGTATTTAACCAACTTACGGGCTTGAACCAACAAGTAGGAAATTATCCAGGAATTACGGTCGAAAAAAAACAAGGTGTTTGCAAATTATCATCAAATCTTAAGGCAACTATTCTCGATTTACCTGGGACATACAGTCTAAATGCAAGCTCGCTAGACGAAAATGTAGTTATCGAATTACTGTTGAACAAAAACGATAAAGATTTTCCAGACGTAGCTATTGTAGTTACCGAAGTCGAAAATTTGAAGCGAAATTTATTGCTTTTTACCCAAATAAAAGATTTAGAAATTCCGACAATTCTAGTCATCAATATGTCCGACAGAATGTCGTATAAAGGAATTTCGTTAGATATCCCGTATTTAGAAAATCAGCTGAAAACCAAAATTGCCTTAGTAAGTTCTCGCAAAGGTGAAGGTATTGATGATTTGAAAAATCTAATTATCAATTACAAAAATATTACAACCGAACCTTGTTTGAATGCTTCAAATATAGATGTTACATATTTTAATAATTTGCGTCGCGCTTTCCCAAATCAATCTTTATATAAATTGTGGTTGGTTATCACGCAAGACGTAAATTTTGCTAATTTAAACAGAAACGAGTTACCAAATCCTTCGTTCGCAAAATCGAAAGAAGATTTAAAAAGATTGCAACAAAAAGAAACCATCAAACGTTATCAATTTATTAATGATGTTTTGAAAGTTGGACAAAAAATAGACTTGGCTTCCGCCAAAGATTTACGAAGCAAACTTGACCGAATATTAATGCACAAAATATTTGGTTATGTGATTTTCTTCTTGATTCTGATGCTGATTTTTCAGTCTATTTTCGATTGGTCTAGCTTACCAATGGATTTCATAGACAGCTCTTTTGTATCTTTAAGCTCATGGACTGAATCTAAACTACCAGCAGGAGTTTTAACTAATCTTATCGTGCAAGGAATTATTCCAGGATTGGGAGGAATCGCTATTTTTATTCCACAAATTGCTTTTTTATTCTTATTCATTTCGATTTTAGAAGAAAGTGGTTATATGAGTAGAGTGGTTTTCTTGATGGATAAATCGATGCGAAAATTTGGTCTTTCTGGCAAAAGTGTGGTTCCGCTAATCTCAGGAACTGCTTGTGCCATTCCAGCGATTATGGCAACGAGAAATATCGAAAGCTGGAAAGAACGACTCATCACCATTCTAGTTACACCGTTTACTACTTGCTCTGCAAGACTACCTGTTTATTCGATTATAATCTCATTAGTTATCCCAAACACAAGGCTTTTTGGCTTATTTAATTTGCAAGGACTTACACTAATGATGTTGTATTTATTGGGTTTCGGAATGGCCTTTTTATCTGCTTGGTTATTGAATAAAATTTTAAAAATTCAATCGAAATCTTATTTTGTGGTCGAAATGCCTAATTATAAATTGCCTATGTTTAAAAACGTAGCTATAAATGTTATTGAAAAAACAAAATCCTTCGTTTTTGGCGCAGGAAAAATGATTTTAGCACTTTCGGTAATATTATGGTTTTTAGCCTCTTATGGTCCTGGTGAAAATTTTAAAAATGCAAGAGAAATAGTTTCGAAACAAAATCCTTCGACAAAAAATTTAGAAAACGATATTGCTTCTTACAAACTAGAAAATTCTTATATAGGAATTATAGGAAAATCGATAGAACCAGCCATTACGCCTTTAGGTTATGATTGGAAAATTGGTATTGCTATTGTAACCTCATTTGCAGCAAGAGAAGTTTTTGTAGGAACATTAGCTACGATTTATAGCATCGAAGAAACTGGAGATCAAGAAGCAACTATAAAAAACAAACTATCTACCGAAATAAATCCTATAACAGGAAACAAACTGTTTAACTTGGCTTCAGGCGTTTCGTTGTTGCTTTTTTATGCTTTTGCCATGCAATGTATGAGTACACTTGCAGTGACTAAAAAAGAAACAAATTCTTGGAAATGGCCAGCAATTCAGTTGGTATTTATGAGCGGATTTGCTTATACTGTGGCATTAATTGCTTATCAAATCTTGAAATAATGACACAAGAAATAATCGCTATATTGTTATTAATTATTGCTGTAATTTTTCTTTACCTAAAATTCTTTGGTAAAAAGAAAAACGACAAAAACTGTGGTGGCGATTGTGGTTGTAATTAATTGATTTAACTCGTTGGGTGAATCCAATTTTTTTTATTTTTTACCACATAGAAACATAGTTTTTATGCGTTTAATAAAGATGTTTCACTTTATTACAGTAGAACCATAGCTTTGTGAACCAATAATTGTTCTATCTAACTCTTTTTTCTATGCTTCTATGTAGTTTTTGAATTTTTATTAATTGCACCCAACGGGTTTAATTAATAAAAATTAATCTCCAAATGATAAGCCTTTCTGTCTAAAATCTTGTCTTTTATAGCAAAAGGGAAAACATAAATAGATTCGATTTTCTTACCCGCATAATATTTTGCAAAAAAACTAATCGCTTCTTCGTTTTTGTTTGGTGAAACCGTAATTTTCGTTTCTTCTACCAATTTTTTGTCTTTATAAACTGAAATTATCGTTTGTACTTCACCAGCCCAGATACACTGTACACCTTCGGGACAGCGAGAATCTGAGACTACTTCTTTTAGTCGGAAAGAATATCCTTTCTTAGCAAGGCAATTTTTCTGGGTAATTTTTACAGGTTTTTGTTTTGACTCTTGCCCAAAAACAGAAATACTGAAAATTAGTAAAAAGAAGAAAAAGATGTTTTTCATTTGAGTTTTCTTAAAGTTGAATCAAATATAATGCCTTTTCTTAGATTATTTTTACAAATAAGTTACTCGCAATTTTATTTGAAATCGTCAGCTCTTTTGTATCGACTTTTATTTTTAATGACAAATCGAAGGATTCTTTCGATATGATTTCGATTTTAGAACCCAAAGCTATTTCTTGTTTATCTAAGTATTTTAAAAATTCCGATGAAGTGTCTTTTACACCAACACAAATTCCAAATTGCTTTTCGTTTAGTTCTGATAACAATTGTTTTTCTATCGAAATTATTTGCCCGTTAGCATTCGGGATTGGATCACCATGAGGATCTTCCGTTGGATTACCCAGAAAATCATCTAATTTATTAATTAGTTTTTCGGACTTTATGTGTTCTAATTGTTCGGCAATATCATGCACTTCATCCCAAGGAAAATTTAATTTTTCGACCAGAAAAACTTCCCACAAACGGTGTTTTCGTACAATCATTTTTGCCGAAAGCGAGCCTTTTTCTGTAAGCGAAACACCTTGGTATTTTTTGTAATTTATTAAATCTTTCTCAGCTAATTTTTTAAGCATATCGGTAACTGATGATGCTTTGGTTTCCATTTTTTCGGCAATCGCATTCGTACTTACTTCCGAATCTGAAATAGTTGTGAGATGGTAAATTGTTTTTAGATAATTTTCTTCTGAAAAAGTCATTTTTTATTTTTTAACAATAAATAGAGGAATTGAAATTTCGTGTCGCAACTTATCGACTGTAGTGCCAAAAAGCAAATCTTTTAAACCACTATGACCGTGTGTTCCCATGACTAAGATGTCAAAAGTACCTTCGTTAATAATTTTCGGAATGGCTTTGTTTGGTTTTCCAAATCCTAAAACCGTTTCGACTTTGAATCCTTTTTTAGAAAGCATGGTTTTATAATCTTCTAATAGTTTTTCGTCTATCGTAGTTTCGCAATCCTCGATATCATCACCATACATCATAGCTCCAACGGTTTCTACAACATGAATTAGTGTGTATTGTGCTTCTTTTCCACCCAACTCAAAA
Organism: Flavobacterium sp.; assembly: GCF_043779715.1. GTDB lineage: Bacteria > Bacteroidota > Bacteroidia > Flavobacteriales > Flavobacteriaceae > Flavobacterium. The sequence continues at coordinate 4,845 of NZ_JAYWDT010000101.1, forward strand.
GCACTATTTATAGCAACTTCATCGGCATTTGAAAAATCTACCGAAACAGCAATGTTCTTTTTATTATAAGTTTCTGCTGGCGAAAACTGTAATTTTAGGTTGTGTGGTGAGTGGTTTAAAATATCTGCTTTTGGTTTTGAAATAAAAGGTTTAAAAACAATATACAATAATAAGATTAAGAAACTTACCGCTAAAGGAACTACCGTGAACCACAAAACAGTTGGATTTTCTGAAATTTCTAAAAGACCTGCAATTTCCGAATATACTAATTTAGCATTCAAAGAAACGATGATGGAAGCGATTAACCAAGCTGCAATTTGAGTGATTCTACTAATATGAAATCCTTTCATTTTAGATTTATCACTTACAAAATGGATTAATGGAATAATAGCAAAGCCCAACTGCAAACTTAAAATCACTTGGCTTAAAATTAGCATTTTTCCGGTTACGCTTTCGCCAAAAACCGAAATCACAATAACTGCTGGAACAATAGCAATTAATCTGGTAATAATACGACGAACCCACGGTTGAATACGTAAATTCAGATAACCTTCCATAATGATTTGTCCGGCAAGAGTTCCTGTTATTGTAGAACTTTGTCCGGCTGCTATTAACGCTACTGCGAATAAGATTGGCGCCCATTTGTTACCTAACATAGGTTCTAACAATCGGTGCGCATCTTGAATTTCGGCCACTTCAAACATGCCTGCTTTGTGAAAAGTCGCTGCTGCTAAAATTAAAATGGCTGCATTAACGAAGAAAGCCAAATTTAAAGCAATGGTCGAATCTATAAAATTGTATTTCAAAGCTTGAAGGATTCCTTTTTTGCTTCGGTCAAATTTTCGGGTTTGCACTAATGAGGAATGCAAGTATAAATTGTGTGGCATTACAGTTGCACCAATAATTCCTATGGCAATATACAAAGCTCCTTCACCAGGTAAAGTAGGAATTAATCCTGTAATTACTTTTCCCATTTCGGGCTGTGCAAAAATCATTTCAAATACAAATGAAAATCCTACGATGGCTACTAATGCTATAATAAAAGCTTCCATTTTACGAATTCCTTTATTAATAAGGAAGAGCAATAAAAAAGTATCCAAAACCGTAATCAGCACACCATTAATTAGAGAAATATCAAAAAGCAAGTTTAATCCAATCGCCATTCCTAAAACTTCAGCTAAATCACAGGCGGCAATGGCAATTTCAGCTAAAAAATATAGAATATAATTGATAAAACGAGGATATGTTTCGCGCGAAGCTTGTGCTAAATCTCGTTGAGTTACGATTCCTAATCTGGCGCTTAAGCTTTGTAGCAGCAACGCCATAATATTACTCATTAACAATACCCAAATCAAAGCGTAACCAAACTGACTACCTCCAGCCAAATCGGTTGCCCAATTTCCAGGATCCATATAACCTACGCTAACAAGGTAGGCCGGACCAAAAAATGCTAATATTTTTCTAAAAACAGTAGTTTTATTTTGTGTTGAAACCGATTGATTTACTTCTTCGAGAGATTTTCCCATGTTTGAAAAAAATTATATTTAGCAAATATAATTATATATTTTGTTTTGTATGAGTATATTTTTTAGTTTTGTCTAAAATTTAATTTAAACGATAATGAAAAAAATATTTTTAATATTTTTATTACTAATATCCATATTTGCTTTTTCGCAAGAAACACAAATAATCTCTGGACAAGTTTTTGGAGAAAAATTAGGGTTAAAAGCAATCGAAATTTCTTTAGTTGGTACAAATAGAAAAACAGAAACAGATAGTTTAGGGCATTATAAGTTTGAACAATTAGCCGTTGGGAATTATAAGATTCAAGCTTGGTCTATGGGCTTTCAAACGATTAGAAAAAATATTGCTGTAAAGGAAAATGATAGTTTGTTTATAAATTTCGATTTAATAATAACTCCAAACAACTTAAACGAAGTGGTCATTTCTGGGACTTTAAAACCTGTTCGACGACTAGAAAGTCCTGTTCCTGTCGAGGTTTATTCGCCTGTTTTCTTCAAAAAAAATCCAACGCCAAGTATCTATGAAGCCCTACAAAATGTAAATGGGGTTCGTCCGCAACTAAATTGTGGGGTTTGTAACACGGGCGATATTCATATTAATGGTTTAGAAGGCCCTTATACATTAGTCCTAATCGACGGAATGCCCATTGTGAGTAGTTTATCGACAGTGTATGGCTTGTCAGGGATTCCAAATTCATTAGTAGAAAGAATAGAAATTGTAAAAGGCCCAGCATCTTCTTTGTACGGAAGTGAAGCGGTTGGTGGATTGATAAATATTATTACCAAAAATCCGACAAATGCTTCAAGATTTTCGGCCGATGTTTTCTCGACTTCTTATCTTGAAAATAATATCGATATGGGCGCAAAATTTAATGTTGGTAAAAAAGCAATTGCATTAATAGGATTAAACTATTTTAAATATGGGAATCGAGTGGACAATGACAAAGATGGATTTACCGATGTTACTTTGTCAGACAGGATTTCGTTATTTCAGAAATGGAGTTTTGCTCGCAAAGAAAACAGGTTATTTACTATTGCTGCTCGAGGTGTTTACGAGGATCGTTTTGGCGGAGACATGCGTTGGGAACGAAAATATCGTGGCGGAAATGAAATTTACGGAGAAAGTATTTATACCAAACGAGGAGAATTATTAGGAAATTATCAGTTGCCCACTTCCGAAAAAATTATGTTTTCCTTCTCCGGAAACGTACATTTTCAAGATAGCCGATACGGAACAACGAGTTATATTGCCAATCAGAAAATTGCCTTCGGGCAACTTACTTGGGACAAAAAAATAGCAAAACACGACATGCTTCTAGGAACCGCATTGCGATACAATCATTATGATGACAATACACAAACAACAGCAAAAAATGGAGAAAACAAACCTGAAAAAACATTTTTGCCAGGTGTTTTTATACAAGACGAAATAGCTTTCAATGATAAAAACAAACTTTTATTAGGTTTACGATATGATTACAACTCATTTCATGGCAATATTTTTACACCACGAGTTGCCTATAAACTAAAACTGAATGATAATAATATTATTCGTTTAAATGCTGGAACGGGTTTTAGAGTCGTCAATTTATTTACCGAAGACCATGCCGCACTAACAGGTTCTCGCGAAGTCGAAATAAAAAATAATTTGAAACCCGAACAATCTGTAAACGTAAATTTAAATTACATTAAAAAGTTTAATTTCGAAAACGGAACATTTGTAGGAATCGAAACATCATTATTTCATACCCGATTTAGCAATAAAATTGTAAACGATTACTCGACCGATCCAAACAAAATTATTTATGATAATATAAATGGATATGCGATAAGCCAAGGAATTACAACAAATATTGATGTGAATTTTACCAATGGTTTAAAAATCATAACTGGCGTTTCTTTTCTTGACAATAGAAATATACAAAACGGAATTAGCGAAATTCCGGTTCTAACAGAACGTTTTACAGGAACTTGGAATGTGTCTTACAAAATAAAGGAAGTAGATTTAACAATCGATTACACAGGGAACTTATACGGCTCTATGAGATTACCTTTATTAAATGATTTAGATCCACGTGCACCAAAATCGCCAACTCATAGTATTCAAAATCTTCAGCTTACTTATTCTGGTTTCAAAAATTTTGAGCTTTATGCTGGTGTGAAAAACTTATTAAACTTCTTGCCAAAACAAAACAACCCATTTCTTATTGCCAATGTAAATGATCCATTTGATGCCAATGTGCAATATGGTGCCAATGGACAAGTTTTAGCAACGCCGCAAAATCCATATGGATTAACTTTTGACACCACTTATGTGTATGCACAAAACCAAGGTATTCGAGGCTTTTTTGGGATACGTTATAATTTTAAATAATGAGAAATTTTATTTGGTTGGTTATTTTTATTCTGGCAATTCCGAAAGGTTTTTCCCAATTACAGCTATCCAAATTTGAAGAAATTGATAGTCTACAAAAAGTAGAAAAACGAAAAGTTATTGTATTTATTCATACCAATTGGTGCAAATATTGTACGGTAATGCAAAGTAAAACTTTTAAAAATGAAATTGTTCAAAATGAAATAAACGAACGTTTTTACTTTATCTCTTTTGATGCAGAAGAAAAGCAAAAAATTGTTTTTAATAAAAATACTTTTGTTTATAAACCCAACGGAGATAATTCTGGAATTCACGAATTAGCCATCGAATTGGGTACAATAAACAACCAAATCAATTACCCAGTTTTATGTGTTTTGAATGATAAAAACGAAATTGTTTTTCAGCACAACAGCTATCTAAATGCAAAGCAACTAATTAAAATACTCAAATCAATAAAATAAATGGTAAATAAATAGAAATAAATGAACTAGTTCATGTGTATTAATTAGTAAATTTGCGTTCTTATTAAAATGGTGTAACCACATAGAAACATAGATTTATGCTTCTATAATTAAGAAAGCTTTGCTTTTATATAGATAATATAGCTATGTGTAAAAATATTTTTCTATAAAAACTCTTTTTTCTATGTTTCTATGTGGTACAAACTTTAATAGGCAAATCATTTAAAATACAATTATTTATGTTACAAATCGCATTTATTAGAGAAAATCAGGAAAAAGTAATCAAAGCTTTGGCAAAAAGAAGCATCGATGCTACCAGTATTGTTCAAGAAGTGGTACAACTAGACGAAAAACGTCGTGCTACACAAGTAGAATTAGATACTATTTTATCCGAATCTAATAATATATCCAAAGAAATTGGCGATTTGATGAAAAGCGGCGAAAAAGAAAAAGCTACTGCTCTAAAAGAACAAATTGCTACAAATAAAGAAAAAACCAAAGAACTGTCTGAAATTACAGAAGCTTTAGCCAAAGATTTATTAGACAAACTATATACTTTACCTAACCTTCCAGCAGATATTGTTCCTGAAGGGAAAACACCTGAAGAAAATCTAAATATTTTTCAAGAAGGTGATATTCCAGTTTTGCACGAAGACGCACAACCTCATTGGGAATTAATTAAAAAATATGATATTGTCGATTTCGAATTAGGGACTAAAATTACAGCTCCCGGATTTCCAGTTTACAAAGGAAAAGGAGCCAAATTACAACGTGCGCTTATTTCTTACTTTTTAGACAGAAACACTGATGCTGGTTACCTAGAATATCAGGTTCCGCACATGGTAAACGAAGCTTCCGCCTACGGAACTGGGCAATTACCTGACAAAGAAGGACAAATGTATCACGATGCAAAAGATAATTTATATCTTATCCCAACTGCCGAAGTTCCCGTAACAAACATTTTTAGAGATGTTATTCTTAACGAAAATGAATTACCCGTTTTGTGTACAGGTTACACACCTTGTTTCCGTCGTGAAGCAGGCTCTTGGGGTGCTCACGTTCGTGGTTTAAATCGTTTACACCAATTTGACAAAGTAGAAATAGTAAGAATCGAACATCCAGACAAATCGTATGAAGCGCTAGAAGGCATGGTCGAACATGTGAAAAACATATTACAAGAACTAAAATTACCATATCGTATTCTTCGTCTTTGTGGTGGAGATATGGGTTTTGCTTCGGCATTAACTTATGATTTTGAAGTCTTTTCGACAGCACAAGATCGTTGGTTAGAAATTTCATCTGTTTCCAATTTTGAAACGTTTCAATCCAATAGATTAAAATTACGTTTCAAAGACAAAGATGGTAAAAACCAATTGACACACACATTAAACGGAAGTTCACTTGCCTTACCAAGAGTTTTGGCCGGAATTTTAGAAAATTACCAAACCCCTGAAGGAATTGTAATCCCAGAAGTACTCAGAAAATATACCGGTTTTGATATAATTAATTAAAAACTACAGAATTTTTTAGATGTACTAATGAAGCATAAAAATTGTTACATTAGTACATTGTTTTTTTAGATAACCAATGAAAAACTTATTCCTATATATTGTTTTGTTATTTCCAATGTTTGTTTTCTCGCAAAACGAACAATTGGCGCAAAACTATTTTGATAGAGGTGAGTTCGACAAAGCAATTCTTATTTATGAAGATTTAGTAAAAGGTCAGCCCAACAATTACAATTATTTTCAGAAACAAGTCGCTTGTTACCAGCAATTAAATCAGTTTGACAAAGCCGAATCTATTATCAAAAATAGAATAGACAAAACCAAACAACCCAATTTATATATCGAATTAGGCTATAATTATCAGTTGCAAAAAAATACAGATAAAGCCGATAAAAATTACAAAATTGCATTAGAAAAAATAAAAGAAAACCCAAACAACGTGTATAATGTTGCAAGAGATTTCGAGCAAAAATCATTGATAGAACAAGCTATCGAAGCTTATCGTTTAGGAACTTTAGGAAATCCTGATGCAAATTTCGATTACCAAGTGTCGCTGCTGCAGGGGCAATTAGGTAAAATCGATTTAATGATTGATACGTTACTCGATTATTCTTTTAAGTTTCCTAGTAATTTACCATTAGTACAAAATCAATTAACGAGATTCATGTCCGAAGATTCACAGAAAACTTTTTCTGATAGTCTAAAAAAAGCATTGCTTATTCGTACTCAAAAAACACAAGATATTTTCTGGAATCAGTTTATGAGTTGGTTTTTTGTACAGCAAAAAGACTACGGAAAAGCATTTATTCAAGAGAAAGCAATTTTCAAAAGAAGTCCAGATAATTTAATCAATATCATCAATTTAGCAAAGATAACTATCGATGACAAAGAGATTGAAACTGCTACCGAAATTCTAAACTTCATCTTGCTAAACACACAAGATTTAGAATTGCAAATGGAAGCTCATTATCAATTAATCTCGATAGATATTGATAAAGCAACAGAATATCCAATTATAAAAGAAAAACTGGATTTATTATTAAAAAAATATGGAATTTCTCCTTATTCTATTAACCTACAAATTCTAAAAGCTCATTTTGATGCTTTTTATTTAAAACAATTCGAATCGGCAAAAACAATTTTGACCAAAGCTTTAGATTTACCTTTAAATAATTATCAAAAAGCAGATGTAAAAATGGAATTGGCCGATGTTTTACTTCTCGACGAAAAATTTAACCAAGCGATTATATATTACGCCCAAATACAAGACGATTTAAAAAATGATCAAATGGCACATGAAGCGAGTCTAAAAATGGCAAAAGCAAGTTATTATAAAGGAGATTTCGATTGGGCACAAAAACAATTTACGGTTTTAAAATCTTCAACATCACAACTTATTGCTAATGATTCGATGGAATTATTTTTACTCATTAGCGACAATACCGTCGAAGATTCGACGCAAGTCGCTTTAAAAAAATTCTCGAAAGCCGATTTTTTGGCTTATCAAAACAAAAATACCGAAGCATTGCAATTATTTGAAACTATTTTAGCCCAACACAAAGGAGAAAAGATAGAAGATGTAACTTTGCTCAGAATTGGGAAATTGTATGAAAAACAAAATAATTTTCAGCAATCGCTTAACTATTACCAACAAATAATAGACAAACATGCTGAAGGAATTTACATCGATGAAGCCTTGTTTTTTTCGGCCGAAATTTACAGAAAACAATTGCCTGATATTGCAAAAGCAAAAGCCTATTACGAGAAAATATTATTTGCCCACGAAGACAGTATTTATTTTGTCGAAGCCAGAAATAATTATAGAAAATTAAGAGGAGACACTAATTTATAAACAGGTAATTAGATTTTTAGATTATTGGATTTTTTGAAAAGTCTAACAATCTAAAATTCTATTAGTCTAACAATCTAAAAAATGATAATATACAACGTAACAATAAACATTCACGAAAGTGTGCACGACCAATGGTTTTCTTGGATGCAAACAAAACATATTGCCGATGTTTTAGCAACTGGCAAGTTTACATCAGCAAGAATGGTCAAAGTTTTAATAGAAGAAGAAATGGGCGGACTCACCTATTCTATTCAATTTACAACTGATAATCAAGAAACGTTACAAAAATATTATGAAGAAGATGCACCACGATTGCGTGAAGAAGGTTTACAACTTTTTGGTGATAAGATGTTGGCTTTTAGAACAGAGTTAGAAGTAATAAGTGAGCATTAAAATTATGGAAATTCATTTTCAAACCAAAGAAGAAAGTAATAAAAAACAATTGGAAGATTTCTTGAAATTATCCAAAGTAGATCGTATTTACAGTTTTTTAGGGTTAATTCTCAAAATGAAGCAATTTCCGATAAAGCATAAAATTGAAAATAAAAATAATAATTTTGTTATTGAATTAAAATCAAAATAAGATGATTCAAAATTGGGATAATAACATCAATCAATTTATTTCAATAGCAAATAAACACAGCGTTCGTATGTTAATGGTTGGTGGTGGAGCAGTTAATTTTCATGGCTATCAGCGACATTCTGCCGATGTAGATTTTTGGATTGAAACCACTGATGAAAATTTCAAGAAATTAATCCTCGTTTTTAACGAAATGGGATATGAAATTGATGATTTTCCCGAAAATGTAAAAAATCAAGAGCAAAATATTTCTATTAAATTTTCTCCTGTTGATTTAGATTTAGAGTTAATTACGAAATTTTCAGTAAATAAGTCATTTGAAGCAGTATTTAACGAAAGTGAAACCGTTATAGTTAACGACAATCCTTTTTTAAAATGGAATGTATTATCATTAGAGGATTTAATAACAAGCAAAATAAAAGCAAACAGACACAAAGATTTGTTAGACATTCAGCAACTTCGAGCTATTAATAAAAAATAAATTTCAATTTTACTTCGTGTTTTCGGAGATAAATCAACTAATAAGAGCGATTGCTTTGTGCCTCGCAACAACAATATGGAAGCAGTAAAAGCAAAAAAACACCTCGGACAACATTTCTTAAAGGACGAAAGTATCGCAAAAGATATTGCCGACACTTTAAACCTAGAAGGATATGACAATTTACTAGAAATAGGTCCAGGAATGGGCGTGCTCACAAAGTATTTATTAGCAAAAGAAGTAAATACTTACGTCATCGAGATTGATGCCGAATCGGTAACTTATCTTGATGAAAATTACCCGAAACTAAAAGATAAAATCATCTCTAAGGATTTCTTAAAATACAATATCAACGAAATTTTCGATGGTAAGCAATTTGCTATTATTGGAAATTTCCCATACAATATTTCAACACAGATAGTATTTCGCGCTTTAGAATACCGCAATCAAATTCCAGAATTTGCAGGAATGTTTCAAAAAGAAGTAGCCCAGAGAATTTGCGAGAAAAAAGGAACAAAAGCCTACGGAATTCTATCGGTATTAGTACAAGCATTTTATGATGCCGAATATTTATTTACAGTCGATGAAACCGTATTTATTCCGCCACCAAAAGTGAAATCGGGCGTATTGCGTTTGCGAAGAAAAAAAGATTATAGTTTGCCATGTGGCGAAAAATTATTTTTTACCGTGGTGAAAACAGCTTTTCAACAACGAAGAAAAACATTGCGAAACAGTTTAAAAACATTAAATTTGTCCGATAATTTAAGAGAAGACGTAGTTTTTAATCTTCGCCCAGAACAATTAGATGTCCAACAATTTATAGAACTGACTCAAAAAATAGAAGCCGATGGAATTTAAAATCAGCAAAGATCTAATAAAAGAATTAGAACAACTCATTCAGCAAAAAGACGACCAGCAATTGGAACTTTTGCTTAATGATATGCACCATGCTGATATTGCCGAAATTTTAGACGAACTAGATTTTGACGAAGCTACCTATATTTTTAAAGTTTTAGATTCAGAGAAAACAGCCGAAATCCTACTAGAACTAGAAGACGATTTACGTGAAAATATATTGGGTCGTTTGTCCCCAAAAGAAATCGCCGAAGAACTAGATGAACTAGAAACCAATGATGCTGCGGATATTATTGCCGAACTTTCTAAAAGCAAGAAGGAAGAAGTAATATCAGAACTTCAAGACGTAGAGCACGCCAAAGATATTGTCGATTTATTACGTTACAAAGAAGATACTGCGGGCGGAATTATGCACAAAGAACTCGTAAAAGTTTACGAAAATTGGAACGTGCTTACCTGCATGAAAGAAATGCGTATTCAGGCCGAAAATATTTCTCGAGTACACTCTATATATGTTGTAGATGATCAGAACAAATTACTAGGACGATTATCACTTAAGGATTTACTTACAACCTCAGCAAAAACACCAATTAGCGAAGTATATATCCGAAAATTAAACTCGGTAATGGTCGATACCGAAGATATTGAAGTGGCTCGAATCATGCAAAAATATGACCTAGAAGCTATTCCTGTTACTGACGAATTGGGTCGATTAGTAGGTCGAATCACTATCGATGATATTGTCGATGTAATAAAAGATGAAGCCGAAAAAGATTACCAATTGGCAGCGGGTATTACACAAGATGTCGAAGCTGGCGATAGTGTTCGCGAACTCATACAAGCAAGATTACCATGGTTACTTATAGGAATGGTGATAGAAATTGTTGCATCATACGTACTAAAAGGTAACGAAATGACCATGAGAACCTATTTTACACTCATGATTTTTGTACCATTATTATCTGCAACAGCAGGAAATGTTGGTGTACAAGCATCGGCAATTGTAGTACAAGGTTTAGCAAACGGAACATTAAAAGAATTTTCTAGAAACTATTTCTCAAAAGAGCTCACCGTAGCACTCATCTCGGGAACCATTATTTCTTTACTATTATTAGCCTATCATTCGGTCATGTACCAGCAATATTTGGTTGGTTTTGCTATATCAATATCAATAATTGTAGTAATTGTTTTTGCAGCAACACTCGGAACATTGGTCCCGTTTTTCCTGCACAAAAACAAAATCGATCCAGCAATTGCTACAGGACCTTTCGTAACCACAACAAATGATGTTTTTGGTATTATGATATATTTTATGATAGCAAAATTAATTTTAGGCGTTTAAAAATTTACTACCAAAATGAAAATACACATCATAGGTGGCGGAAATCTTGGCGTTGCCATCGCTTTAGGAATAGTAAAATATACCACTAATAATCAAGTAACAGTTACCAAACGAAATATAGAAACCATTTCTTATTTACAAGAAAAAGGAATCGAAATTTCTAACAATAACGCGCACAATATTCAACAAGCTGATATTATTGTCTTGACCGTAAAACCGTATCAGGTTGAAAGTGTTTTAAAAGAAATTTCAGAAGAAATTCAAAACAAAACCATCATTTCGGCAGTAAGTGGTGTTAGCATACAAACCATTCAGAGTTTAGTAGATAATAACAATGCCGTGATGCGAATCATGCCAAATATTGCGATACAATTTGGCGAATCAGCAACCTGTATTTCGTTTGAAGAAAAAGACAAAACCAAAGCACAAAAAGTAATTACACTGTTTCAGCAATTAGGAACAGCACCAGTAATAGAAGAAAAACTAATGGATGCAGCCACAGTTCTTGGCGCTTGCGGAACCGCTTATGCCTTGCGTTACATTCGCGCTTCGATGCAGGCAGGAATAGAAATTGGTTTCGATTCTCAAACTGCTCTGGCTATAGCCGCACAAACCGCAAAAGGCGCTGCAAAAATGCTTCTGGAAGAAAAAGTACATCCAGAACAACTCATAGACAGAGTAACAACACCACAAGGTTGCACCATTGTAGGACTCAACGAAATGGAACACCAAGGCTTTAGTTCGTCATTAATAAAAGGGATAAAAACCTCGTTACAAAAAATAAAAGAGTAATTTTTATTCGAAGCTATTCCTGCTATACGTTACAATCTTTTCCTTTTTAAAGGAAAAAGGAAAAGGATTTCCACTTCTATCAGGGCTAAAAAACCAACATTACATTCCAAAATCAGTTTCATTTATGTACCAAAAATAATTATCTTTATTTTTTTATATAAAGATGAACCCACAAAACATAAAAATCCTTCATATCGACAGCAATCATCCATTACTTATGGCGCAATTGCAAGAAGCTGGATTTATAAACCATGAAGATTTTACATCTTCAAAAGAAGAAGTAGAATCAAAAATTCATGATTATCACGGCATCGTTATCCGTAGCCGATTCAAAATCGATAAAAATTTTCTCGACAAAGCCACCAACTTACAATTTATAGCCCGTGTTGGCGCAGGACTAGAAAGCATCGATTGCGATTATGCCTCCAGCAAAGGAGTTCACCTCATTGCTGCACCCGAAGGCAATAGCAATGCAGTGGGCGAACACGCATTAGGCATGTTACTTTCGCTCATGAACAACCTAAACAAAGCCGATAAAGAAATTCGTTCCGGAGACTGGAATCGCGAAGCAAATCGCGGTCACGAACTCGACGGAAAAACTGTCGGGATTATAGGTTACGGAAATATGGGGAAATCATTTGCCAAAAAATTGCGAGGTTTCGATGTACAAGTTTTATGCTATGACATACTCGAAAATGTAGCTGATGCTAATGCAAAACAAGTGTCGTTGCAAGAGCTACAACAAAAATCAGATGTTTTAAGTCTTCACATTCCTTGGACTCCTGAAACCGATAAAATGGTAAACACTAATTTTATTAATGCTTTTGCAAAACCGTTCTGGCTTATAAACACATCTCGTGGCAAGAATGTAGTAACGGAGGATTTAGTTAAAGCTTTACAAACCAATAAAATTATTGGAGCAGGACTCGATGTTTTAGAATACGAAAAACTATCTTTCGAACATTTGTTTGAAGAGCAAAAACCAGCCGCTTTCGAGTATTTACTGCAAGCAGAAAATGTTTTACTATCACCACACATTGCAGGTTGGACTATAGAAAGCAAAGAGAAATTAGCACAGGTAATTGTAAATAAGATTAAACGATTTTATTAATTACTATTTTATTTAATAATCTCATTACCAGTAACAATTCCTTAATTGAAACACTTTTTTATAAAAGTGTCGTAGGAGAAGCGATGGAAAGACAAAGAAGGCATAGATTGTTGTACGCAATGGTCACCCATTTGCAAAAGACACAAAATACTTCGAACCGAGCGAGAAACAATTTATGATGAACTTTAGAGTTGATAATCTAGAAGCTTTATTAAAAATTTTGCGTGAAGAAGGTGTAACAATTGTGGGTGAAATGCAGACTTATGATTACGGTAAATTTGGTTGGATTTTAGATCCAGATGGAAATAAAATCGAACTTTGGGAAGCTAAATAATAAAGCATTTTTATAAAAATTTTATATATTAGCATAAACAAACTAAAAAACAAACATGGAAACAACAAGACCAACAGAAGACTGGAACAATGCACTACAACCAAAACAAGAAAACAAAAAAATTTTAGCAGGAATAATGGGAATACTATTTGGTAGTTTCGGTATTCATAAGTTTATTTTAGGATACACTCAAGAAGGGATTATACAAATAGTAGTTACTATTGTTACTTGTGGAATATTTAGCATTGTAGGTTTTATTGAAGGCATTATCTATCTAACTAAAAGCGATGAGGATTTTTACCAAACATACCAAGTAGGTAAAAAGGGATGGTTCTAAAAATATAAAAAGGCGAGAAAAATAATTTCTCGCCTTTTTTATTTCACTCTATTTCCTTTTTCTTAGCATTCTCCTTTTTCTACCGCTTTTCTTTCTAGCTCTGCTTGGAATTCTTCCATAACAGGTTTCATAGTACTTTCGGGAATATCGGAAATTCTTATATACATTAATCCATCAACAGCATTGTTAAACAAAGGATCTACATTAAATGCGACAACTTTTGCATTTTGTTTGATGTATTTTTTTATTAAAACAGGCAAACGCAAACTACCTGGTTCCAGTTCGTCTAATATTTTGTCAAATTTAACCAAATCGGCTTCGGCTTCATTAAAAATAAAATCTTTATCGGCATCTTTTAGTTTTACTTTATACTCTTTTTTAGGATGAATATATTGCGCAACATAAGGATCGTAATAATTAGATTTCATAAACTCGATCATGAGCGATTTCGAAAAATCTGAAAACTGATTGCTTATACTCACACCACCTATCAGGAAAGTATGTTCAGGATGACGCAATGTGGTATGCACAATTCCTTTCCAGAGTAAGAACAATGGCATTGGTTTTTGTTGGTAATCTTTAATAATAAATGCGCGACCCATTTCGATAGACTTGCTCATCATATCATACAATTCAGGCTCGAAACG
>NZ_JAYWDT010000102.1:0-8415 GCF_043779715.1 Flavobacterium sp.
ACGGGAAAATTTACTACCGCAACAATTTGCTTGTTTAATAAAGCATCTTTAGCATAACGTTTTGTGATTTGTGCCGATGTTTTTTTGATACCAATTTCACTTCCAAAATCGATTGTGAGTTGGTAAGCTGGTTTTCTAGCTTCTGGGAAATCATTCACCTTAATTATAGTTCCTATTCTCATTTCTACTTTTTCGAAATCTGACCAAGTTATTGTGTTCATATACTTTTGTTTATTAAAGCTTCCATTTAATCCTCTTCAAAATAAATGTACAAAAAAAATCCTCCGTTTTGCAACGAAGGATTTTCTAATATTATATCTTAAAAAGATTATGCGTTTGCTTTCGCATGTCTTGCATCGATTTCTTCTTTATCTTTTTTAGACATTGTGTCAACCAATACTGGTGTTGCAATGAATAAAGATGAATAAGTTCCTACAGCAATACCTATTAACATTGCAAAGATAAATCCTCTGATTGAATCTCCACCAAAGATGAACATAATCAACAATACCAATAACATAGTTAATGAAGTATTGATAGTTCTAGATAATGTAGTATTAATAGAATCATTTACAATTTGGTTAAAGTTTCCTTTTCTGTTTCCGTCAAGGAATTCTCTAATTCTGTCAAATACAATTACGGTATCATTCATAGAATAACCAATAACGGTAAGAATTGCTGCAATAAAGTGTTGATCCATTTCCATATGGAAAGGCATAAACTTATAACATAATGAGTAAATACCCAATACAAATATAACGTCGTGCACAACTGCTGCAATTGCTCCTAATGAATATCCTAATTTTCTAAATGAAATTACTAAATAAAGACCTACAACCAACATAGCTCCTAAAACTGCCCAAAATGAGTTCGTTTTGATATCTGCTGATATAGCTGGACTTATTTTCGAAGCTTGTAATACACCTAGTTCTTTACCATCATAAGCATTGATGAATTTTTCATAAGTCATATCTGGAGAGAAGTGACCTTTAAGTACATCATATAATTTTTTATTTACATCGGTATCAATACTTACTCCTTCTTCTTTAATTTTATATTTTGTAGTTATCTTGAGTTGATCATCTGTACCAAAAACTTTAGCTTCAGCACTTCCAAATACTTTAGACAATTCTGCAGCAACAGCTGAAGGTTCAACCTTTTTTTCAAATTTAACTTGAAAAGTTCTTCCTCCAACAAAATCGACACCTTCGTCTAATCCATTCACAAAGAATATAGATACTAAACTGATAACAACAACACAAGATGAGAAAATATACGTTCCTCTTTTGATTCTTAAGAAATCAAAATTGAATCCTGTAAACCAGTTTTTAGACCAACTGTTTACAAATTCTAATTTAGTTCCTTTTGCAACTGCTCTATCTAAGAATATTCTTGTAATAAAAATAGAGGTAAATAGTGAAGTTACAATACCTATTAATAAAGTTAATGCAAAACCTTTGATTGGTCCTGTTCCAAATATGTACAAAATTCCTCCTGTTAAAATATGGGTAACGTTTGCATCAATTATAGAACGCATTGCTCCTGTCCAACTGAATGATTTTTTAACTGCTTCGTCTAGGCTTAATCCTGCTCGAAGTTCTTCTTTTGCTCTTTCAAAAATAATGATGTTCGCATCTACAGCTGTACCCATTGTTAAAACGATACCTGCAATACCTGGTAATGTAAGTACAAAACCAAAACTTGCCATTACTCCAAAAAGGAATAATAAATTGACTCCTAATGCAATATTTGCATACCAACCTGATTTTCCATAATAGATTAGCATCCAAAGTGATACTAATAATAATCCTATAATAGAAGATGTTAAACCAGCATCGATAGCTTTTTGACCTAAAGACGGCCCTACTACTTCCGATTGAACGATTTCTGCAGCTGCAGGCAATTTACCAGCACGCAAAACGTTAGCTAAATCTTTAGTTTCATCGATTGTAAATGAACCTGAAATTTCGCAGTTTCCATCAACTAGAGGATTTTCAACTCTTGGAGCTGAGTGTACTGTATTATCTAATACAATGGCAATATATCCTTTAGTTCTAGCAACTTCAGTAGTTAAATCTCCCCATTTTGTGGTTCCTCTTCCATTCATTCGAATGTTTACACATGGTTTACTCATTTGCGTATAAGCATCTTTTGCTTCGGCAATTGCATCTCCATTTACTGGCGCTGTATTTGTTCTGTTTCCTTTTAATGCAAACAATTCAACAGCTTCCATTTTTTTAGAACCAGTAGCACGTGTTGGATCTACTAATTGTTTATTTAAAACATCTATTTCGCTCACTTTTCCCCAAACAAACTTTACATCAGCTTGATTACCTGGTAATAAAGACTTAATATCTGATCTTTTGAAATAAGCATTTACAGTTGCTGTATCTGAAACACTAAAGTATCCTAAAGTCGGTCCTTGTCCGAAGGCAAGCATTTTGTCTATTAGTGGATCATTTCCTTTTTTAGTTTCGGTAGAATCTTTTGTAGTTTTATCTACTAATAATGAATCTATTTTTGAAGTTACTTTTGGTGCTACTACAACAGCAGTTGCTTTTTCAGTTTTTTTCAAAACGTCATTAACTTGTTGCAAGTAACCGCTAATATCTTCTACTTTATATGCTTCCCAAAATTCTAATTGTGCTGTAGTTGACAATAATTTTTTTGCTCTATCTACATCTTTTGCGCCTGGAAGTTCTACAAGAATACGTCCTGTATTTCCTAATTTCACAATATTAGGTTGTGTAACACCAAATTTGTCGATACGCTCACGTAGTACTCTAAAAGCACTTTCGATAGCTTCACCAACTTTTTTGTTGATTACTTTTTTTGTTTGAGAATCAGTCATATCACTATTTACACCATCTTCACCTTGCATATTTCTGTTTCCAAAAACTTCTGGTGAAGATAATTTGATGCTTCCATTTGAATTGGCATCAAAAGCTTCGTAAAAAGCATCTAAATAAGATTGATTTCCTTGTTGATTTGTTTTAGCATCAGCCAAAGCCTTGTTGAAAACAGGATTTGTAGATTTATTAGCTAATTGTTTCAACACATCTTTAACAGAGATTTGCAATATCACATTGATACCACCTTCTAAGTCAAGACCTTTATTAATTTGTTTTGTTTTTACCTCATCGTAAGTGAAATTTGTAAAACCAAGGTTAAACACATTTTCTTTCCCTATCGAGTCAAGATATTTTACTTCTCTTTCTGGTTTTCCTGCTGCAAAAGTTTTTGCATCACTTTTTACTTTATTAGCCACAAATGTGAAAGAAAGTTGGTAAATACTTACCAGTGCAAATATTATTGCAATAAATTTAATAAGTCCTCTATTATGCATTCTGTGTAAAAATTAATTAATTCTTTGTTTGGTTTATTTTGAATTATAAAAGCATGGTAAAAACACTACCATATTTTCACAAAACGTGCAAATATATAAATTTAACCATAAAGAACACAAACAATTTCACAAAGTTCACTAGGTTTTTAGATTCTTTGTGAACACTGTGAAATTCTTAGTATACTTTGTAGTTAATAAAACTAAGCTAAAACTGATTTTAAATCAGCATTCATATTACGAACAGCCTCAGCGCTTTTAGCAAATAATGCTTTTTCGTTGTCGTTAAGATTGATAGTAACAATCTCTTCTATACCATTTTTACCAATAATACAAGGTACTCCGATACAAATATCAGATTGTCCATATTCACCCTCTAACATAACAGAACAAGCAATCATTTTCTTTTGATTATTCAAAATACTATCTACAAGATAAGCAACTGAAGCGCCTGGTGCGTACCAAGCTGAAGTTCCTAACAATCCTGTTAATGTTGCACCACCAACCATAGTATCAGCAGCTACTTTGTCTAATTGTTCTTGAGAAAGAAATTCAGAAACTGGAATTCCATTATAAGAAGCCAATCTAGTTAATGGAATCATAGTGGTATCACCGTGACCTCCTACAACCATTGCAGAAACATCGTTTGCTGGTTTGTCTAATGCTTTCGATAAATAATATCTGAAACGTGAACTATCTAAAGCACCGCCCATTCCAATAATTCTGTTTTTTGGTAAACCCGTAGATTTCAAAGCTAAGTAAGTCATTGTATCCATTGGGTTTGAAACCACTACTACAATAGTATTTGGAGAATGAACCAACACATTTTCTACAACCGACTTAACGATTCCTGCATTGATACCAATTAATTCCTCACGAGTCATTCCTGGTTTTCTTGGAATTCCAGATGTAATCACAACAACATCGCTGTTTGCTGTTTTAGAATAATCGTTTGTAACTCCTGACAATTGCGTATTAAAACCTGTATTTGTAGCACATTGCATGATATCCATAGCTTTACCTTCGGCAAAACCTTCTTTGATATCTAATAATACTACTTCACTTGCAATTCCTCTATAAGAAATAGCATCTGCACAAGATGCTCCTACGTTTCCTGCTCCTACTACTGTAACTTTCATTTTTAAGTTTATTTGTTTATTTGGTAATTCGTTTATTTCAAAGATTTGACTATTTGTTAAATCGATTAACCGAATTAACAAATAACCAAATTATCTTTTTATGCATCAATATTTGCGTATACTGCATTTTTCTCGATAAATTCTCTACGAGGCGGAACCTCATCACCCATTAACATTGAGAAAACCCTGTCAGCTTCTGCTAAACTATCAATATTTATTTGACGTAAAGTTCTGAATTCAGGATTCAAAGTAGTATCCCACAATTGTTCTGCATTCATCTCTCCAAGACCTTTGTAACGTTGAATAGTTGCACTTCCGCCCATTCTTTCGTTCGCTTGATCGCGTTGTACTTCATTCCAAGCGTATTCTTTTTTATTTCCTTTTTTAACCAGGTATAATGGTGGTGTTGCGATATAAACGTGACCTTCTTCAATTAGTTCTTTCATAAAACGAAAGAAGAACGTTAATATTAAGGTAGAAATGTGACTACCATCAATATCAGCATCACACATAATCACTACTTTATGGTAACGTAATTTTTCAAGATTTAATGCTTTACTATCTTCGGCAGTACCAATAGTTACTCCTAATGCTGTAAATATATTTCTAATCTCTTCGTTTTCAAAAACTTTGTGGTGCATTGCTTTTTCAACATTCAAAATCTTACCTCTTAATGGTAAAATTGCTTGAAAAGCTCTGTCACGCCCTTGTTTTGCAGTTCCTCCTGCCGAATCTCCCTCGACAAGGAAAACTTCGCATTTTGCTGGATCTTGTTCAGAACAATCTGATAATTTTCCTGGTAATCCGCCACCACCCATTACGGTTTTGCGTTGTACCATTTCACGAGCCTTCTTAGCAGCATGACGCGCTTGTGCAGCCAAAATTACTTTTTGCACGATGATTCTAGCATCATTTGGGTTTTCTTCCAAATAATTTTCGATCATATCACCAACCGCTTGAGAAACTGGAGAAACAACCTCTCTGTTTCCAAGTTTGGTTTTGGTTTGTCCTTCAAATTGCGGTTCGGCAACTTTTACCGAAATAATAGCTGTTAATCCTTCACGGAAATCATCACCCGAAATTTCAAACTTCAGTTTATCTAACATTCCAGAAGCATCTGCATATTTCTTTAACGAACGGGTTAAACCAGTTCTAAAACCTTGCAAGTGTGTTCCTCCTTCGTGAGTATTGATATTATTTACGTAAGAAAAAATATTCTCTGTATAACTTGTATTGTAAATTAAGGCAACTTCAACAGGAATTTCTCCTTTGTCGTTATCCATAGAAATTACGTGAGCAATAATTGGCTCACGGTTTCCGTCTAAATAACGGATATACTCTTTTAATCCTTCGGTTGAATGAAAAACTTCTGAAACAAAATTTCCGTCTTTGTCTTTTTCTCTTTTATCTGTAAAAGTGATTGTAATTCCTTTGTTCAAAAATGACAACTCACGCATACGAGCCGACAAGGTATCATAAGAGTATTCTATTGTTTGAGTAAAAATAGAAGGATCTGGATAAAAAGTTACAATTGTACCTCTTTTGCTAGTTTCACCAATCTGTTTTACTGGATAAAGTGCCTTTCCTTTTTCATATTCTTGTTCGTAAATCTTACCATCACTACTGTGAACAATTGCTCTCAAATGGTTTGACAAAGCATTTACTACCGAAACTCCAACTCCGTGCAATCCTCCAGAAACTTTATAAGAATCTTTATCAAATTTTCCTCCAGCACCAATTTTTGTCATTACAACTTCTAGTGCTGAAACACCTTCTTTTTTATGAATTCCTACTGGAATTCCACGTCCGTTATCTTCTACAGAAACCGAACCATCTTCATTAATATCTACAATAATCGTATCACAATGACCACCCATTGCCTCATCGATAGAGTTATCGACAACTTCATAAACTAAATGGTGCAAACCACGAACACCTACATCTCCAATATACATCGAGGGACGCATACGAACATGCTCCATTCCTTCTAATGCCTGAATACTATCTGCTGAATAATTATCCTTCTTAATTTCGTCGCTCATATAAATTTATTCTAAAAAATGTAATTTTTGTCTAACACGCAAATATATACTATTAGGAATGATTTTGAAACTGAAACCTACGATTTAGTGATGAAGTTATCAACAGTTTATTAATAATTATAAAAAAAACGTCTTGAAAAAATCAAGACGTTTTTAAGAGAAAAACTTAAAATCATTAGGCCAATATATTGGATTTTGCAATCTCTACATCAGCTTGTACATGAGCTGCATTAGCACGACCGCTTGGGTCTTGATTTTCCTGCCATTTTGGAATCCATTTTCGTACGGTTTCGGCAGCGCTTTGCTGCGGATAATATTTATGAAAAATCGTTCTATAAAAATACGCTTCTTTAGTTGTTGGTGTGTTATATGGGAATAATTCTTTGGCTGAATCCAATTGTTTATCAGTCACTTTTGACGTACAATATTCAATTAATTCATCGATCCAGTTATATCCAACACCATCAGAAAATTGTTCTTTTTGACGCCACAAAACTTCATCTGGAAGATATGGATTATCCTGTGTATCGAATGCTTTACGAAGAATGTATTTTTCTTTTCCGTCGTATGTTTTTGGTTGTTTTTCTTCTGGTTTTATTAACATCGCAACATCAAGAAATGCTTTGTCAAGAAAAGGAACACGCGCTTCGAGTCCGTGTGCCATGGTCGATTTGTCAGCACGAAGCAAATCGGCGGTGAATAATTTTTGAACTCTTTCGATGGTTTCTTCTTGAAAATCTTCTGTTGAAGGTGCATTTCTAAAATACAAATAACCTCCAAAAATCTCATCAGCTCCTTCTCCCGAAAGCACTACTTTAATTCCCATATTGGTAATTGCTTTCGATAGGAAATACATAGGTGTACTGGCTCTTACTGAAGTCACATCGTAAGTTTCTAAATGCCAAATTAATTTATCTAAAATTTCAATTCCTTGTTCGATAGTAAAATGCACTTCGTGGTGTTCAGTTCCTAAAAATTCGGCGACTTTACGAGCTGCTTTGGCATCGGGCGCATCGGCATCTAAACCTATAGAAAATGAATGTAATGTTTTGCCTTTTTCTTTTAGCAATCTTGATGCAATTGATGATGTTAATGACGAATCTAATCCTCCTGAAAGTAATACACCAATTGGCACGTCACTCATTAATCGTTTGCGAGTAGCTTCGGTTAATGTGTCTCGAATTAATTTTAAATCTAATTCGTTTGTTGCTTTTTTATAATCGTCATATTCTGGTTTGTAATACTTAACAAATCCTGTTTTTGGCGTATAATAATGCCCTGGAGGAAAAGTTGAAAAAGACTTACATTGGTCGGCAATTGGTTTCATTTCGGAAGCAAAATACATTCTGCCTCTTTCGTCAAGACCGTAATATAAAGGCTTCACTCCCATTGGGTCACGTCCTGCAATATAATCGTCGCCATCTATGACCACAAAAGCGAAATCGCCATCTAACTTATTTAGAAAATCATAACCAAATTCTTCATACAAATGCACAATCACTTCCGAATCTGATTTGGTTCTAAAAGTATGCTGTTTTAATATTCCCTCTCTTAACTCTTGATGGTTGTAAATTTCGCCATTATGAATCATCCAAGCTGAAGAAGTTCCTTGAATTGGTTGACGTCCTGAATGCAAATCGATAATTGACAGACGTTCGTGACTTAAAATATGTCCGTTTTCTGTAATGTATAAATCACTTTCGTCTGGTCCGCGATGTGACATTCTTTTAGATAATGTTTTTACTAATTCTACATCTTTTCCTTTTCCGATAATGGCTAGTATTCCGCACATAATATTTTATTTTATTGATTCAGCTAATCGCTTATTTGATTATTAACTGAAACAAAATTGCATAATATTATTTATAATTAAAACTAAATTTAATTATTT
>NZ_JAYWDT010000103.1:0-18967 GCF_043779715.1 Flavobacterium sp.
CTTACTTTTATAAGGATTATTTTGATTAATATTAGTCTAGATTGTAATTATGTTTTTGAAGGTTATAATTTTATTTAAAATAATAAAATTTGTTGATTAAAAATTGAACAACTAGATAAAGTAAACTTGCAATAACGGTAATTGATAGAAGAAAACTAATTAAATTCACAATAATATTTGGAATAAATTTCAATCGGGGATGAATATAGGACGGTTCACGATGTAGTTTTTCGTAAATTTTATTTTGTACAATTTTAATTTTTTGTTTGATAATCAAAGAATTTTATAGTGTTAGCAATAATTATATAGAAAAGTTAAGTCTTTTCCTGTTGATTAAGAGTGGTTGGTTTTTAGTCACTCTAAATTAGATAATTAATTTAATATAAGAGCATTATAAATTAAAATTGTGGACCATTTAGAGTTAGTGTCTCTTTCATTAAACATATTAAGTGGAAAAAGAGATAGAACCTTTGAAGAGCTAAGATCAGAGTTTTTCGGACAGTCTGATTATTAGAATTTATTGATTCTGTTATTGATTTGAAAAAGTAATAGAATAAAAAATTTAATTATAAAATAAAGTATTGAAAGATGAATAACGTAGGAACTATTATTTACGAAAAAAATTTCGAAACTGGACAAATAAATGCTGTCTGGAGTTATTTTATAGATGGAAAAGTAACATCAGGAACCGGTATTGCAAATGGTGGACAGGGGGATCAATATATAGGAAATTATATCATTACTTATAGTACTAATGGTATGCCAGAAACATCAATTTTTAAGATGGTTATAATCGAAAAAGAGGATCAAATTGTGTTAGAATGGTATGATGAAGAAGTCTTGTCCTATTTTGGAATTGGCATTATTAAAGACAATATTCTTACGGGAGGATGGAGTAAATATACAGATGAAAATTGATTAGGAGTCCATGCGGATCAAGGGGTGAAATATAAAGTTAATAAATTTTTGTGTGTTATATTTCAGATGTACGAACTTGCATCTATTATCAAATAGATACAACTTTTTAAAAAGAGAAGACAATCATTTTTTTTTTTTTTGTTAAAACAAGCTTGACCTATTACGATTGTCCGCGTGAGGGATCGAAGCGCCATCCTTTTGCTTTTTAAAGAAAATAGCAAAAGATACAGCGCAGAGCCCGACCCGAAGTTTTTCACGAAGGGTTACGCCAAAAAGGAATTTATAAAGAATTGTAATAATGACAGCTTTTGTTAATTGGACATTCGTTGCATTTAGGGTTGGTTGGTCTGCAAATTTCTCGCCCTAAAAACGAAATTGCCATACCAATTTCGCCCCAAATTACTTTTGGTAAAATTTGCATCAATTGTTTTTCGACTTTATTACCATCTTTGGATTCGGTAATTAATCCAATTCTGGGAGCAACTCGAATGACATGTAAATCAGCGATGATGCCTTCAGATTGGGAACCAGCTTCCCGCATCATGACATTGGCTGATTTTCTACCAATCCCTTTTAAAGCGACAAGTTCGGTCATTGTTTTTGGAATATTTTTGTCTTCTTTAAGGGTCTGAGCGATTTCGATGAGCCAGCTGGCTTTGGTTCCGAAATTTCTAACTTTGCTTATGTGTGGAATTAAAGAATCGATATTGGAAACTGAGAGACTTTCCATATTTGGGTAAGTTTCAAACAATGAGGCAGCTATTTTATTGATGTTTGCATCAGAATCTTGGGCTGATAAAACTACCATCACTATTAATTGATATAGATTTTTATAATCTAGCGGATGTTTTTTTTCTTTATATTTTTCTAATAATGGTTCTAATTCTTGATTCCAATTATTGAATAGTGACATGTTTTCTATTTTTTGTTTTATAAAGTTACTGAATTTATTTTTTGGAAGAAAAAAAGTCCCACATTACTGTAGGACTTAAATAGTTTGGGTCAATGTTTTATATGATTTCTAGAGTTCTCTCTAAAGCCATTCCTCTAGATCCTTTGATTAAAATGGTTAGATTTTTAGGGTTTACTGTTTGAAAGTTTTTTTCAAAACTTTCAAACGTATCGAAGAAATGTAAATTAGCTTTTTCAATTTTGCTTGTGAAGAAGTCTTTACCAACAAAAAAAGTTTCAATGTCTGTATTTTCTAACAATTGAATCACTTTTGCATGTTCGATTAAGCTTTCTTTTCCTAATTCGAACATATCGCCTAAAACAGCTATTTTTTCCTTTGCTTCGATTTGAATGAAGTTTGAAATAGCAGCTGTCATACTGCTCGGATTTGCATTATAGGCATCTAAAATAATATGATTGCTATTTTTTTCTATAAGTTGGGAACGATTATTTGTAGGAATATAATTTTCGATGGCCTCTTTAATATCAATATCAGAAATGTTAAAATATTTCCCAATGGTTATGGCTGCATTTATATTGTTTGCATTATATAATCCTATTAAATGCGATTGTATCTCGATATGGTTATAATTAATTTTAACCATAGGATTTGCTGTAACAGAATCTATTGTAACATCGTTTTTTGCTTTCTGTGAAAAACTATAACGTGCTATTTGTGCAGTTTTTTCATTTTGAATATCATCATCAAAATTTACAAAAGCTGTTTTTTTGTTTTCTTCTAAGTAATGATATAGTTCGCTTTTTGCTTTGATAACTCCTTCAATTCCCCCAAAACCTTCTAGATGTGCTTTGCCGAAATTTGTGATGTACCCAAAGTCAGGTTCAGTGATAGAACATAATAATTCTATTTCTTTTTGGTGATTTGCACCCATCTCTACAATGCCAATATCAGTATCTTCGTTGAATGATAGCAGTGTGAGCGGAACGCCAATGTGATTGTTTAGATTGCCAATGGTTGCTTTAGTATTGTATTTTTTTGAAAGTACAACGTTTATAAGTTCTTTGGTTGTTGTTTTTCCGTTACTTCCTGTTAGGGCAATAATAGGAAGGCCTAATTGCTGACGGTGGTGTTTTGCTAATTCTTGAAGCGTTTGTAGACTGTTTGAGACAAGAATCATTTTGTCTTTATCAGTATGATGTTTTTTGTCATCAATGATTACAAATAATGCGCCTTTGCTTATAGCTTCTTCGGCAAATGTATTGGCATCAAAGTTTTCTCCTTTTAAGGCAATAAATAAAGAGTTGTTTTCTATTCTTCGTGTATCCGTGTTTACGGAGGTACACTGTAAGTAGCATTGGTAAATTTCTTCGATTTTCATAATACGAAAGTAATAAAAAAATAAAAGCCCTAAAAATTTAGGGCTTTTAAATATTGTATAAAGAAATTATTAATTTCTTGCTCTTTTTGGCATGTCAGATTTTGGTCCAACTCTAGACATTGCACATCTAAATCCAATATAATCAGAAGCGATGTCTTGTTGACAATATCTTCTTTGTGCTGGATCTAACCAATATGCTCTGTCTCTCCAAGAACCACCTTTGTATACTCTTACGTCGTCACCAATAAGTGTTGTTCTTTTTGCAGATTTGTCAAATTTTCTATCCATTTTTCCTGTAGTATCTGCAGAAACATTATGAATTGGAGAATCGTACATTCTATTTTTATTGTCTTTTTTAGCTTCTCCTTCTTCAGAAGCGCCATAATCAAAGAAACGTGTAGATTGTTTATCACCATCTCTGTAGTTTATTTCATTACTCTTGTCGAAGTTTTGTCTTAAATAAGTTTCTTTTTCATCAACAGGAACTTGTGCAATTTCTCCAGGTTTGTTTCTAGCAATAACTTTACCGTTACTTAGCGTGTCATACTTAATGTTTTCTGAAGTTACTAATTCGATTTTTCCGTCATCACCAATTTTATTTTTAGTATAAACGTTTCCACGAACATAGTTAAAATCATTTGCTTCATCATCAATCATAGGTCTGTAAACATCTAGTACCCATTCTGCAACGTTACCTGCCATATCGTACAATCCAAAATCATTTGGTTTGTATGATTTTACAGGAGCAGTAATATCAGCACCGTCATCAGACCATCCTGCTATTCCTCCGTAATCACCTTTCCCTTGTTTGAAATTGGCTAATTGATCTCCTCTTGAAGATCTGCTTCCAGAACGTGTGTAAGAACCTTTCCAAGGATATTTTTTCTGACCTCTGTAAAGATTGTACTCTCTATTTCCTACATCAGCAGCAGATGCATATTCCCATTCCGCTTCGGTTGGTAGTCTGTATTCAGGTAAAAGTATTCCGGATGTTTTTTGTGCATATACGTTTGATGAATCGGCTGATTTTTTTGATCTTCCTTTCATTTTTTTCAAAACAATACTGTCATTTCCGCCAAATGATGTTGATGGAGAAGCTAAGTATGCTTCTGTACTAAATGTATTGTTAGCATCTACATCTACAATTTTAGCACCTTTTTTCATATAACCTTCTCTTTCAAGTACTGATTCGTTTACACGGTCAGTTCTCCACTTAGCATATTCGTTAGCTTGAATCCAGTTTACTCCTACAACAGGGTATTGAGAGTAAGCAGGATGTCTCAAATAGTTATTGGTCATAGTTTCGTTATAACCCAATCTATTTCTCCAGACTAATGTATCTGGAAGAGCTCCGTCGTAAATGTTTTTGTAATTTTCTTCAGTAGGAGGAAATACTCTTTTTGTCCAGTCTAAATATTCCATGTACATAAGGTTTGTAACCTCAGTTTCATCCATATAAAAAGATTGAACGTGTTGCTGATTTGGTGTATTGTTCCAATCATGCATAACATCATCTTGAACTTTACCCATTGTAAATGTTCCACCTTCAACTAATACTAATCCAGGAGCAGTCTCTTGTTTAGTGAAATTATTGTTGTATTGGAAACCACCATTGGGGTCGTTAATCTTCCATCCGGTAGCGGAAGAAGTGTTTTTCGAACTAGACTTTTTACTACAACTAGTAAATCCAAACAGTACTATTAATGAAAACAGCACTCTTACAGTCACAATTTTGTTTACTTTCATACTTTCGTAGGTAATTATTTTGTGGCGCAATATAACAATTAACCATTAAACTGCAACACCTTTTTTAGAAATATTTAAAAAAACAATAAAAAAAATATTTTTAGGTTATTTGTATATAAACGCACTATATATTTTTATATTGTATTTTAAATTTTATTTTTACTCACTAAAATAAAAAACATTTAATAACGTTATATTTGAATATGAAAAAAATCGTCAGTTTAATTGTCATATTTGTTTTTCAAACAGTTGTTGCTCAAAATAATAATATTACTATTAGTTGGATAGACGGAAATTATTCTGTTACTGAAAATTATAAAGTAAGTATTCCTAATTTTAAATCGGAGACCTTTATATATAATGATGTAAAAAAGAGTGTTTTCTTTTCTAAAAAAATCGAAGTGCCTTTTGATATCGATGAGAAAAGCTTAAAATTATCAAATATTGTTTTTGAAACTGTTGCTGAGGAAAAATTAAGAGATTTAGATAAATCACAAATTCCAAAAAAGCTTAATGAAACGCTTCAAAATGCAAAGGCAAGAGAGGTAAATTATGGGTTGCTAACTTTTTCGCCTATTATAAAAGAAGGTAATTTTTATAAAAGAGTTAAGTCCCTAACTTTTGATTATGTTGCAGGAATAGACAATGGCTTAAATCAGAAAAACATTACTGCAATATCTAATTCGGTACTAAAAACAGGAAGTTGGCGTAGGTTTTATGTTCAAAAATCTGGAGTTTATATTGTTTCTAAGGCATTTTTAGTTGAATTAGGTTTTGATGTAAATGTAAATCCTCAAACAATAAAAATTTACGGAAACGGAGGAAGAATGATTCCGCTTACAAATTCGGTTCCTTACCCAACGGATTTAGCCGAAAATGCCATACAGTTTGTTGGCGAAAGCGATGGTGTTTTTAATGATGGTGATTATATTTTGTTTTATGCCGAAGGGGTCGATAATTACAATGCCGATAGCGATACTCATGTTAATTTATATGCTGATAAATCTTATTATTATATAACATCATCTGCATCAAACGGGAAAAGAATTATGCCAATCGTAGAATCTCCGCAAGCACCAGATGTAATATTCACAACTTATGATGAGTATCAGTATCATGAAATTGATAAAACGAATCTCGCACACTTAGGAAGAAGATGGTATGGAGAACAGTTTAAGGTTACTAATGACCAGAATTTTCAGTTTTCGTTTCCCAACATTGTTACAGCAAGCCCAGTATTGTTAAAAGTTCAGGCTGCCGCTGTTAGTATTAACAATTCTACATTTTCTGTAAAAGCAAATAATCTAAATATTGGAAATATTAACTTATTAGGGATTTCTTCGGCTACGCTTGGCGATGAATCTGCTCTTTTAAATAATATAAATGCAACTAGTGCAAATATTTCTATTGATTTAAATTACAATAACAATGGGGTTCCAAGTGCTGCAGGATATTTAGATTATATAAGTTTAAAAGCAAAATCAAATCTGAATGGCTATGGTAGACAATTTAGATTTTCGGTCGATGCTGTTTCGTCGTCTATAGGAACTTGCGAATATCAAATAAGTAATGCGGCTTCGATAAAACAGGTTTGGGATATTACAGATATATATAATGTTGCGACAAAATTAAATGCTGGACAGTCACAATTTTCGTTCAAAACGTTTATGGGTGCCGAAAGAAAATTTATAATTGTAGATAATTTAGATGTTTATATACCACTAAAAGACGCTAATTCTATCGTGAATAACCAAGATTTAAAAGGAACAATTTTCTTAAACAAACAAGGTGTTTTTGAAGATGTAGATTATCTTATTATTACACCAGCGTCATTAAGTAGCCAAGCAGAGCGATTAGCAAATTTTCATAGAACAAATTCTAATCTGAATGTAAAAGTGATTAATCTAGAGAATTTGTACGAAGAATTTTCGTCAGGAAAACAAGATATAGGTGCTGTTAGAAACTTTGTAAAATACGTTTACGACAATCCATCAGCGCCAAGCGAGAAACTAAAATATTTATGTCTTTTTGGTGATGCATCGTTTGATTTTAAAGACAGAATAAAAAACAATACTAACATTGTTCCAGTATTTCAATCTATGGAAAGTTTCTCCCTTTCAGGGTCGTTTGTTTCTGATGATTATTTCGGATTAATGGATCCTAACGAAGGAAGTATGGTAACCTCATTAGGTTTAGATGTGGCCGTAGGAAGAATGCTAATTTCGAGCCTGTCACAAGCTGAACAAATGGTCACGAAAGTCATAGATTACTACGATAAAAAATCTTACGGAAGATGGCGAAATAATTTAATTTTTATATCTGATGATATAGATAAAGATAGTGATGCTACTTTGCAGTCGGATTTAGATGATTTAGCAAATAGAGTTACGCTAGAAAAACCTTTTTTTAATGTAAAAAAAATACATACCGATTCTTATGTACAAGAAACAACATCGGGCGGACAAAAATATCCTAAAGCCAAAGAAGATTTTATAAATTCATTCGGGCAAGGAGCCTTGGTTTTTAATTATTTCGGACACGGAGGAGAGGATGGTCTTGCAGGAGAAAGGATTTTTGAAACAAAAGATGCTATGGCTTTAAATAATCGATACAAATATCCATTATTTATAACTGTAACCTGTGAGTTTACCCGTTTTGATGATCCGTTAAGACCGACTGCTGGCGAGCATACTTATTGGAATCCTTCAGGTGGTGCAGTATCAATGGTTACTACAACAAGACAAATAGGGCAGTCAACAGGAGAAACATTCAATGTTAATTTGGCTTCAAAACTATTTGCTTACGGTTCTAATAATTATAGTTCCGTAGCAGAATCCGTTAGGTTGACCAAAGTGATGTCTGGAAATTCAGGAAATAATGTGGTTTTTTATATTGGAGATCCAGCGCTAAAACTAGCTATTCCGAAACCAAAAATAAGATTAACAAAAATAAATGGAGTGCCAATAGCTGGTTCTCCAGATGTGTTACAAGCATTAGCCTATGCAACAATTTCCGGGGAAGTTACAGACGAGTTTGATGTGCCGCTAACAAACTACAACGGAGAATTAGCTGTAAATATATATGACAAAGATATAAACCGTACCACTTTAGCAAATGACGGGACATATATTAATGGAACGTTAGAAATAATGAATTTTGCCACATTAGGCGAAACCATTTTTAGAGGAAATGCATCGGTAACAAATGGTCAGTTCGAATTTGGGTTTGTTGTTCCGCGTGATATAAAAATACCTGTAGGAAATGGGAAAGTAAGTTTTTATGCAAAAAACAATAATCTATTAGATGATCAAACAGGTTCTGATTTTTCTGTAAAAATAGGTGGACTAAATATTAATGCAGTTGCTGATGTTGTGCCTCCAAAAATAAGAATTTATATGAATGACGAATCTTTCGCTTCTGGCGGAATCACAAATCAGTCACCATTATTTCTAGCTTTTCTGGAAGACGAACATGGTATAAATACAGCCAGCGGAATAGGTCATGATATTGTTGCCTATTTAGATGGTGACGAAACAAAACCATATATATTGAATGATTTTTATGAAACCGAACTAAATAATTATACAAAAGGAAAACTAAAATATCCTTTCAGAAATTTAGCAATAGGTTTACATACCTTAACATTCAAAGCTTGGGATGTTTATAATAATATAGTAACAGCAGATTTACAATTTATTGTAGCAGGAGACGAAACATTAACACTAACAAACGTCTTAAATTATCCAAACCCATTTGTAAACCATACTGAGTTTTGGTTTACCCATAACAAGCCATTGGAGCAACTGGAAGTTCAAGTGCAAGTATTTACTATTACAGGAAAAATAGTTTGGACAAAAAACCAGATTGTAAGCAATGAAGGTTTTACCTCGCGTGACATTACTTGGGACGGGCGCGATGATTTTGGCGACAAAATAGGGAAAGGAGTTTATGTTTATAAACTCACCGTAAAATCGAATGTTACTAATAAAAAAACGGAAAAAATCGAGAAACTAGTAATTCTTTAATAAAAGAATATATATTTGTTAATTATTATATCAAAAAATAAAATGAAGAGAATCGTTTTTATATTATCTGGATTATTTATAGGAATTAATGTAAATGCACAAACCGACCGTCCTATAACAACAGGAGTGCCGTTTTTATTAATCGCTTCCGATGCTCGTGCAGCAGGTATGGGAGATAACGGAGTTGCCACTTCGCCCGATGCCTATTCGCAACAATACAATCCTGCAAAATATGCTTTTTCAACAAAGAAACAAGGTTTCGCGGTAAGTTATACGCCATATTTAACAGCGCTTGTCAATGATATTTCATTAGGACAACTTAACTATTTTAATAGAATAAATGAAAGAAGCGCTATAGGGTCAAGTTTGCGTTATTTTAGTTTAGGCGAAATTCAATTGACAGATGATCAAGGAACAGCACTAAATATTGTAAAACCAAATGAATTGGCATTAGATTTATCTTACTCATTAAAGCTGAGTGAGAAATTTTCTATGGCAGTTGCGGGACGTTATATTAGATCTAATCTAAAAGTAGCTTCAGGGACAGTAGACGCTTCGGCAGCAAGCACTTTTGCAATAGATGTTGCCGGTTATTATCAATCAGAAGAAATTGCTTATACCGATTTTAATGGTCGTTGGAGAGGTGGTTTTAATCTTCAAAATTTAGGGCCTAAATTAAATTATGACGGAGCTACGGGTGCCGAAAATAACGCTAATTTTTTACCTTCAAATCTAAGGATAGGTGGAGGTTTCGATTTTATTTTAGACGATTATAACAAAATTTCTGCCAATGTTGAATTTGCAAAACTATTAGTTCCAACTCCGCAAATTCCAGTTCCTGTCGATTCAAACGGTGATGGAGATACCTTAGATGCTGGAGAAAATGGTGTAGCGCAAGCTAATGCAGATTATAAAGCTATTGGTTGGACTTCGGGAATTTTCAAATCTTTTGGTGATGCGCCAGATGGTTTTAGCGAAGAACTAAAAGAGTTTACTTATGCTGCTGGAGCAGAATATTGGTACCAAGATTCATTTGCTTTACGTTTGGGATATTTTCATGAAAGTGAACAAAAAGGGAAGAGAAAATATTTTACATTAGGAGCAGGTTTCAAATATAATGTAGTTACTTTAGATGTTTCTTATTTGTTTTCGGCATCAAAAGTGCCAAATCCTTTAGAGAATACCTTGCGTTTTTCTCTAACATTCAATTTCGGTGATGACTATGATCAAAATTAAAATTAATAAATAATAAATAATTAATCCAAATTTCAATTACTGAGATTTGGATTTTTTTTCCCTTAACAAATTATGAAAGAGATTAATATAAATACGCAACTGTCGGTTTTTGAATCGATGAAAGAATTGCCTAATGATGTAAATGAATTAATGCAAAAAGCTATCGAAATTCGAAAAAAGGCTTATGCCCCATACTCTAAATTTAATGTAGGAGCGGCTATTTTGTTAGATAATGGCGAAATTGCTTTGGGTTCAAACCAAGAAAATGCTGCGTATCCGTCAGGATTGTGTGCAGAGAGAGTGGCGATTTTTCACGCAGGAGCTATTTATCCTCAGGCAAAAATTGTAAAAATGGCAATTACAGCAGGTTCTACGGTATCTGTAACGACAAAACCTATTCCGCCATGTGGTGCTTGTCGCCAATCTATTTTCGAATATGAATTTAGACAAGACGTTCCCATCGAAATTTATTTTATGGGAGAAACAGGTGAAATTTATAAATCAAATTCAATACAAAATTTACTTCCATTAACATTTGATAAGAACTTCTTGTAATTTTTATTAAAAAAAAGCAGTTAAATTTTACTTCTTACTTGGAATGTCTTATTTTTGCTTTTCGCAAATTTGTAAGATGTCGGGATTTAAAATTCATAAGATAATTTGCAAGCGTAAAATACTAGAAAAAGAAAATTTAGATGAAAGAAATTACAAAAGAAGTTTACTTAAAGTGGTACGAAGACATGCTACTTTGGAGAAAGTTTGAAGACAAACTAGCAGCGCTTTATATACAACAAAAAGTAAGAGGATTTCTTCACCTATATAACGGGCAAGAGGCAGTTCTTGCAGGTGCTTTGCACGCAATGGAACTAGGAAAAGACAAAATGATTACTGCTTATCGTAACCACGTACAACCAATAGGAATGGGTGTAGATCCAAAAGCTGTAATGGCTGAATTACTTGGAAAAGTAACGGGAACATCTAAAGGAATGGGAGGTTCGATGCACATTTTTTCGAAAGAAAAAGGCTTTTTTGGAGGTCACGGAATCGTAGGAGCTCAAATTCCTGTTGGAGCCGGAATGGCTTTTGCGGATAAATATTTTGGTCGCGATGGTGTTACCTTAACCTATTTTGGTGATGGTGCAGCACGTCAAGGTTCACTGCATGAAGCTTTTAATATGGCGATGTTGTGGAAGTTGCCAGTTGTTTTTATTGTAGAAAATAATGGTTATGCCATGGGAACTTCAGTAGAAAGAACAGCGAATCATACAGATATCTGGAAACTAGGTTTAGGATACGAAATGCCTTGCGGACCAGTTGACGGAATGAATCCTGTAAAAGTTGCTGAAGCGATGCATGAAGCTATTGATAGAGCACGTCGTGGAGATGGACCAACTTTCTTGGAAATGAAAACATACCGTTTTAGAGGTCACTCGATGTCTGATGCGCAACTATATCGTTCTAAAGAAGAAGTAGAAGAATACAAAAAAATAGATCCAATTACTCAAGTTCTTGATGTAATTATGGAGAAAAAATATGCTACAGAAGAAGAAATTGAAGTCATTGACGAAAGAGTAAAAGATTTAGTAGAAGAATGTGTAGCATTTGCCGAAGAATCTCCTTTCCCAGAAGTGCAACAATTGTATGATGTGGTTTACGATCAAGAAAATTATCCATTTATTCCTCATAGACTATAATTATGGCAACAGTAATAACAATGCCTCGCTTAAGCGATACGATGACGGAAGGAACAGTAGCAACTTGGTTAAAAAAAGTAGGCGATAAAATTTCTGAAGGCGATATTCTTGCTGAAATTGAAACCGATAAAGCAACTATGGAATTTGAATCATTCAATTCAGGAACGCTTTTACATATTGGAATTCCAGAAGGAGGATCGGCGCCTGTTGATTCGCTTCTAGCTATTATAGGAAAAGAAGGAGAAGATATTTCTGCTTTATTAAATGGAAATCCAGTAGCTACAAAAACGGAAGTTGCTTCTGAAGTAGTTGAAACTCCAAAAAACCAAGACTCAAAACCTGAAACCACTTTGCCAAAAGGAGTTGTAGTTGTTACAATGCCAAGACTTTCAGACACAATGACCGACGGAACTGTTGCAACTTGGTTGAAAAAAGTAGGTGACAAAGTTTCCGAAGGAGATATTCTTGCCGAAATTGAAACTGATAAAGCCACAATGGAATTTGAATCTTTCAATGCTGGAACTTTGTTATTTGTAGGAATTCAAGAAGGAGAATCTGCACCAGTTGATAGCGTTTTAGCTATTATCGGACCAGACGGAACAGATATTACAGGAATTGCAGAAAATTATAAAAAAGTTGGAAATGTTACTGCTCCAGTTGCTGAAAAAGCTACCGAAGTTTCTAATCCAACATCAAATAACCAAAACTCAACACCAAATTCAACGGATAGAGTTTTTGCTTCGCCTTTAGCTAAAAAAATTGCACAAGACAAAGGAATCAACTTATCACAAGTGAAAGGTTCAGGAGAAAATGGTAGAATTGTAAAAGGAGATGTAGAAGGATTTACACCTCAAGTTGCAGTTCAACAAACAGTTTCTACTTCGCCTGTAGCAAATAGTTCTGCTTCTGTTGTAAAACCTTTTGTTCCTGCTGGAGAAAAATTCTCGGAAGAAATTAAGAATTCGCAAATGCGTAAAACCATTGCGAAAAGATTATCAGAATCTATATTTACAGCACCTCATTTCTATCTAACTATCGAAATTTCGATGGACGAAGCCATGAAATCTCGTGCAACAATCAATACGATTCCTGATACTAAAGTGTCATTTAATGATATGGTTGTCAAAGCCTGTGCGATGGCTCTAAAGAAACATCCGCAAGTGAATTCTCAATGGAGAGAAGACGCAATGATTATCAATCATCATGTAAATATTGGAGTTGCTGTAGCAGTTGAAGACGGATTAGTAGTGCCTGTTTTAAACTTTGCAGACCAAATGAGTTTAACTCAAATTGGTTCAAGTGTTCGTGATTTAGCAGGAAAAGCTAAAACTAAAAAACTAACGCCTGCCGAGATGGACGGAAGCACATTTACAGTTTCAAATCTTGGAATGTTTGGTATTACTGAATTCACATCAATAATAAATCAACCCAATTCAGCGATTTTATCTGTTGGTGCTATTGTTGAGAAGCCAGTAGTTAGAAACGGTCAAATCGTAGTAGGAAATACTATGAAAGTAACTTTAGCTTGCGATCACAGAACAGTTGACGGAGCAACTGGAGCACAATTCTTACAAACATTGAAGCAATTTGTTGAAAATCCGGTTACTATGTTGGCATAATTGTCAATTTGTTTCTAAATATAAAATCTCATCTTGACAAATCTTGATGAGATTTTTTTTATTTTAGCTTAAATTCATTTTTTATGAAAAACATCATCATCACAGGAACTTCTAGAGGAATTGGTTACGAGTTAGCCTTACAATTTGCAAATGCAGGACACAATGTTTTAGCTATTTCTAGAAAAATGCCACAAGAATTAATCGATAATAAAAATATCACTTGCCTTTCAGTCGATTTGTCTAATGAAGAAGAATTGCAACAAGTAGAAAATTTCCTTTCCAACACTTGGAAAAAAGTCGATGTTATAGTTCATAATGCGGGTTCACTTTTGTTAAAACCTTTTGGAGAAATCACATCACAGGAATTCGAAAATATATATAAAGTTAATGTTTTTGGTGTAGCAAATCTAACACGTATTTGTTTGCCTTACCTTCAAAAAGGAAGTCATGTAGTGACTATTAGCTCGATGGGAGGAATTCAGGGAAGTATGAAGTTTGCGGGTCTTGCGGCTTATAGTTCGAGCAAAGGCGCAGTGATTACGTTATCTGAATTGTTAGCTGAAGAATATAAAGAAAGAGGCATTTCGTTCAATGTTTTAGCATTGGGTTCTGTAAACACCGAAATGTTGCAGGAAGCTTTTCCAGGTTATGAAGCACCGCTTTCGGCCACGGAAATGGCTGATTATATTTATAATTTTGCTTTAACAGGAAATAAATATTATAATGGAAGGGTTTTGCAAGTTTCAACAACAACGCCGTAAATGAAAACTGTTTTAGAGAAATACATACCAGAGCATTCGGTAGAGCCAGTTTTTGAATTAATAAAAATCAATCAAGTGCATCTAAAAATCGTCAATGAACGAGTAACTCGTCACGGAGATTACCGAAAAGGTTTGTCTGGAAAACACGAAATTACTGTAAACACCAGTTTGAATAAGTATCGATTCCTAATGACTTTAATTCACGAAATTGCCCATTTAGTGGCTTTCGAAAAATACGGACGAAATATAAAACCGCACGGCGACGAATGGAAACTGACTTTTCAGCGATTGATGGTTCCGTTTATTCGTCCCGAGATATTTCCAAGTCAATTATTGCCATTGTTGGCAAGACATTTCAGGAATCCAAAAGCCAGTAGCGATACAGATGCTACTTTATCATTAGCGTTAAAACAATTTGATCCAGAGAACGATAAAAATTATATCTTTGAGATTCCCTACGGAAGTGTATTTCGTATTCATAATGGTAAAATTTTTAAAAAAGTAGCCTTAAGATTAAAAAGATACGAATGTTTAGAGGTAAATTCTGGAAGAACTTATTTATTTAATCCAAATGCAGAAGTAGAATTGTTAAAAAATTAGGCATAAAAATGAATAAAAATTATTACGCAATATTAATGGCTGGTGGTGTTGGATCACGATTTTGGCCAGTAAGTACAGCCGAATTTCCTAAGCAATTTCACGATATGTTAGGCTCGGGAGAAACATTAATACAAAAGACTTTTTCGAGATTAGCCAAGTTAATTCCTGTCGAAAACATTCTGATTTTAACCAACGAAAGTTACAATCATTTGGTTTTAGAACAATTGCCATTGGTAAAACAAGAGAAAGTTTTATTAGAACCGGCAATGAGAAATACTGCGCCTTGTATTTTGTATGCGTCATTAAAAATTCAGAAATTAAACCCAAATGCGGTAATGGTTGTGGCGCCAAGCGATCATTGGATTGAAGACGAAACGGATTTTATCCAAAATTTGCAACAATGTTTCGATTTTTGCACCCATGAAAACGCATTGATGACATTAGGGATTCAACCTACATTTCCCAATACGGGTTTTGGTTATATCGAATATGATAAAACCGATGCTAATCCGATAAAAAAAGTAAACCAATTTAGAGAAAAACCCGATTATGAAACCGCAAAATCATTCCTAGATTCTGGAAATTTCCTTTGGAATGGTGGGATTTTTATTTGGAGTGTAAAAACAATTACAGAAGCTTTTTCTGCCTTTCAACCAAAAATGAATGCTTTGTTCTTAAAAGGATTAGAAAGTTATAATACGCCTGCCGAAAAGCAATTTATAGAAGAAAATTACGCGTTTGCTGAAAATATTTCTATCGATTATGCCGTAATGGAAACCGCTAAAAACGTGTATGTTCTTCCTGCCACTTTCGATTGGAATGACCTAGGAACTTGGGGTTCGCTTCACGAAAAATTAGAAAAAGACGAAAATAATAATGCGGTTGTAAATGCCAAAGTTTTACTCGAAAACTCCTCTAATAATATTGTTCGTTCCGATGCCCACAAACTAATCATTATTGATGGTTTAAACGATTATATCATTGTAGATAAGGAAGGAATTTTATTGATTTATCCAAAAAGTAAAGAACAGGATATAAAAAGTATTGTAAAAAAACTAGAGAAAAAAAATTGATAATACTAAAAGAATACCTCTTATGGTAACTTGATTTAATATAAAGAGTTTACTAGAAGAATTTAGTATTGTTAATAAATCGGCAAAAGAAAGTGAATACACTTTCTTTTGCCGATTTATATTTTAAAGAATAACTTAATTAGGAAGAATATCTATTAATGATCAATTATTTTAATTAACAATCAATTTTGCCGTAAATAATTTACGTGAATGAATTTTTAAAATATAAGTTCCTTTTGCTAAATCTTGAGTAATTAAAGAATACTTGTTATTATTTACATTTTTAGTAGCATACATCAATTTTCCCTCCATATTAAAAATCTCTATTTCGTCAATTGGATAATCCGACTGAATAAATGTTTGATTGTCCCTTTTTGCAGGATTTGGATATACTTTTAATCCATTATCAATTTTAAATTCATCATTGCCTAAAGTACCAACAACTTCAAAAGTTACTCTATTTGATACTTCATTGTAAGAGTCATCAGTAAACATTACTATAAAATAATTTCCTGTTTGTGTAGGTAATTCTGGTCCTGTAATATTTTTTGTTCCTTCAGCTAATCCTCCAAAATAAGTATAACTCACCAAAGGTTGAATATTTGGGTTGTCTCCTTCATGGTAAATTCCTAACCAATCTTTTACAATTCCAGGAGCATCTGTCCATGAAGCAGAAATTTGTTCTCCTAAATCATAAACAGGCTTATTAATCCATAATTCGGTTACGATATCTCCAATTTTAAAGAAAACTTTATTCCCAATTGGACTGTAACCATTTTGCAAATAATATTCAGCATAATAATATCCTTTTGCCAAACCGTTAAAAGTCTTAGAACCCGATATAGTAGTAACATATTGATAACTTGTAGCAGGAACTGCTCCTCCTGGATTTACGCCCATTTTATAAATTCCAATCCAGTCATTTGTTAATTGTGGACAGTTAGTATAACTTACAATTACTGGAGCGCCAACTGGATATTCCGTCTGATTCGTGCTTAATACTGGAACTGGACCAACATAAAAATATTTTCTTGCTGAAATTTCTGTATAGCCACCATTTGAAAATATGGCTACAAAATAGCGTCCTTTAGTGGCTAATCCGCTTGAGAAATTTATAAAGCCAGCAGCATTTCCATCAGTGTATTGCCATGTTTGAGAAGGTGTTGCTCCTCCAGGTGTTTGTCCTTCTTTGTATAATCCTATCCAGGTTGAGGTACTGAGAGGTGCATCAGTAAAATTAACTCTTATGGGCGCATTTTGCGAATAAGTTAAGGCATCTGTAGTTATTTGTGTGTTTACTGTTGTACTTCCAGTAACTGTAAATATCTTAACATCGCTCCACGGAGACCATTCTAAATTGCGATCTCTGTATCTTAATTTAGTGTAATACTGTCCGTTAGGAAGTGAATTTGAAGCCAAAGTCATCTTAGTAATATCAATTCCAAGATTCACATTGACTGTAGAATCTCTTCTAGTGCCGTACTTACCGTATAAATTTTCAAAATCACGATATATTTCTTTCTTAATGATATCGAATGTTGGTGTTTGTGAAATCAAAAACTGACTCGTATTTAATAATTCGCCTGAAGTGGTACTGTATGCTGAACCTGAAACCGTTAAAGGCAAAGTTACACTGGCAGGAAAAACATTCGTAATAGTTGGTTTAACTGGAGCTGGTTTGTTTTTATATCGATGAAAAGTATCCATCAATTGGTTGTTTTTCCATTGGTCAACACTTCCTATAGAATAACTTTCAACATCCATTTTTCCATTGGTTACATCAATATCAACAATTTGGTAAATCCAGTTGCAGATGGTTTTTTGAACATCGTCAAAATCCTGTTCTGTTGATGAACCCCAATATTGATCCCAAGCAGTTCCGCCAGAAATGATGTTATATATTGGTGTGTTTTTCAATTGACCTCTGTGATACAAATGGTGGTGCGCCCCAATATGCATGGAATATTTTGGAGAAGTTACTAATAAAGGAACAGCAGTATCTCTAACCCATGTAGAAATATCACCTACATATTGCTCTGCTTGATACGGTCTGTGGCTCAAAGAAAAAATCCAATCTACTGTATTATCTGTATTCGCAGCAGCGACAACTTGTTGCAGCCAACTTAATTGTGCCGCACCAGTATGTTCCGAACTTAAACTGATAAACAAAACATTGCCCGCTTGTTGTGCATAATAATTTTCTGTTCCGGATGAAACTCCTTTATAACTCAATTCGCTAATGTAGAAATGGTCATAGTATGAGTTCATTCCTAATGTTCCATACGTTTCGTGGTTTCCAACGGTAGTCTGGATTGGAATATTTCCTGACAATCCTCTGTTCTTTTTAAAATGTACGTTTTCATAATGGTCTAAGGTTCCCACATCTACCTGATCTCCCACCATAAACGTCATAGAAATGTTATCATCAGGAGATAAATTTGAACCCCATTTTTGCTTTATTTTTCTTTTAGCTGCGGATACTAATGAATCGTAACGAGGTACTGCTTTCAACTGGTTGTCTCCCATAATCAAGAAACGAATATGACCATCAGCAGTAGAAGGTTGTCCTGGATTAGGAAGTGTTTTAAATGAATTGATTGCAGATACGTTTATTCCTGTTTTGATTCTGTAATAATATTTCGTGTTTGGAGATAAGTTAATTATTTTTACATTATGATAAAAATAATTACCTGGGTATCCTGAGTCTGTAAAAATATTAGTATTACCAGTTACTGTTACACTTAGATTTGAAGATGAAGTTCCGTACTCAACTATCGATTCGGAATTACTATCTGTTTTCCAATTTATATATATCGATGTTGGTGTTGCATTTTGTAAATAAGGAAATAAAGACTGTGCATTAGTTTGTATATTAATAAAAATCCCTAATAAAATAAGTAAAGTTTGTTTTTTCATGGTAAAATAAATTATTGAATTGCAAATT
The DNA here is from genome assembly GCF_043779715.1 of Flavobacterium sp. Lineage (GTDB taxonomy): Bacteria > Bacteroidota > Bacteroidia > Flavobacteriales > Flavobacteriaceae > Flavobacterium. The sequence goes on from NZ_JAYWDT010000103.1 coordinate 18,908, forward strand.
TATTTTACTATGAAAATCTTTGTGTTAATTGGTTATTAACTCTTTTTTGAATCTGTAAAT
>NZ_JAYWDT010000104.1:0-18962 GCF_043779715.1 Flavobacterium sp.
GACATTAAATAATTTTTCTACAAAAAATCTGAAATTAATAGACAATAACAAATCCGAAATTATTGGAGATTTTACGTTTAAAAACCTTTTTTCTAAAAATAAAGGGGATTTTTATATGAAAGGTAATTTTTCTAAAATATCCTCAACCTATAATAATCTTAACGCAATTTTACCTAGAGTTTTAGGGGAAAATCTTCCCACAACATTCAAGAAATTTGGTGTATTTAATCTTTCAGGAACGACAGAAGTTACTTTAAAAACCATAAAAGCAAATATTTCATTAAAAACTGCTCTAGGAAATATAAAGTCTAATTTGAGTATGACAAGTATTGATAATATAGACAATGCAACCTATATAGGAAACGTAAAACTAGATAATTTTAATTTAGGAAAACTCTTAAATAGAACCGATGTTGGTGTTGTAAATCTTGATTTAGATGTTGACGGAAAAGGATTCAACCAAAAGTATTTGGATACTGAAATTAAAGGAACAGTGCAAAGTGTTTATTACAATAAATACAATTACAAGAATATGGTGGTTGATGGAACCATGATAAAATCGATATTCAAAGGAGATATAAATGTAAATGACCCGAATTTGCAAATGGATTTCGATGGAATTCTTAACCTAAACAAGAAAGAGAATAAATACGATTTTCATGCCAATGTTGAATATGCGAATCTTAAAAAACTAAAACTATATACTGCCGATTCTATTTCGGTTTTTCGTGGTGATGTTACGATGAAATTGCAAGGAAATACAATAGATAATTTATACGGAGAAGTTTTTATAAATCAAACTTCTTACGAAAATAACAAAGACACTTACTTTTTTGATGATTTTGTGGTAAAATCCTCTTTTGACGAAAATCGTATTAGAACCATGACCATCAATTCTCCCGATATTATTGAAGGAAAAGTGGTAGGAAAATTTCAGTTTAATCAGCTTCAAAAACTGGTAGAAAATTCTTTAGGAAGTTTATATGCTAATTATTCGCCAAATAAAGTAAACAAAGGTCAGTTCTTGAAATTCGATTTTAATGTGTACAGCAAACTAATCGAAATTTTTCTTCCGCAAGTTTCTCTAGGTGAAAATACTTTTATGAAAGGAATGATAAATTCTGATAATGATGAGTTTAAATTCAATTTCAAATCGCCAACAATTACGGCTTACAATAATTATTTCGACAATATAAGCATTGATATAGACAATAAAAATCCTTTGTATAATGTTTATGTCGAGATGGATAGCATCAAAACAAAACATTATAAAGTATCTGATTTTAGTTTGATAAATGTAACGGCAAACGATACTTTATTTTTTAGAACAGAGTTTAAAGGAGGGAAAAAAGCAGATGATTTTTATAATTTAAACTTATATCACACCATCAATAAAGACAAAAATAGTGTAGTTGGAATCAAAAAATCGGAAGTAAACTTCAAAAATTATTTGTGGTTCATAAATGAAAATGAATCTAAAGACAACAAGATAATTTTCAACAAAAAGATGACTGATTTTTCTTTCGAAAGAATAACAATGTCACACAAAAATCAGGTATTGGAACTTATGGGTGTTTTGCGAGATTCAACTTATAAGGATTTAAAACTTTCGTTAAAAGATATTGAACTCGACAAAATTACACCATCTATAGATAGCTTAAAATTTAAAGGAAAAGTAAACGGATTAGTTAATTTTAAACAAAATAAATCTATTTATGAGCCAACAGCATCAGTATCCATTGATAGTTTAAGTATTAACAATTTAGCTTTAGGGAAATTAGCTATCGATGTAAAAGGTGATGATAGTTTTAAAAATTTCAAAATTAATTCAGTCTTAAAAAATGACGGATTAGAATCTTTTTCTGCCGACGGAAACATATTTATCGAAAACAAAAAAACATTACTAGATCTAGATCTTCGACTTAATAATTTTAATATGGGCGTCTTTAGTGCTTTAGGCGGTAATGTGATTACAAATATTCGAGGATTAGCTTCCGGAACAGCGAGTTTTGAAGGAGAATTGGAAAATCCAGAAATTAAAGGCAGATTGTATTTGAACAAAGCAGGTTTAAAAATCCCGTACTTAAATATCGATTATAATTTCGAAAATAATTCGGTTGTTGATATAACAGAAAATCAGTTTTCATTTAGAAATATAAAAATTAATGACTCTAAATACAATACAAAAGGAGTATTGAGCGGAGGAATTCGCCATCATAATTTTGGTGATTGGATTTTAGATTTGAACCTTGCATCCAACAGAATTGTGGCTCTAGATACCAAAGATTCTGACGATGCATTATATTACGGAACGGCTTTTATCGATGGAGATGCGACTATAAAAGGACCAATAAATGGATTGGTTATTAATGTAAATGCAAAATCGGAAAAAGGAACGTCTATAAAAATCCCAATTACAGATTCTGAAACTTCATCTGAAAATGATTTTATAAAATTTAAATCGGAAAAAGATGATATTTCTAATAAAACAAAAGGGAAAAAAGCTAAAAGTTATAACGGAGTCGAGCTTAATTTTGAACTAGACATTACTAAAGATGCTGAAATAGAGGTGATTATAGATAAAAGTTCAGGACATTCGCTAAAAGGACGTGGTGCGGGAAGTTTGCTAATGGAAATAAACACATTGGGTAAATTTAATATGTGGGGTGATTTTCAGGTTTATGAAGGTTCTTATAATTTTAAATATGGAGGGATTATAGATAAGAAATTTGATATCAAAAAAGGAGGATCAATCTCTTGGGATGGAAATCCGCTAAATGCAACATTAAATATGGAAGCGGTTTATAAAACCGAAGCAAATCCAGGAATATTATTAGAAAATTCATCATTTACTAAAAAAGTTCCTACCGAAGTTGTTATCAAACTCACAGATAAACTTACAAGCCCAATTCCTGATATATCTATTAATTTTCCAACATTAAGTTCGGTTTTAAAATCTGAAATAGAATATAAATTAAGTGATAGCGACAAGAGACAAACACAAGCTATGGCATTGTTATCGTCAGGAAGTTTTCTGAGTGACAAAGGTGTTGGAGAAAATATAATTGCTGGAAATATTCTCGAAAAAGCAAATAGTTTGTTTCAAGATATTTTTTCTAATGAAGATGACAAACTAAAAGTAGATCCTTACTTTATACAAGGAAACAAACAAAATTTAGATTCTAGAACAGATGCACAAGTAGGAGTAACGCTTTCAACAAAAATTAGTGATAAAGTAACAATCAATGGAAAGTTAGGAGTTCCAGTCGGTGGTGTAAACGAGTCGGTTATTGTAGGAGATGTAGAAGTTCAATTACGTCTTAACGAAGATGGCTCGCTCAAAGCCCGATTTTTTAATCGTGAAAATGACACCAATTATATAGGAGAAAGTATTGGTTATACTCAAGGATTGGGGGTTTCTTATGAAGTCGATTTTAATACTTTCAAGGAATTAGTTGCAAAAATTTTAAATTCTAAAAAAAGCAAGAAAGAAAAAGAGTCTAAAAAAGAGGAAGTGCCAGATTCCGATTTAACACCAGATTTTATTCAGTTTTCAGAACAGCGTCAGAAAAAAGCAACTGAGAAACCCAAAACTGTTCCAGAAACTGCTCCAGATTAAATTAAAGATAAATATTAATTAATTTTTAATGTTTATCACATTTAAAATTGTAATACTTTAGTAACCCAAATTTGAATAATCATAATTAATGCCAAAAGCGATAAAAAAAATAGGAGTTTTAACCTCAGGAGGAGATGCTCCAGGGATGAATGCTGCAATCCGTTCGGTAGTGCGTACTTGTGCTTATCATAATATAGAATGTATAGGAATATATCGTGGTTATCAAGGAATGATAGAAGGCGATTTTAAAGAAATGGGACCACGATCTGTAAACAATATCGTCAATAAAGGAGGAACAATCTTAAAATCGGCACGATCTAAAGAGTTTATGACAGCCGAAGGTCGTCAAAAAGCACACCAACATCTTATCAATTCAAATATCGATGCGCTAGTAGTTATTGGTGGTGACGGAACATTTACTGGTGCCGAAATCTTTAACAACGAATTCGATTATCCCGTAATGGGAATTCCAGGAACTATCGACAATGATATTTTTGGTACTAGCCATACTTTAGGTTACGATACCGCTTTAAACACTGTGGTAGAAGTTATAGATAAGATTCGTGATACCGCCAGTTCTCATAACCGATTGTTTTTTGTCGAAGTCATGGGGCGTGATGCAGGTCACATTGCATTAAATGCAGGAATTGGAGCAGGAGCAGAGGAAATCCTAATTCCCGAAGAAGATTTGGGATTAGAAAGATTATTAGAATCATTGCAAAAAAGTAAAGCTTCGGGAAAATCATCGAGTATTGTAGTGGTTTCCGAAGGAGATAAAATAGGTAAAAATGTATTTGAACTGAAAGATTATGTCGAAGAAAATTTGCCAGAATATGATGTTCGTGTTTCAGTATTAGGTCACATGCAACGTGGTGGTGCGCCATCTTGTTTCGACAGAGTACTTGCTTCTCGTCTTGGTGTAAAAGCTGTCGAATCATTACTAGAAGGAAAATCAAATTTCATGGTGGGATTGCTTAGCGACAAAGTAGCATTAACACCATTAGAACAAGCCATCAAAGGGAAATCTGAAATTGATAAAGAATTATTAAGAGTTTCAGAAATCATGACAACGTAAAATAGAGAGTAATAATAGCTTGAACGTGCCGTTCAAGACAAATGTAAAATGTATGAAAGTAAAATTAGGAATAAACGGTTTCGGAAGAATAGGAAGAATAGTTTTTAGAGAAACCTATAACAGAGATAATGTAGAAGTAGTAGCAATAAATGATTTATTAGATGTAGAGCATTTAGCTTATTTATTAAAATATGATTCAGTTCACGGGCGTTTTGCAGGAAAAGTAGAAGTTAAAGATGGAAAACTTTTTGTAAACGACAAACACATTCGTGTTACAGGAGAGAAAGATCCATCAACGCTAAAATGGGATGAAGTAGGAGTAGATGTAGTGGCTGAATGTACTGGAATTTTTACCACAATAGAAACTGCTCAGGCACACATAAAAGGAGGCGCAAAAAAAGTAGTTATATCAGCACCTTCAGCAGATGCACCAATGTTTGTTATGGGAGTCAACCACGCGAAAGCAACTGCTGCCGATACCATTGTATCTAATGCGTCTTGTACCACCAATTGTTTGGCACCATTAGCAAAAGTAATCAACGATAACTTCGGAATTGTAGAAGGGTTAATGACCACAATACACTCTACAACAGCAACACAACACACTGTCGATGGCCCTTCAAAAAGGGATTTTAGAGGCGGAAGAGCAGCACTTCTAAACATCATTCCAGCATCGACAGGAGCTGCAAAAGCAGTAGGAAAAGTAATCCCAGAACTAAACGGAAAACTAACAGGAATGTCAATGAGAGTTCCAACTGCCGATGTTTCAGTAGTAGATTTAACCGTAAAATTAGCCAAAGAAACTTCTTACGAAGAAATAATGTCAGTTTTAAAAAATGCTTCAGAAACTTCTATGAAAGGGATTTTAGGTTTTACTGAAGATGATGTAGTTTCTCAAGATTTTATTGGAGAAAAACTAACCTCAGTTGTAGATTCAAAAGCTGGAATCGGTTTGAATTCTACTTTCTTCAAAATCGTATCTTGGTACGACAACGAATACGGATATTCGAGCAAACTAATCGATTTATCAGTACATATCGCAGGATTAAAATAATTTTTAGGAGCTATTTCCCGGCATTCGCTATATCTTTTCCTTTTTAAAGAAAAAAGAAAAAGGATGCCGCTACTGTCGGGGCTAGAAACCAACCAACCAAAACACTAAATCTAAAATGAAATTACTCGTAGATAGTGGCTCTACAAAAGCCGATTGGATTGCAGTAAATGATGCAGGAAAAGTATTATTTACCACACAATCGTTAGGACTAAATCCAGAGGTTTTAACCAAAGAAGAAATCATTATTAGGTTAAATGATACATTCGACATTTCAAATAATAAAGACAAAGTAACGCATCTTTTCTTTTACGGTGCTGGTTGCGGAACGAACAGAACGAAAGTTTTTTTGACAGAAGTTTTTCAAAATTATTTTCCAAATTCAAAAATAACCGTTCACGAAGACACGTATGCTGCAGTATATGCCACAACACCTAAAAACGAAAAAGCAATAGTTTGTATTCTTGGTACAGGATCTAATTGTAGTTATTATGACGGACAAGTATTACATCAAAAAGTGCAATCACTAGGTTACATTGCTATGGACGATTGCTCAGGAAACCGTTTCGGAAGACATTTGTTGCGAGCTTATTATTTTAATAAAATGCCAGTAAATTTAGCCCATGAGTTTGAAACAACTTATAATGTCGAACCAGATTTTATCAAACATAATTTATACAAAGAGCCTAATCCCAATGCTTATTTAGCAAGATTTGCTCAGTTTTTAGTAAAACACAAAGACACTGAATTTTGTCAAAAAATTATAAGCGAAGAAATCGAAATTTTTGTCGAAAACTACATCAAACAATTCGATAATTATAAAGAAGTTCCAGTACATTTTATAGGTTCGATAGCTTTTTATCTAAAAGAAGAATTGCAAAATATTTTAACAATACACGAAATTAAATTAGGAAATATATTGCGTCGACCAGTAGATGGTTTGATAGATTTTCATATTTTAAATAGATAATTAAATGGAAAGATATTTGATTATATTTATTTGTTTAATTGGAATCTTGATTCTTAAAAGAATTAAAACTATTAATTTTTTCAATTACGATATTGATACTGAATCTGAAAAAAAAATGATGAGGCGTATTTACATTACTGGTTTGTTAGGGGCATATATTTATATTTTAATTTTAGTGATTCTTTTTAATTTATGTAAAATCTTTAAATAAATGGAAATTGCTATAATTGCTCACGACCGAATGAAAGCCGATTTAGTTCAGTTTTTAAATAAAAATGCATCAATTCTTCATGCAAAAAACATTTCTTTAATAGCAACAGGAACAACTGGAAATAAAGCAGAAAATGCAGGTTTTCAGGTTACAAAAATGCTCTCCGGACCTATGGGTGGCGATGCTCAAATTGCTGCTCGAGTAGCAGAAGGGAAAACCCAAATGGTTTTGTTCTTTAAGGACCCAAACTCAAGCCATCCGCACGAAGTAGATATAAATATGCTTATTCGTGTTTGTGATGTTCATAATGTTCCTTTAGCCACAAATGAAGCTACGGCACAGTTATTGTTGTATGCTATTTCTAAATAAAATAATAATGTTTTTTTTATTTTGTGGCTCAAATATTTTTGTATATTGGCTCAACCAAATTACCTGTTTATTATGAAAAAAATCGCACTGTTAGTCTTACTTGTTTTCTGTGGAAATGCATATTCTCAAAAAAAGAAAGCAACACCTAAAGCAATACCATCAGTAGTTGTTGCAAAAGGGAATAATTCTTCGGCAGAATTAGTAAAAAACAAATTTTACCTTTTTGTAAATAATGCTACTTCAAAAGATACTTTATTGCTAAAAACTTATCCAGATAAAGGAACGCCTACAGATTGTAAAATAACAACATTTACAACAAAAGGAACGCCCATGTATCTTGTGGCTTGGACAGATAAACAAAAAATAGAAACCAAATTAAAAACAGAAGAAAATACGATTACCGAATCTCAAATCTGGAATCCAGCTACAAAAACTTTATTAATAAGTAACACACAAACTGTTGCAAAGATTAAAGAAATTGTATTTTTAGATAAACTAAAAACCGCTTCAGAAACACAAGAAAAAACGAGAAGATCAGGTTATGAATTTACCCTTTTGGGAGAAGATTTTTCGCTTAGTGACAAATCTTCAAGTACAAAATATTCCTACAATCCGACTTCGATGAAATATGAAGTTGCTAAAGCAAAAGCGGCGACTCCAGCACCAAAAAAGAAGAGAAGATAAATAATAAAAAAACGAGCTAAGTGCTCGTTTTTTTATTTAAACCAATTACCAATTTTATGGAATTTTCTACCGAAGAATGTTTTTCGTTTTGCAGAAATTCCGCCAACCATGATTATCATATCTCCCATTAAACGAGTTTCAATTTCTTTCATTGTAATATTATATTTACTAGAATTACCAATAATCAAGTTTTCCTCTTCCATTCCCATAAAAGAAAAAACTAAGGTTTCTCCTTCTTTTGCTTTTATAGAATATTTACCATCAAAATCAGTTGAAACACTTCTTTGGGTTCCTTTTACAACCACAATTACTCCAGGCATTGCTCCAGTTGCATCGGAAACAATTCCTGTAATTTCTCTTTCTTCGTTTGTTTGTACTTCTTGCTGTTGTGCTGGTTTTCCTAACAAATGCTTGGTTTCTGTTTGTTCCGTTTTAGGAGTTTCTTGCGCTTTCACTTCATTATTTCCAAAAGCTAGTAAACTAAATAGGGTAGAAGTAGTTGCCAACCAAATGGAACCTTTTTCTTTCGGAGTGACTAAATCTCGGTTTAGTTGTGTGTTTAGGAATCTTCCGCAGAGCTTGTTGTCTTTATTGTAAGCTTCAATAATTTGTCTGTCGGTAGCTTTTGTAAAATCAAATACATTTTTCTGACAAGAACCACAAAATTTTCCTTTTTCGACAGAAGTCATAGCTTGCCAGTTTTCATGACAAGGTTCTGGAATTGATATATTGATTTTACTTTTCATTTTTTAGGTTTAAAATTGTTTCTATATTTATATAGAGGCAATTTTTTCAGAAAAGGTTGGGACAGTTTTAAAAAATTATTAATTATTCACTTTTATCTCAAACATTTTGTCCCAGTTTTTCCCAGTTACAAAAATGGTTTTAGTTTTAGGATTGTAAGCGATACCGTTTATTACATCATCAACAGTAACATGAGCTAATTTTCTTAAACCAGACAAATCTACTAATGCTTCAACAGCACCTGTTAAAGGATTTATGATGATTATAGCATCTTTCTGCCAAATATTAGCAAAAATTTTTCCGTTTATCCATTCTAGTTCGTTTACACTTTTTATTTTACTCGTATTGGTATAAACATTTACAAAATCGATCATTTTTTGATTTTCTGGGTTCATTTTCCAGATTTTCTCCGTTCCATCAGATTGGTAAATGTATTTTTTGTCATTTGTCATTCCCCAACCTTCAATATTTTTATCAAATTGGAATGTTTTTTCCAGTTTTAATGTATTTGCATCATAAATAAAACCTGTTTTTTCCTGCCAAGTTAATTGAAAAAGTTTTCCATTTATAAAAGTAATTCCTTCTCCAAAATATTTAGAATCAATATTTACTTGTTGTAAAGTTTTACCTGTTTTATAATCTGTTTTCCTAAAATAAGAAGACCCTTTTTGTCCTGTACTTTCATACAAATAATCACCATAAAATTCTAAACCTTCCGTAAATGAAGCAATGTCGTGAGGATAAGTATTTAAAAACGTATAAGTTAGTATTTTTGGTTCTACACTAGATAACATTTCGACTCTTGTTGTTGTTTCTGAGTTTTCTCCTTCAAAATGAGCCACAGCCTTCAGATTTTGATATCCTAATTTTTCATTGGTTAATAAATAATTAAAGGTTGAATTCCCTTTTACAGCACCAATTTTTTTATCATTATTATAGTAAGTTACCGAATCGATTGTTTTGTTGGCTTCATTTTTTAAAGTTAAATTGATTGTATCACTATTGTGAAACATCGATTTGAACTTACTTTCATCTATAGAAAATAAATTTTTAGAATTATTTTTATCACCACAACCAACAAATATTGTTGTTAACAAGATGAATGTTAATACGTTATATTTTTTCATTTCTAATTATTTTACGATTACAATATACAACACCATTTTATATAAAACAATGCGCTTGCAAAAATACAAAAAGTTTGTATATTTGCACCGGCAAGTCCTACACGACCAGCTCCTGCAGACTCCTCCAGGGTGGGAACGCAGCAAAGGTATGTGGTTGAGCGGTGCGATGTAGGTCGCTTGCCATTTTTAAATCTGACATCGTTCAGATTTTTTTGTTTACAGATATTCTTACTTTTATGAATGTATCTTGGCAAATTGTTCGTTTCGAACTCAAAGAAACTTTTTCGATAGCTTATGGGAATTATTCCCACAGAGAAGCTTTGATTATTAGATTAAATCATAAAGGAATTTCAGGTTACGGAGAGTGTACTGCTATCGATTATTACAATATTAAATTAGAAGATTTTGTTATAAAATTAAATTCAATTAAAACTTTAATTGATAATCATCAAATTATTTATCCAACAGTATTTTATGATTTTTTATTAACTTTAGAATTACCTAGTTTTTTGCGTTCTGCGCTTGATTGCGCTTATTGGGATTTATACGGAAAATTAGAGAATAAAACTTTTTTAGCATTAAACTCAATCGAAATAAATGAGCTTCCAGAATCATCAATAACCATTTCTGTGGCTTCGATAGAAAATCAAATTAGAAAGATTGAAGCTTCAAATTGGAATAAATTTAAAGTTAAATGCAATCATTTCGACAAAAAAACCATTCAGAAATTAGTCACATTAGATAAAAATATTGCGCTCGATTCTAATGGAAGTTTTACGCCAGAGGATTGTATTTGGTTGCAAAACGAAGTCATTTCCAAACAGTTTAGTTATATAGAACAACCTATGAAGCCTCATAATTATTCGGTTTTGGATTGTAATTTATTCGCAAATTGGATGGCAGATGAAGATTGTCAGGATAACATAAATTTACTTACTTTGCAACCACATTATAATAGTATTAATATTAAATTAGTAAAATGTGGAGGATTAACACCCGCTTTGCAACTCATAAAAGAAGCCAGATTATTAAATTTCAAACTAATGATAGGTTGCATGACCGAATCGACGATTGGAATTTCGGCAGGAGCTGTTCTAGCCTCATTAGTTGATTATGCAGATTTAGATGGAGCCAATCTTATTGCAAATGATATTGCAAACGGAAGCAAAATTATAAGTGGAAAAATACAATTATCAGATAAACCCGGATTGGGAATATCAATATTATAAATTATTATGAATAAAGTAGTTTTAATAACTGGTGGTTCATCAGGAATAGGGAAGTCGATTGGAGAATTTTTGCATCAAAAAGGATTTATCGTTTATGGCACAAGTAGAACCCCTGAAAAAGTAGAAAATTCAATTTTTCCGTTAGTTGCGCTCGATGTTCGTGATATAACTTCGATCCAGAAAGCAATTGCCGAAGTCATTGAGAAATCAGGAAGATTAGATGTTGTAATAAACAATGCAGGCGTAGGAATTACTGGGCCAATTGAAGAAATTCCAACACAAGAAATTAAGAATCATTTTGAGACTAATTTCTTTGGGCCAATAGAAGTAATGAAAACTGTTTTGCCTCAAATGCGTAGTCAGAAATCGGGATTAATTATTAATATTACTTCGATTGCAGGTTATATGGGTTTGCCATATCGAGGCATTTATTCGGCATCAAAAGGCGCTTTAGGGCTAATTACCGAAGCCATTCGTATGGAAACAAAATCTTTTGGAATTCACATTACAAATATTGCCCCAGGCGATTTTGCAACTAATATTGCTGCAGGTCGTTATCATGCACCTGTTGTTAAGGGCTCTGCTTACGAAATTCCTTACGGAAATACATTAAAATCGATGGACGAACATGTAGATTCTGGTAGTAATCCTAACGAAATGGCGGAAGCAGTTTATGCAATTATTCAAAATCCAAATCCTAAAATACATTATAAAGTAGGGGCTTTCATGCAAAAATTTTCAATTGTATTAAAAAGAGTTTTGCCTGATAAAGTTTATGAAAAAATGTTAATGAACCATTATAAATTGTAATGATAGTATTCCCAAAAGATTTTTTAAATCTTGAAACCGAGAGGCTTATTTTGAACGAAATTTCAATGAATGATGTTGATTTTTTATTTGAAATTAGAAACAATGATGCGAATAATAAATTTATCGGTAGAAAAAAATCTTCTTTAGTAGAAGTTAAACAATTTGTTATTGATAGAATCTCTGATTTTAAAGAAAAAAAAGGAATCACGTGGATGATTTATAATAAAGAGACTAAGCAGAATATTGGCTCTATTTGTTATTGGAATTTCAATTTTGAAACCAATACTGCAGAAATGGGTTACGAATTAACACCTGAATTTCAAGGTAAAGGATTTATGCAAGAAGCATTGTCAAAAGTTATTAATTTTGGATTTAATAGACTAAATTTGCAAATTATTGAAGCTTTTACTGATAAAAATAATAAACCTTCAATCAATGCATTATTAAAGTATAACTTTATTCAAAATGCAGAATTTGAATTGAATAATGAAAAAAATTTAATGATGTTCAAGTTAACAAGTACACAACTATAATTTTAAATAAAATCAGATGAAATTTTTTATTGACACAGCAAATCTTGCACAAATTAAAGAAGCACAAGCACTTGGAGTTCTTGATGGCGTTACAACAAACCCATCGCTTATGGCAAAAGAAGGAATTACAGGGAAAAACAACATTTTGAAACATTATGTTGATATTTGTAATATCGTAGAAGGTGATGTGAGTGCCGAAGTAAATGCAATGGATTTTGACGGAATGGTTCGTGAAGGTGAGGAACTAGCCGAATTACATGATCAGATTGTGGTAAAATTACCTATGACCAAAGAAGGAATTATGGCTTGTAAATATTTTTCTGACAGAGGAATTAAAACAAATGTTACTTTAATTTTCTCAGCAGGACAAGCGCTTTTAGCTGCAAAAGCTGGTGCAACTTATTGTTCTCCATTTTTAGGAAGATTAGATGATGTTTCTACCGATGGTTTAAACTTAATTCAAGAAATAAGAGATATTTATGACAATTATGGTTTCGAAACGCAAATTCTTGCTGCATCAGTTCGTCATACAATGCATGTAGTGAATTGTGCGAAAATTGGTGCCGATGTTATGACAGGACCTTTATCATCTATCTTAGGTTTAATGAAGCATCCTTTGACAGATATTGGAATTGCTCAGTTTATTGCAGATTTCGAGAAAGGAAATAAATAGGTTTCAATATCAAAAATCAATATCAATAACAATAAAAAAAAAGCAATTTCGGTTTAATCGAAATTGCTTTTTTATTTTGAGTAATGCCTAATTTTACTTCAAATAATTTTCAAAACTGGCATCAAATAAACTTACAAAACCATTTTTTATTTTTCCTCCAGAATTAATGAGCATTACACGATGAATCTTAGTAATGACCCATTTGTCTTTAATGTCTTGAAAATTTGTGGCGTGTAATTCGGTTGTATTTTTAAAATTATATTTAGTCAGTAAATTTTTCCATTGTTTGTCGGAATCATCAATGTTTATAGACACAAAATCCCAATTAGGATATTTTGACTTCAATTCTGTTGCTCTTTGATGTACTGATTCTAAATGAGATTTTGCTTCGGAAGTCCAGAAGAAAACAACTGTATTTTTGGTAAATAAACTGCTTACCGCAACTGATTTTCCATTGGCATCAATTAAATCAATATTTGGCAATAATTTATTTGGAGATAAATGCTGAATAGATTCTTCAATCTTCTTAATTTCATTTTGTTTTTCTTTATCGGTCGAAAGCTGAAAATATTTATCCAAAAATGTTTTGTTGCTCATCATGTTTTGGTCTTCAAGCAAATACATAAAAGCAATATTATTTAAAACCGAATTTTTTATTTTAACATTTGTAAATAACGAATCGGCAACATGCAATTTTTTAATATTATTTTCTAATGATTTTTCGTCATTGTCTTTGCAAGTTACATTGTTAAGCATCGATGTTAAGTAACGAACAAATGGAGAAAAACTAGTTAGTTTTTCATTATTAAAATCTATTTGTTTTCTAAAATCATAATAGCCGTTAGGTAAATTTTTACAAACTTTTTTATTTGTACGGCGCTCATGCACAAATGGATACATTTCTTTTTTAGTAAAATAATGCATGTCTAACATTGTTTTTGCATACAAATCGAAATCTTCACTCCAATCTACTTCTGTTTCTCGTCTTAAATAAAAAGCTTTACTCGAATTGTAGTTTTTTTCTATGGCTTTCGAGAATGTTTTAAAATCTTTATCATACAAATCGAATGATGTGTTTTTGTCGGCTTCATTTTTCAAGAAAAGTTCCATCAGGAAGTTATTTTTTTCATCGCCACGACCACAAAATGTTAGTGAATTATCAAATTCGTTAGTATTTAAACGGATCATCAAACTATCATTTTTTTCGAAATAAATTTGCTGATATTCAGGCTCATGCTTAAAAGTGTACATACCCGGAACGAGAGAATCGTATTTTTTCAGAAACCTATTTTTATCATCTAAAACAATAGTATCTATAACTTCATTGTCTTTACACAAAAGCACAAATTTCGAGTTCGGATTTATTATTTCTCCACCAAAATAGGCCTTATAGCCTTCCTCTTTTGTCTCTTGTTTGCAAGAACACAAAAGTGTGATAGATGTAATAGGTAGTAGGAAAAGTATTTTTTTGAAATAGGCAATCATCTAATATTATTTATTGATAAACAAATGTATTTTTATAATTGATATAATGCTGTTAACATTCAGTTAAATTAAACTTAGAGATATTGTAAAATATTAGCCTCAAAACTCCACTATTTTTGTTACTTTTGCAACACTTTTATAAAAAATATATCAATGTTAACAATTTCAAATTTATCAGTACAATTTGGTAAGCGAATTTTATTCGACGAAGTAAATACAACCTTTACACAAGGTAATTGCTACGGAATTATTGGTGCAAACGGTGCTGGAAAATCTACATTTCTTAAAATAATTTCCGGAGAAATAGATCCAACTTCGGGTCGCGTGATTCTAGAGCCAGGAAAACGTATGTCGGTTCTAAATCAGAATCACAATATGTTTGATGATAAAACGGTATTAGAAACAGTAATGATGGGAAATAAAACGTTGTTTGATGTAAAAAGTCAAATGGACGAATTATACCTTAATTATACCGATGAGAATGCTGATAAAATAGGAGAGTTGCAAGTTCGTTTCGAAGAAATGAATGGTTGGAATGCGGAATCTGATGCTGGTGCAATGCTTTCAAATCTAGGAATTTCTGCAGATTATCAATATACGCTCATGGGCGATATGGAAGGAAAATTAAAATTGCGTGTGCTTTTGGCGCAAGCTTTATTTGGTAATCCTGATGTGTTAATTATGGATGAGCCTACCAACGACTTGGATTTTGAAACCATAGGTTGGTTAGAGAATTTCTTAGCAAATTACGAAAATACAGTTTTAGTAGTTTCTCACGACAGGCATTTTTTAGATTCAGTTTGTACGCACGTTTCAGATATCGATTTTGGAAAAATAAACCATTATTCAGGAAACTATACTTTCTGGTACGAATCTTCTCAGTTAGCTGCAAAACAAAGAGCACAACAAAATAAGAAAGCCGAAGAAAAGAAACAAGAATTAGAAGAATTTATCCGTCGTTTTAGTGCCAATGTTGCCAAATCTAAACAAGCAACTTCTCGTAAAAAAATGATCGATAAATTAAATTTATCCGATATAAAACCATCATCACGTCGTTATCCAGCTATTATTTTTGATACTGAACGTGAAGCTGGAGATCAAATTTTGAATGTTGAAAACTTAAGTGCTTCGATAGATGGAGAAGTTTTATTCAAAAATGTAGATTTGAATATGGCAAAAGGAGATAAAGTCGTTATTTTTTCGAAAGATTCTCGTGCTACTTCTGCTTTTTATGAAATATTAAACGGAAATATGACTGCCGATTCCGGTACTTTCGATTGGGGAATTACAACCAACCAGTCGTATTTGCCTGCGGACAATCATAGTTTTTTCGAAAATGATTTGACATTGGTAGATTGGTTGCGCCAATGGGCAAAAACCGAAGAAGAGCGTGACGAAGTTTTTGTGCGTGGTTTCCTTGGAAAGATGATTTTCTCTGGCGAAGAAGCGCTAAAAACAGGTCGTGTTTTGTCTGGAGGAGAAAAAGTGCGTTGCATGTTATCTCGAATGATGATGATGCGCGCCAATGTTTTAATGCTTGACGAACCAACAAATCACTTAGATTTGGAATCTATTACAGCGTTTAACAACTCGTTAAAAAACTTTAAAGGGTCGATATTATTTACAACTCATGATCACGAATTTGCACAAACTGTTGCCAATCGTGTACTAGAAATTACACCAAAAGGAGTTATAGATCGTTATACTACTTTTGATGAATATTTGGAAGATGAGAAAATTCAGGAATTAAGAAAGAAAATGTATTCTTAGATTATATAGAAAACTCCAGTAATTGCTGGAGTTTTTGTTTATTTAAAAATGCTAATTATTTTACTTTTATCTCAAAACAGCTCCCAATTCGCTTTCAAAATTTTGAGTTAATTTACTCATTACTTTATCAATTTGTGAATCGGTTAGTGTTTTTGCATTGTCTTGTAAAACAAAACTAATAGCATACGATTTCTTGCCTTTAGGAAGATTTTTACCTTCGTAAACATCAAACAAATTAATATTTTTCAGTAATGTTTTTTCTGTTTTTTTAGCAATATCAAAAAGCTGCACGAATTCTATTTCATTGTCTAACAAAAGTGCTAAATCTCGACGAACTTCTGGATATTTAGAGATTTCGGTAAACTTAATATTATTAGAAATTTGCTTAATTATCGCATTCCAATTAAAATCGGCAAAGAAAACCTCTTGTTTAATGTCAAAATGTTTTAATATCGATTTTTTAACCGTACCAAATTCTACCAAAGTAGAATTTCCCATTTCGTAAACCATTCCTTCTGCAAAAACATCAGTATTTAATGGTGATGCTATGATTTTTGACAATCCAAGTCTTTCTAAAATCGCTAATACATAACCTTTGAACAAAAAGAAATCGGAAGCTTTTTGTGGATTTGTCCAACTTTCCGAAGTTTTATCTCCTGTCATAAACAAAGTCAAATGGTTATTTTCCTGATTTCCTGACAATAATTTGTGGTATGTTTTTCCGAATTCGAATAACCTTAAATCGTTATTTCTTCTATTAATATTAAAAGAAACCGCTTCTAATCCTGAGAACAATAATGATTGCCTCATAGCTGATAAATCATTACTTAATGGATTGATTATTAAAACATTGTTACTTTCATTTAAACTATCGCTTAAATTGATATAGTTTGGAGTTGTTAACGAATTTGCCATCATTTCGTTAAACCCATTTCCGACTAATAAGTTGGCAATTATATTCTGGATTTTATAATCCTCAGTTCTCGAAGAATGAGAAGTTGTAGCATTCAATTTTTGAGTAAAATCGATATTATTATAACCGTAAACTCTCAAGATTTCTTCAATAACATCAATTTCTCGAGTTACATCGACACGATAAGCAGGAATTACTAATCCCAATGCGACTTTAGAAATACTATTTACTTTAATATCTAACGAAGCCAATATATTTTTGATGGTATCGTCTGGAATTTCTTGACCAATTATTTTGCTCACTTTTTCAAGATTAAGCATTACTTGATGGTCTTCTATTTTCTTTGGATAAATATCTACAATATCCGAAGTGATTTCTCCACCAGAAACTTCGCAAATTAAAATAGCAGCACGTTTCAGCGCATATTCTGTAATATTAGGATCAATTCCTCTTTCAAATCTAAAAGAAGCATCGGTACTTATTGTGTGTCGTTTTGCAGTTTTTCTGACAGAAACAGCATTAAAATAAGCACTTTCTAGAAATATAGAAGTTGTATTTTGTGAAACACCAGAGTTTTTTCCGCCAAGAACACCTGCAATGCAAAGTGGTCCGTTTTCGTCACAAATCATAATATCTTCGGCACTCAAAGAACGTTCTACATCATCTAAAGTTGTAAATTTTGTTCCTTCTTCAACATTTTGCACCAAAATTTTTCCATTAATTTTGGCTGCATCAAAAGCATGTAGTGGTTGTCCTAATTCGTGTAAAACATAATTAGTAACATCGACAACATTATTTTTTGGAGTAATTCCAATGGCTTTCAATCTATTTTGAAGCCAAGCTGGAGATGTTCCAATTTTTATATCAGAAATAGTAACGCCACAATAACGAGGAACAAGTTTATTATCATCGACTTGTACATCAATTTTTAAGACTCTTTTTTCGATTTTAAAATTTGAAACTGATGGAGTTATAAGTTCGATATTCGTTCCGTTTTGAAGCATTCCGGCTTTCAAATCTCTTGCTGTTCCCCAATGTGACATGGCATCGGCACGGTTTGGTGTTAATCCAATTTCGAAAACTTCATCATTCTCAATATTAAAAACTGTTGCAGCAGAAGTTCCTGGTTTTAAATTTTCGTCGAGAACCATAATACCTTCATGACTATCGCCAAGACCTAGTTCGTCTTCGGCACAAATCATTCCGTGACTTTCTTCTCCACGAATTTTTCCTTTTTTTATCTCGAATGATTTTCCTTCTTTATCGTATAGAATAGTCCCTATTGTGGCAACAGGAACTTTTTGTCCTGCTGCTACATTACTGGCGCCACAAACGATTTGAATTGGATTTCCGTCTCCTAAATCGACAGTGGTTATTTTTAATTTATCGGCATTTGGATGTTGAACACAAGTAAGTACGTGACCTACAACGATTCCTTCTAATCCACCTTTTATAGATTGGTATTTTTCGATTCCTTCAACTTCAAGACCCAAATCGGTAAGCATAGAAGCAGTTTTTTCCGAATCCCAGTCTGTTTTTATAAATTGTTTTAACCAGTTATATGAAATTTTCATGTGTAGTAATTATTGAAGCGCAAATATAAGTATTGTAGTTCGTAGTATAAAATAAAGTTTTCCTTTTTTGAAATAGGATAATTTAGTCTTGTAAGCAAAAAAATAAAACCTCAAATTTAAATAAA
>NZ_JAYWDT010000105.1:0-3776 GCF_043779715.1 Flavobacterium sp.
CAAACCAATGAGGCTTGGTTTACCAAAACTCCAGGTTTAAAAGTAGTTTATCCAGCCTTTCCTTATGATGCAAAAGGTTTGCTGAATGAGGCTATTAATGATCCAAATCCAGTGTTGTTTTTTGAGCACAAGCAATTGTACCGAAGCGTTTACCAAGACGTTCCTAAAGATTATTACACGTTACCATTAGGAAAAGCAGCGCTACTGAAAGAAGGGAATTCGGTTACTATTATTGCTTTTGGAGCAGCAGTTCATTGGGCTTTAGATACTTTATCAAAAAATCCTGAAATTTCAGCAGATTTATTGGATTTAAGAACCTTACAACCTTTAGACACCGACGCTATTTTTGCTTCTGTAAAGAAAACGGGCAGAGCTATTATTTATCAGGAAGACAGCATGTTTGGTGGTATTGCAAGTGATCTTTCGGCACTAATTATGGAACAATGTTTTGAATATTTAGATGCACCAGTAAAACGTGTGGCAAGTTTAGACACACCCATCCCTTTTACAAAAGCATTGGAAGATCAATATTTGCCAAAAGGTCGTTTTGAAAATGATCTGAAAGAACTCTTGTTATATTAGTTGTAATTTAATAGTTAGGTTATTTTTAGTATTTTAATTCTAAAAATAACCTAATATCCAATAAATAATTATAAAAATAAGAATGGTGCCAAAGCAGCCACCACCTAGTTTTTTAGCACCGTAGCCCGCTATAATAGTTTTAAAAAATCCGTTCATGGTATTTGTTTTTAATTACTTATGAATAATACTCTTTTGTTAAACGCATTATTTTTTTATATAGTATAGCATTTTACATTTTGTTTAAATACAATGTTTAAAAATAAATTCGCTCCATAATTTGGGCATTATTATTTGATATTTTATTTTTGAAAAATAATATTATCAAACTATAATGAAGCCACTAAAAGAAAAATTACTCATTAAAGATGCCACCATTCCTAAAATTCAATTTGATAAAGAATGGTTTTACAAACTAGACGATATGGCTTTTTACCTGAAAGAAGATTTATCAGAAGTTGAATTTGTATTTTTGCCAATGATTATCGAAGGTGAACAAGAATTTGTAAAGTGCGCTGCATTTGATGATATTATTAGAGGTAGGAAAGAAATAGAATAGCATCTGTTTCCTTCTTAACGATTACTCAATTTTGCTTTTTCCTTAATAATATCGCTAATTTTTTTGTTTTCGATTTTGCTTTCCAGCCAAGAAATAATATCTAGATATAAAAAAGCTCTTTTTTCATAGGTGTTTTTCTCCAGTTCGATAAAACGTGCTCTCATTTTTACAAACTCCTTTTTGATATCTGTTGGATAAATGGAGTTTAAACTTTTTAAAAACTTGATGATTTCTTTTTGCACTTCATGCAAATCATTCATTTTAAGTAAAAACTTGTACGTGTTTTTGAGTTGATTTTCTAAATAGTAATCCTTACCCAATTCATAATGTGCAATCAAACAAAGTAGTCTCGAAAAACACATTAAATCCTCTCGCATAGAAAGATTTTTGTTGTTGATGATTTTTTCTAAGTACAAAATACATTCGGCATATTTTTCGGTGCCAAAATAAATAGAGGCAATTTTGTAATAAAACAACATTTCGTGATGCTCGTCAAGATGCTCACTATGCGTTTTTAATTTTGCTAAAATTTCAGGGATTAGGTATTCACTTTCAATAAATGTACCTTCTAGAATATGGAAGTTTAGTTTGTTATTGTACAAATATAAAAAGGATAGGGAAGCAATATTATCGTTTACTGGAAAGCGAGGATCTTTTGTTGTTTCTTCTAATAAAACCAAATATTTTTTGAACTTAGATTTGTATTTCAGCATGTACAAAGACTCCAACAAATAATGGTTCCCTTTTAGAAAAAATACAGGATTCAAATATATCATACTTGGAGTATCATAAAAGAGCGTCACCCATTTTAAAGCATATTTGTAGCACGATAAAAAATCTTGTACCAAAAAACTTCGCCACAAATTTGCATTATAGAACCAGTATTTTTCACGGAAGCCAAATTTTGATTGATCGAATTTTGAAATATGTTTTCTAAAATAATCATCGATATAAGTGAATTCGGCATCCGTTTTTACGTAGCCAGTTTTCAACATAATACCATACAATTGCAACGATAAATTAGACAATTTACTCGAAATAGTATTTCTGTAACTTAATTCCTTGGCTTGCACCACTAATTCGTCAGCACGACCTTGAATACTTCGAGTAATATATTGTGATTCGATTAGTTTTTCGAATTCTACAATTTCATATGCCATTAGTTTTTCGTCATTTTCTAAAGCGAGTATTTTAGTTTTATCTAAAATTTTTAGACTTTGCCTATACAATCCTTTGTTGTATAAAATAGCTGCAAAATCAATTTGTTCACGAATTTGGTAACGCATATTCTGACTAGGAATATTCAATCGAATACTCACTAAAATTTGCTTGTACAAATAGGATTTTAAATTCGATAATTGCACTTTTTTTATGATACCACTTTTCAAAATTAGCTTCTCATCATAGGCATCCGATTTGTCAAGAATATTAAATAGTTCAATAAATTTTGTATTTGAACTCGTTTCTAATCTGCTGGCAAAAATCTTGAATTGTCTTTTTTCAGATTTTGAAAGGGATTTAATTAATACGAATAAGAAATCTTTTTGATGGTTAGCCATTGTAAAATAAGTTAGCTTAGTTTGTTGTTAATCAGGTTTTTATAAGCTTAACAATTGCTTTATAAGCAGTATATTTCATTAAATGGAGTTTCTTAATAACTTAATGAAAGATATTTTTGTTTAGGGTTGTGAAATTACACTAAATAAATGAAAATGAATAGAGAGAAAGTTCAAATTTTTGATACCACTTTAAGAGACGGCGAACAAGTTCCAGGATGTAAGTTAGATACCAACCAAAAACTAGTTATTTCAAATCGATTAGACGAAATGGGAGTAGATATTATTGAGGCTGGTTTTCCGGTTTCAAGTCCAGGAGATTTTTTATCTGTTTCAGAAATCAGTAAAGTTGTTAAAAATGCCATTGTTTGCGGCTTGACAAGGGCCGTTAAAAATGACATAGATATAGCTGCTCAAGCTCTAAAACATGCCAAAAGACCTAGAATCCATACCGGAATTGGCACCTCTGATTCACACATTCGATACAAATTAAATACTACCCGAGAAGACATTATTGCTAGAGCCAAATATGCTGTTTCACATGCTAAATCCTATGTTGAAGATGTTGAATTTTATGCTGAAGATGCAGGTAGAACTGACAATGATTTTCTAGCTCGAGTCTGTGAGGAAGCGATTAAATCAGGTGCTACTGTTCTAAATATTCCAGATACTACAGGATATTGCTTGCCAGAGGAATATGGAGCAAAAATTAAATATTTGAAAGAAAATGTTAGAGGGATTGATAATGTGGTCTTGTCTTGCCACTGCCACAATGATTTAGGAATGGCCACAGCAAATTCTATCGCTGGAGCCATAAACGGTGCCAGACAAATAGAATGTACCATCAACGGAATAGGAGAAAGAGCAGGTAATACGGCACTTGAGGAAGTAGTTATGATTTTTAAGCAACATCCTTATTTAAACTTAGATACTAATATTAATACACGTCAGATCAACGAAATGAGCAGGCTAGTATCTGAAAGTATGGGAATGATGGTGCAACCAAATAAAGCAATTGTTGGAGCAAACGCATTTGCACACAGCTCCGGAATTCATCAGGATGGTGTCATCAAAAACAGGGC
>NZ_JAYWDT010000106.1:0-40932 GCF_043779715.1 Flavobacterium sp.
GGATGATATTTTCGGCGTTAGAACCCGATCCAGAAGCAAATATTACAACCTTTTTCATTTATACGGTAATTTATATTACGCAAAAAAAAGAATAATAAATGATAATAAATAAAAATAATTGCTCTTTGTGAAAATATTTTTTTAAATTCGTAGTCAGATTTATTAACTAAAATGTGGTTTTAAGATAAAGTTTTTTATTTTTGCCATCAATTAAAATTTAAAATTAAAGATTATGTCAGACATTGCATCAAGAGTAAAAGCGATTATCGTAGACAAATTAGGCGTTGACGAAAACGAAGTTGTAACAGAAGCAAGCTTCACAAACGATTTAGGAGCTGATTCATTAGACACTGTTGAGCTAATAATGGAGTTCGAAAAAGAATTTGATATTCAAATTCCAGATGACCAAGCTGAAAACATTGCTACGGTAGGTCAAGCAATTTCTTACATCGAAGAAGCTAAAAAATAATATTTTCAAACATCTGTAAGTGAAATAGCTTGCAGATGTTTTTTTATTTTTTAATGTCTTTAAAATCTTTTGTAGATTTGTAAAAAACATTGATTGTATTACAATCATAAAAATATTTATGTAATACCCCATTGTTTCTTTTAGTAATAATTAAAAGTGCTTTGGGTTTTTTTATATTAAACAAAACGAACTAAACTATGCAATTAAAGCGAGTAGTAGTAACAGGATTAGGTGCTCTTACACCAATTGGGAATAATATTCAAGAATATTGGGACGCACTAATAAGTGGAAAAAGCGGTGCTGCTCCAATCACTTATTATGATACCGAAAAGCACAAAACCAAGTTTGCTTGCGAGATAAAAAACTTCAATATTGAAGATTTTATGGATCGCAAAGAAGCCAGAAGAATGGATAAATTTGCTCAATATGCTGTTGCTGCGAGTGAAGAGGCTATAAAAGATGCTGGAATAACCGATACCAATGTGGACAAACACAGAGTTGGCGTTATTTGGGGAGCTGGAATAGGCGGACTAGAAACTTTTCAAGAAGAAGTTTTAAGTTATGCTAAAGGCGACGGAACACCAAGATTTAATCCTTTCTTTATCCCAAAAATGATTGCCGATATTGCACCTGCTCATATTTCTATGAGAAATGGCTTTATGGGTCCAAATTATACTACGGTTTCTGCTTGTGCTTCTTCTGCAAACGCATTAATTGACGCTTTCAATTACATTCGATTGGGAATGTGTGACATCATCATTTCTGGTGGTTCAGAAGCTGCTGTAACTATTGCAGGAATGGGCGGATTTAATTCGATGCAAGCATTATCTACTAGAAATGAAAGTCCAGAAACTGCTTCAAGACCATTTGACGCAACACGTGACGGATTTGTTCTTGGCGAAGGCGCTGGAGCATTAGTTTTAGAAGAATATGAACACGCAAAAGCCCGTGGTGCAAAAATATATTGTGAAGTAGGTGGTGGTGGAATGTCATCTGATGCTTATCACTTAACCGCACCGCATCCTGAAGGATTGGGTGTAATTGCGGTAATGAACAACACACTTCGTGATGCAGGAATGAAGCCTGAAGATGTAGATCACATAAATACACATGGAACATCAACTCCGCTTGGTGATGTTGCCGAATTGAAAGCGATAAGTCATGTTTTTGGGGCTCATGCTAAAAATATAAATATCAATTCGACAAAATCGATGACAGGACATTTGCTTGGTGCTGCTGGTGCTATAGAAGCTATTGCTTCTATATTATCTATTAAACACGGTATAGTTCCTCCTACAATAAACCACACTACTATCGACGAAAACATTAACCCAGAATTAAACTTAACACTAAATATCGCTCAAAAAAGAGACGTAAAAGTGGCTATGAGTAATACTTTTGGTTTTGGTGGTCATAATGCTTGTGTTTTGTTCAAAAAATTAGTCTAATATCTCGTATGAGTATTATTAAAAAAATATTTTCAAATTCCCGTTCTCCAGAGGACGGGCTTTTTTTTGATAAACTTGAAAAAATATTAGGATTTAAACCTTCAAATCTTATTCATTTTCGCAAAGCATTTACACATCGATCGATGAATAAATTAGATGAAAAAGGAAACCCAATGAATTATGAGCGATTAGAGTTTATGGGTGATGCTATGCTGGGAAGCGTTATCGCGGCTCATTTATTCAACATGGTTCCTACCGGTGACGAAGGTTATTTGACTAAAATGCGATCTAAAATTGTAAGCCGAGAACACCTAAACGAGTTAGGAAAAGACCTTAATCTGATTCAGTTTTTAGAAAGTAAAGTTACGCTTCAAAATTTTGGAGAAAATATACACGGAAATCTTTTTGAAGCATTTATTGGAGCAATTTATCTTGATAGAGGTTTTGCGTACTGCGAAAAATTCATCCATAAAAAAGTCATCAAACCGTATGTGGATATTGATAAATTGGAGGGTAAAGTTATTAGCTACAAAAGTTTACTCATAGAATGGTGTCAGAAAGAAAAAAGACAATTTCACTATGATATTTATGAAGACGACGATGCAGGAAAACTAAAATATTTCGCTGTAAAATTAAGTATTGATGGTAAAGTTATTGCAAAAGCTCGAGCAACATCAAAAAAGAAAGCCGAAGAAATAGCATCAAAAAGAGCATATTTTGCATTTCAAACAAAAATAGATGGGAAGTAAGTAATTAAGCGCAACTTTTCAATTTCCATTTTCAACTTCAAAATAAATGGTGCTATTTTTCTACCAGAACAAAAAAATCACTTAAACTAATCTCAAAGTACTCACAAACTAAAAAAAGCTATAAAAGATTGGGAATTGAACTACACTTTAAAATCTTCTATTGCTGGAGAAGTTACCTTTTTACAAGTTTGGACAGAAAATCAAACCATAATTTCAGGAGATAATGTGTTCTCGATTATTCCAACGACTCAAAAAGGTTTTGTAGGAAAAGTGAAAGCACCAGCCTTAAATTCAGGTAAGATAGAAATTGGACAACAAGTAAATACTCGTTTGGCAAATTTTCCTGATAGAGAATTTGGTGTTCTAAAAGGGGAAGTGAAAAACATTTCTCTTGTTCCAGACAAAGATGGCAATTTATTAATAGATGTAATTTTGCCAAAAGGCTTGCAAACATCCTATAGAAAACAAATTCCATTTCAGCAAGAAATGAAAGGTTCTGCCGAAATTATTACGGAAGACTTACGATTATTAGAAAGAATATTATATCAGTTTAGAGAAATTTTTAAACCAAATTAAGTTTCACTTTTCATTTTGAATCTTCATTTTAAATAAAAAACAATTAAAATTAGAAGATCGTCATTCATAAATTTAACAAAAACCTAATTTGTTAAGTGGTTTTTAAATGATAGAAACGCTATCTTTACATCTTATTTTTTTAGTGTTTTATGGCGATTCATAAATTACATCTCGAGGATTTTGATCAAGTTGATTATAACTTAATTGCCATTCATACGGTACAAGAAGATTATAAATTAGCATTCAAACTAAACCAGAAACTGATTATTTCGCTTAGTAAAAACGAAAATGAAATCCCTGTGGAGATTCAGGAAAAACTGACATATTTTTCTCGTTTTACTTATGATGATGAAGAAAAAATGGTCGTTTGGGATTTAATTCAAAACAAACAAAAAATAGATTTGCCTGTTCAGAATTTGCCTGCAAATTTATTTGAAAATAAAAATTTCACAAGACGAGTTTCTTTGGTTTCTGAACTAAAAAAAGTAGATTTTTTTCTAAAAATAGAACATGATTCTCAGTATAAAATAAAAGATATTATAAGCAAAATAAACAAAATTGATTCTATAAGTGCCGTTTATGAAATAAATGCAAACGAAATAAAATCAAAAAATAATTTAATTTTTTAAGAAATGCCAACAAATAAAAAAACTAAAATTGTAGCCACACTTGGTCCAGCATGTAGCACAAAAGAAGTAATAAACGATATGATTATAGCTGGAGTAAATGTCTTCAGAATTAATTTTTCGCATGCCGATTATGATGATGTAAAATCTAAAATAGATATAATTCGAGGATTAAACGAAGAGTTTGGTTACACAACTGCTATTCTTGGCGACTTGCAAGGCCCTAAACTTAGAGTAGGTGTGATGAAAGAAGATGTGGTGGTAAATCCTGGGGATATAATCACTTTTCAAACCGCAGAAGATGTTCCGGGAACTGCTGAAAGAGTTTACATGAACTACAAAGAATTTCCAAAAGATGTAAATCCAGGCGAAAAAATCCTTCTTGATGACGGAAAACTAATGTTCGAGGCTATTGAGACTAATAGAAAAACTGAAGTAATTTGTAAGGTGATTCAAGGTGGGCCGCTAAAATCTAAAAAAGGAGTAAATTTACCAAACACCAAAATTTCGTTACCGGCACTAACCGAGAAAGATATTAAAGACGCCTTATTCGCCATAGAACACAAACTAGATTGGGTTGCGCTTTCTTTTGTAAAAACACCAAGAGATTTACAAGATTTACAGGAATTAATTGCTAAAAATTCGGAATATAAGATCCCAATAATAGCTAAAATAGAAATGCCCGAAGCATTAGTAAACATAGATAAAATTATCGCACATTGCGATGCTTTGATGGTTGCCCGTGGCGATTTAGGTGTAGAACTTCCCGCGCACGAAGTTCCTTTAGTACAAAAAGATTTAATACTAAAAGCAAAAACCGCTAGAATTCCAGTAATTGTTGCCACACAAATGATGGAAACGATGATTACAAGTCTCACGCCAACTCGTGCTGAGGTAAATGATGTTGCCAATTCTGTTATGGATGGTGCCGATGCCGTAATGCTTTCTGGCGAAACATCAGTAGGGAATTATCCTGTTCAGGTTATCGAACAAATGACTAGAATTATTGACGCTGTTGAAGATTCTCCATTAATTCATGTTCCGCAAAACACACCTCAAATAAAAACAAACCGATTTATTACAAAAACAATTTGCCACCACGCTGCCACTATGGCAAATGTGATTAATGCAAAAGCAATTTGTACCTTAACCAATAGCGGATATACCGCTTTTCAGATTTCTGCATGGCGACCATCGGCTCATATTTTAGTTTTTACATCTAACAAAAGGATTCTTACTCAACTCAATTTGCTTTGGGGTGTAAAATCATTTTATTATGACAAATTTGTAAGTACCGATGATACTGTAATTGATGTAAACGAAATAGCTCGTGTAAAAGGTTTTGTAGAAAAAGGCGATTTCTTAATAAACTTAGCAGCTATGCCAGTAACTGACAAAGGAATGGTAAATACGTTAAGGGTTTCGGAAATTGAGTAACTAAATTTCCGCCTTTGCGGAAAAGAGAGAGAATTAAAACTCAAACCGTAGTTGCACGACTACGGTTTTTTTTATTTCCGTATTCAAATTAGCGAGAGAAATCCCGAGTAATCGCACTGAATCTTTCATTCGTTCTTGATATAATAATTCTTTGACGGTTTCAAAAATAATCCCTTTGTCAGACACAAAATAAGGTAAAGTTTTACTTCGTGTTTGTTGGGTAAAATCGCTGTATTTTATCTTTAATGTGATGGTTTTTCCTGATATTTTGTGTTTTTGAAGTCTTCGTTCGAGTTCGGCAGCAATTCGTTCTAATCGTTCGGACATAAATATTTCGGAAGTAAGATTGGTGTCAAAAGTATGTTCGGCAGCGACCGATTTTGTAGTCCGGTTGGGTTTTACTTCACTGTTGTGAATGCCTCGAACGATATTGTAATATTGAGCGCCACTTTTGCCAAAATGTTCCTCGAGATATTCGGTCGTTTTTCTTTTTAAATCTTTTCCTGTAAAAATTCCATGTTGGTACATTTTTTCGGTGGTTACTTTCCCAATTCCGTAGAATTTTTTAATATCTAAAGCTTCCAGAAAATCTTCAATTTCTTCTGGATTGATGGTTTTTTGTCCGTTGGGTTTGTTATAATCGGAAGCGATTTTTGCCACAAATTTATTGGACGATATTCCTGCCGAAGCCGTTAGGCCAACTTCATCGAAAATGCGTTTTCTGATTTCTTGCGCAATAAGTGTCGCGCTAGGATTTCCTTTTTTGTTTTGGGTAACATCTAGATAAGCTTCGTCGAGCGATAAAGGTTCTACCAAATCCGTATATTCATAAAATATCTTCTGAATTTTTTTAGAAATCTCTCTATACCTATCAAAACGAGGCGGAACGAAAATTAAATCAGGACAGTTTCGTCTAGCTTGTGCACCGCTCATAGCACTACGAACTCCAAATTTACGCGCTTCGTAACTTGCTGCCGAAACCACTCCGCGAATTTCGCTTCCGCCAACAGCCAATGGTTTTCCTTTTAGATCAGGATTGTCCATTTGCTCGACCGATGCATAAAATGCATCCATATCTATGTGGATTATTTTTCGGTGTATATTTTCGTACATGGTACAAATTTAAACACAGATTTTACAAATTCCCGCAAATTATTAAAAAATGATTCCTCCAAAAAATCATTTATTTGTTTTTACATTTTAGTTAAATTATCAAAACTAGTTGTCATTCTGAGGAACGAAGAATCTCATTTGCTAATTCTGTGAGATTGTTTCTTCGTCGGAATGTACAAACGGATTAGTTTGATTTTAAAAAATCATATCTTTGGTAACGAAACCCATAGCCCAGATTGCAACGGAAATCCTTTTTCTCGTCAGTTCGAGCTCCTCGTTTTTTCGCGAGGTGTATCGAGAACAAGAGAAAAAGATTGTAGTGTAAAGCTGGAAATAGCTCCTAAAAATGATAGAAATAGAACGTAAGTTTTTAGTTTTAAATAATGATTTTATTGCTTTGGCTGTTGCCGAAAACAGAATCGTACAAGGTTACTTAAACTCTAATCCTGAGCGAACGGTTCGGGTAAGAATTAAAGCTAACAAGGGTTTTTTGACTATAAAAGGCAAAGGAAATGACTCAGGAACGACAAGATTGGAATGGGAAACCGAAATCCCATTGGCAGAAGCCGAAAAACTATTGTCTATTTGTGAAAACGGCGTGATTGACAAAATTAGATACGAAATCCCGTCAGGAAAACACACGTACGAAGTTGACGTTTTTGCTGAAGAAAACAACGGTTTGGTTGTTGCGGAAATAGAACTATCTGCCGAAAATGAAAGTTTCGAAAAACCAAATTGGTTAGGTCAAGAAGTTACAGGCGATAATAGATATTACAATGCTTATTTGAGTAATAATCCTTTTGGAAATTGGTAAAATTACTTTTTCTTCATAACTTCTTCAATAGTTACTGATACTTCTCCTCCGCCTTTATTAGAGGTTATTTGCATAAATGCGCGTCGGGATAAATCTATTTCTCGACCTTTTACAAAAGGGCCGCGATCGGTTACTGTAACTATGACATATTTTCCGTTTCGCTCGTTTGTTATGCGAAGTATGGTTCCAAAAGCAAATTTTCTATGAGCAGCCGTAAGTTTGTTATTATCGAAACGAGTACCGCTTGCAGTACGTTTTCCGTGAAATTTTTTTGCGTAATACGAAGCGTGGGCTTTCTTTTTGTGCAGTTTGTAAGTAAAATCGCCTTCTATAAGTAGGCTGTCTATCACGATAGTATCGACCTTGACAGTATCTTGAACTGGTCTTACGGAAAAAGATTGCTTTTCGAATTTTTTGAACGAAAAATTAGAAATTAGTATCGCCGCTATTGTTGTGGTAATTACCAGAAAAAATTTATCTTTCATCATAATTTTAATTAATTATTATTACACACTTGTCAAATACCATACCCAAAAACAAAAAGTCCTAAATAAATAGGACTTTTTTAAATTATTTAAAACCACAATGACCACGGAATTCTACTTAATATAAGTAACAATCCCAAACCATAAAATAGGGTAATATTTTTAAATTTCTTTTTACCTTCTAAGGCCTTTTTGTGTTTAGACCAGCCTATTGTGATGAGGACAATCGCTATAATATTAGTTAACGGATGCTCTAGAGAAGTTAGTCGCAAAGCGGCATTTTTCATATCACCAAAAGCTGACAGGCCCAAAGGTGACAGAAAATACAAGACCAACCCTACGGTAAGTTGTATGTGCGTTACCATAAGTGCAAATAATGCGATTTTTTTGTCTTTTGCGGTAAAATTTCTTTTAGAAAAGAATCCCAAAGCACTGTTTATAACAGCTACAACTAGAAGTAATAAGGCTAAATATGCCCAGCCAGAGTGAAATTTTTGAATAAATTCGTACATTTTTTAGTTTTTAGGTTAAAACAAATATAAACAAAAAACAAGATAAATTTAAAACTTACTAGAGTTTGAAACATAATGAAATGTTAAAACAGAATTGAGGTAATTTTTGGTACAGTATTTGAATTAATTTTATACCTTTACATTATTATACATTTAGATGAAGAAAAACTACATTTATATTACATTATTTAGCCTTTTGTTTTCGTTGAGCGCCTTAGCTCAAGACGGGAAGCAGTCTTCATTGTCCGCAAAAAACCAAGAGCAACAGTTTGACAGCCTAAACGTGTATCCAAATCCAGTAGGAAATGGTCATGTCTATATTACTTCAAAAACCACTGCGCCTAAAGATATAGAAATTTTTGATGTGTTAGGAAAGCGTGTGATGCAACTCACAATTTCGACTAAAGAATTGAATGTGTCTTCACTTTCCCCAGGTGTCTATATTATAAAAATTAAGGAAGGCGAGCAACGCGCTACCAGAAAACTGATTATCAAGTAATTGATTATTTACTGATTATTTAAATTTAATATTTTATTTACATTGGTTTCTTTTATCTTAAAGAAATTACTGCCTATCTTTGTAGTCCAAATTTAAAAAATAGAAAAATGAAAAAAATTTACTTTTTAGGAGCTTTATTAGCTTGTACTTTGTCTTTTGGACAAACAATTTTAAATGAAGATTTTAATTATACTGTTCCAGGAAACATAGGAGGAAACTCTGGAGTAACTGCTCCATTAGACGGAATTGCAGTAAACAACTGGATAACACATAGTAATACTTCGGGAAACACGGGTACTATTGATTTGGTTTCGGGAAGTTTAAACTATACAGGGCTTCAAGTTTCTACTGGAAATAGAGTTTTATTACCAGGTTCAAATGCGACTGTGCCTAGAGATATTAACAGATCTATCACTACTTCTGTAACTACAGTCTATTATTCTCTTTTACTAAATGTTGTAGACAATTCTCAATTAAGTACAACCACTCCAAACTATTTTACTGGAATTGGAGCCACTGCAGGTATTAGTGTAACTACCTTGGGAGCTAGACTTGGAGTTTATTCAACAAATACTGGTGCAAACTACAGATTAAGTATACAAAATATATCTGGAGGAACTCCAACTTTTACTGATTTTGCAACAGACCTAGCGTATGGGACCACTTATTTAGTTGTTGTTAAATATGATAGAGCTGCTATTCCAACTGTTGCATCTTTATGGGTTAATCCTTCTTCTGCAAGTTTTGGAGCAACTGAACCAGTAGGATCAGTAAGCAATAACTCAGGAACAGGGACATTTACTGCTTTTGCTTCTATTTTCTTAAGAAACACTGCAGCTACGCCAAAAGTTGAAATTGACGAATTTAGAATCGGACAAACTTGGGCAGATGTAACTCCTCAAAATTTATCTAGAAATGAGTATGGAAACATTAACGGTTTAAATATCTACCCAAATCCTGCTAAAAACTTATTAAACATTACTTCTGATAGTTTTGAAACAAAAACTGTAGTAATTTACAATGTTTTAGGAAAAGTAGTTCTTTCTGCAAATGTTACAAATGCGCCAATAAACGTTGCAAATCTTGCAAAAGGTGTTTATGTAGTAAAAGTTACTGAATCTGAAAAAACAGCTACTAGAAAATTAGTTATCGAGTAATTCGTTTTTAAAATATATTAGAAAGCTCCAATTTACGTTGGAGCTTTTTTATTTTATGTATTTTTGTAAAAAAAAGACTTGATTTCTTCAACCGATATATTTAGCATTTCAAATCAGAAGCAATTTGAGAAAATAGCTTTAAAAACTTTTCGTTCTCAATACGAGAACAATAGGGTATATCATGAATTTTGTAATTACTTAAAAACCGAAGTTCATAAAGTAAAAACAATACAACAAATCCCATTTTTGCCTATTCAGTTTTTCAAAAGCCATGCTGTTCTTTCAAATTCAAATCCTATTGAAGCGACTTTTAGCAGTAGCGGAACCACAGGAATGATTACCAGCAAACATTTGGTTACTGATGTTTCTTTCTATGAAGACAGTTACCGCAATGCATTTTCACAATTTTACGGAAATATAGAAGATTATGTGGTTTTGGCATTGCTTCCATCGTATTTAGAGCGCGATGGTTCTTCGCTAATTTATATGGTCGATGATTTGATAAAGCAATCAAACAATTCTGACAGTGGCTTTTATCTGCACAATCACGAGGATTTAATCCAAAAATTGATTGCTTTAGATAATGAAGGACAAAACGTAATCCTTATTGGTGTGACTTATGCTTTGTTAGATTTGGTTGAAAAACAGAAATTTAACCTAAACAACACCATTATCATGGAAACTGGTGGTATGAAAGGCAAGCGTAAAGAAATGATTCGAGAAGAATTACATGAGCAGCTTTGCGATGGATTTGGTGTAAATGCGATACATTCTGAATACGGAATGACCGAATTACTTTCGCAAGCTTATTCTCTTGGAAAGGGTGTGTTTGAATGTCCTAATTGGATGCAAATCTTAGTTCGTGATACCGAAGATGCCTTAACTTACATTGCAACTGGAAAAACTGGTGGAGTCAATGTGATTGATTTAGCCAATATAAATTCCTGTTCGTTTATTGCCACTCAGGATTTAGGCAAGAAATACACAAATAATACGTTCGAGATTTTAGGACGTTTCGATAATTCCGATATTCGCGGTTGTAATTTGATGGTATTATAAAAATAATTCACCTTATAATCACACCATCTACAAACAAAATTGGCACTTCCTCTAGAGGATTATCGTTTGCAAAATTAGTTTTGAAAATAAATTTTTTATCATATAAAGTATTTCCAATAAAGTAAGTCACCATAAACTCATTATTAAGTCTTAGGACACTTTTTTCTATCATTTCGACTTTTTTTACCGAAACTGGTGGTATTTCTACAAAAGCGTGACGAAGTGATGATGTTTTTTTCATTTCGCCGTCAATAGTTCCAAAAGCTTTCGAGACTAACATAACGCCATCGAGCTGAAAATCGGAATCATTTATGAGATAAATATTCCAAATTTTTTCCATAAAATCATCGCTCCATTCTTGAATAGCGGCAAGGAAAACGTTTTCTACGGTTGGTATGTTGATGTCGGATTTCATATTTGGTCATAATGTTATAAAGTCGAATGTCATAAAATCAAAAAAACTGCTATTTGACTTTATGACATTCGACTATTTATATATTTGATTTGAATTGTTCTAAGAAACGAACGTCATTTTCGTAAAACATTCTAATATCGCCTATTTGATAAAGCAACATGGCAATTCTTTCGATTCCCATTCCGAAGGCAAATCCGTTGAATTCGTCAGAATCGATACCACAATTTTTTAGTACATTGGGATCGACCATGCCACAACCGCCTATTTCTAGCCAACCCGTTCCTTTTGTGATTCGGTAATCGGTTTCGGTTTTTAGTCCCCAATAAATATCTATTTCGGCACTTGGTTCGGTAAACGGGAAATATGATGGTCGTAGTCGGATTTTCGATTTTCCGAACATTTCTTTGGTAAAATATAACAAAGTTTGCTTCATATCGGCAAAGGAAACGTCTTTGTCTATGTACAATCCTTCCACTTGATGAAATATACAGTGAGAACGCGACGAAACAGCTTCGTTACGAAAAACACGCCCTGGCGAAATAGTTCTTATTGGCGGTTTGTTGTTTTCCATATAACGCACTTGCACCGATGAGGTATGCGTTCTGAGTAAAATATCAGGATTGGTTTGTATGAAAAATGTGTCTTGCATATCGCG
Source organism: Flavobacterium sp. (assembly GCF_043779715.1). Classification (GTDB taxonomy): domain Bacteria; phylum Bacteroidota; class Bacteroidia; order Flavobacteriales; family Flavobacteriaceae; genus Flavobacterium. Next base: position 12,015 of record NZ_JAYWDT010000106.1, read on the forward strand.
TGCCGGATGATATTCTGGCAGGTTTAATGCGGTAAAATTATGCCAATCGTCTTCAATTTCTGGTCCTTCGGAAACGTTGAATCCGATGTTAGAGAAGATGTCGATTATTTGGTTTTTTACCAAAGATATTGGGTGACGAGAGCCTATTTTTATAGGTTCTGAAGGTCGTGACAAATCACCATAGAAGCTTTTTATTTCTTCTTTGCTTTCTAGTTCTTCCTGAATAGTTTTTACCTTTTCTTCTGCAATGGTTTTTAGTAAATTGATTACTTGCCCAAATTCTTTTTTCTGATCGTTTGGCACGTTTTTGAATTCGGCAAAAATATCTTTAACCAATCCTTTGCTTCCTAAGAATTTGATTCGGAATTCTTCGAGTTTTTCTTTGTTTTGTGTCGAAAAGGCTTTTGCTTCGGCAATGTATTCTTTAATCTTGTCTGTCATCGTTCAGGTAATAAAGGTGCAAATTTAATGAATTTTCACCAATTTATTCAATTAGTTTTTTCTCTAAAAAGTAGTTTACAATAGCATCTTTCATCAATACCGATTGTTCTCCTGCTTTTAGTGGTGGCAACTCTTCTTTTACCTTATAATGTGGCCAACCATCGTTATCGAAAAATTCGAATTCGTAGTAACCATAGGGTTCTAGCAAACGGCAAATGGCAATATGCATCAGGTTTAATTTTTCATCTTTTTTATAAGTTTGATGAAATTTTCCTAATTCTTGTACGCCAATTAAATAAATGATGGCGTCTAAATCTAAATCTTCTCCTTGCGAAAACTGATCTGATAATATGTTTACAAGCTGTTCCCAGCGTTCTTTGAGTTGTATATCTCTTGACATTTTAATTTTAGATTTTAGATTTTAGATTTTAGATTTATTCTAAAAACAAAATTTTCTTGGCTACAAAGATAGTGAGTTGTATTTGTAATAAACAATTTTGATATATTTGATAAAAATATATTTATGGGAATTATTGATATTGTTCTGGGAGCTTTATTAGTTTTTGGGTTTTACAAAGGTTTCAAAAATGGACTTTTTGTAGAATTGGCTTCTTTGATTTCATTTTTTGTTGGAATTTTTGTTGCAATCAAATTCTCGTATATAATAATTGCTGTTTTAGAAAAAAATGTTTCTTGGTCTCCTAAAACCATTAAAGTTTCGGCATTTATTTTTACTTTATTACTTGTTGTAATTGCAATACATTTGCTGGCTAAAGTTTTTACAGGCATTGTAAGTTTTGCTTTTTTAGGTTGTGCAAATACTTTGGCAGGGGGTCTTTTTGCAACGATTAAAACCGCTTTGTTGATTGGAATTGTGCTGAGTTTGTTTCAGAAAGTGAACATAAACGACATGATTGTTTCTAAAGAAACTCAGGAAAATTCTTTGCTTTTTAATACTTGTATAAATACATCGGAAGCTTTATTGCCCACATTAACGAATTGGTTTACTGATTTGAAAGAGGAAGCTACCAATGATAAAGAATCGGTTTAGTTATGATTTTTTTCTTCTGTTTTTGAAATAAATAAAAACTCCAATAACTAATATTAAAATGTAAACGTAAAACCATACAGAAACTTCAAGCTCTGAGTTTGTTGTTATAAAAATGTAATCGGTATGTTGTTCGGGAATGTACTTGCCTTTAGTTTGTAACAACATTTTAACAAATAATTTACTTCAACTCCTTAATAGCACTTTTTTCTATCCAACCTTGTTTTAGGTCTAAAAGCTGTATTTTTTTGTAATTATTTAAACTCTCTAAAACAAAAACTTTAGTCCCTGCATGCAACACAAAAGCATCTTGAGCTGATGATTTTGGCTCGCTTTTTACCGATGTAATGTCTGCAAAAACAATAGCTGGTCTGTCATTAATGCTTTGATTTTTTTCGAAAAATCCTGCAAAAACACTCATGATGGTAAACAACAATACAAAAAGCATAGTTGTAAAGAAAATCCTTTTTAGCATTGTGGTATTCGAAAAATAATAACCCACAAAACAGATTAAAAAGAATACCGAAAATACAATTGCTATCCAAGCCCAAGTGTCATAATGAAAACTTGAAGTGAAATCTCTTATGATTTTCGCAAAACCTACTTTGGGCACTTCTACAACTTCATCGATCGTCATTTTTTGAGCAAAATCGAGATTGTTTTGAATTTCGGTATCGTTAGGATTTAGCAATAAAGCCTTTTCAAAATTAAAAATTGCGGGTGCTACTTTATTTAATTTATAATAACAATTTCCTAAGTTAAAGTATAATTCGGCCGATTGTTTTCCTGATTTTACAACACTTTCGTAAACGGTTATCGCTTCTTCATAATTCCCTTTTTGGTACAAATTATTTCCTTTATTGAAAGCAGTTTGTGCCCAAAATGTTTGGGTGATAAGAAGGAATATATAGAGTATATTTTTCATTTGGAACGCGGATTTCACGGATTCAATAAATCGAAAACGCTGATTTTACGGATTTTTTAAAATTATCAATTTTAAATTATTCATTATCAATTACGAAATTTGTTTTTCTAAAATTGATATTATTTCAACGGCTTTATTATAATCTTGTTGGATAGTTACACTTGTTGATGGCGCATATCTTGCCAATTCACAATTTTCTGTCAAAGCTATAAAACTACTTACATCTTCTGGGCTGGCATTTCTGGACAATAAGATTTCGGTTATTTTGTCTTTGCTCATTTCCGAAGTTTCGATATGTAATTTTGCTTTGAGGAAGTTGTGCATGGCTTTTTCTAAAGCAATGTAAAACGGTTCTTTATTTGCAATTTGATTTTTGGCTTCCGATAAATATTTCTTTGCTAATTTATTAGATAGTTTAATTCTGTTTCCAACAACATCGCTATCTATCGCTTCTTTTTTCTTGCGAATTACCATTATAATTGGAATTAATAAAAAGGGTAAGAACAACAATCCGTAAAACAATCGGGAGCCTAAAAAATCGATATTTTTAGCATCTGATAAAACTGTTTTTAACTTTATAAATCCGAAAGTTGCGTTCGAAGCCACTTTTGTTTTATTCGTATTATTACTTGCAACGGCATTGTTATTTGCTGCTGTTGGGCCATCAAGAACTTCGATATTTATTTCCTGAGAAGTAATTGTTTTGTAGGTTTTACTTGCCAAATCGAAATACGAAAAAGTAAGCGGTTGTATAGGATAATTGCCTTTATATTGCGGAATTATAGTGTATAAATCCGAAATACTTCCCGCCATTCCCGAAAGCGGAGTCGTTACATTTTCTTTATGCACAGGATCGTACATTTCTAGTGAACTTGGCACAACAGGTTTGGGTAAAGTAAATAATTTTAGATTTCCTTTTCCAGAAACAACTACATTCAAATCGAGAGATTCTCCGTTTTTTAATTTTGTTTTCGATGGAGTTACTTTAAAATCAAAAACTCCAACTGCTCCAGTAAATCCTTCTGGTTTTCCTGATTCTGGCAATGGTTTTACATTGATGATTTTTGCTCCAGCCGATATTTTTTTATTGGAAGTTGTCATAATAGGTCTTCCGAAAAAGTCTACTTCATTTGATGGAACTTCGACCTCTACATCTAATGTTAATGGTTCGATTTCTAATTTCCCTGATTTTTGTGGATAAAGAACAGTTTTTCTAAGAACAGCATATCGATAATCTTCTCCTTTAAATTTTCCTTGCTGAATTTGAAGCTGTTTCACATCGATATTTTGACTCCAAAAGTTATTATATTTCGGATTATCCGTCACTTGCCAACCACCAACTGCCGATCTGTTGCTTACATATATTTTGTAAACTACCGTAATTGGTTCGTTTAAATATGGATTTGGATTAGAAATTTCTGCGACCAATTGGACGCCACTTTTCCCAGCATAAGCCTGAGATTGCTGCTGTTGCTGCTGATAATATGGATTATAAGGATCTCTTTCTTCGGCAACGGCATTTCCTACGGTGATTTTTATTGGATTGGTTTTATAAACCTGCCCGTTTATTTCGATAGAAGCTTGTTTGATTAAAAAAGTTCCTTTTTTTGTAGGCGACAAATAATAAGAGTAAGTTTTTTCGAATGATTTTCGGCCATTAACCCAAAGATAACTTGTTGATTGGTTTGGACCACCAATGATTTTGAATCCTTCAAAGGCTGGTGCGCTAAAATTATCTCCGTCATCGTTCATGACAAAATCGATGCGAAGACGCTCATTGATACCCAACGAATTTTTGCTGACTTGTGCTACGAATTGCACTTGCGCAAAAATCCCTTGACAGGTTAATAATAATATAATAATGTATTTCTTCATTTCTTGTTTAATCGTTTAACGGATTTTTAGCCAAATCTACCAATCTTTATCGGTTTCGATAGGTTTACCTTTTACTTTTTTTCCGTTTACTTTTTCTTGTGTTTTCTTCTCTTCATTATTCACCGCATCCAACAAATTCTTCATTCTTTCCTGATTTGCGCCACCTTGTTGTGGTTTTGGTTGCTCATTTTGCTTGTCATTTTTCGGCTTTCCTTTATCGTCTTTCTTGTCATCACCTTCTTTTGGCTTGTCTTTCTTGTCGTCTTTTGGTTCGTCCTTTTTATCTTTTTTGTCATCCTTCTTTTTGTCGTCTTTTTTAGGAGGATTGTCTTTAAGCATTTTTTTGGCTAAAGCATAATTATACCGTGTTTGCTCATCTTTCGGATTATTTCTAAGTGCATTTTTATAAGCTTCTACCGCTTTTGAATAATCTTTTTCTTTCATAAAAACATTACCAATATTATGAAAAGCACTAAATTTTTGTTGTTTTCCTTTTGCGTTTTCTATCGCTTTCGAATAAGCATATTTTGCTTCTGTTGGTTGGTTTTGTTTATAAATAGAGTTCCCTAAATTATACGAAGCTGCAGCTCTTTTCTTATTGTTTGCTTTAGAAACTCTGTAATTAGATTCTGCCAAAGCATATTCTTTTTTTACATAATTTTCGTTAGCTTGTGGCAAATCGAAGTCTTTTTTCTGTGAAAATATTGATACAGAAAAAAACGACATCAATATTAAAATGATATTTTTCATATTAATTCTTCTTTTTCTCGTTAAATAAATTCAATTTTTGTACCCATTTTGTTTTTCTTTCCAATAAAAAAGTGTCTAATAATAATAAGAAAAATCCAATTCCTAAAAACCATTGAAATTGTGCTTGAAAACTAGCTACTTCTGTAGCGTCAAATTCTGTTTTTTGAATATTATTGAGTGATTTTTTGATAAAATTCACTGCTTCTTTCGTGTTGTTTCCGTTTATGTAACCACCTTTTGCTGATTTTGCAATAGCCTCTAATGCTTCTGGACGCAGTTTAGTAATTACAACTTCGCCTGTGCTTTTGTCTCGATGAAAACTTTCAATCACACCATTTTTCTTATTAGGAATTGGTCCGCCAGCTGTTGTTCCTATTCCAATAGTTATAATTTTCATTCCGATTTTCTTGGCTTCTTCTGCGGCATTTTCTGCTCCTCCAGAATGATCTTCACCATCGGTAATCAGAATCATCAATTTGCTAGTATTTGGGCTACCTTCAAAGTATTTTTCAGATAATTTAATAGCTTCGTCAAAATTACTTCCTTGTGATGAAATCATGCCTGGATTCATACTTTGCAAAAACATTTTGGCCACATTATAATCGGTTGTGATGGGCAAAACTGGAAATGCGCTTCCAGAATAAGCGATAATTCCTATACGATCGCTTCCTAAATTATTGATGATTTGAGATACAACTTGCTTGCTTTTTTCTAATCTGCTTGGTGCAATGTCTTCGCAAAGCATACTTTTAGAAATATCGATTGCAAAAACAATATCTATTCCTTCTCGTTTTACTTTTTCGATTTTAGTTCCAATTTTTGGATTAACTAATCCTAAAACAAGCATGGCTATTCCTAATAAAACGACACCAAATTTTAATGCGGGTTTAAAATTTGATTTCTCAGGACTTAACTTTTTCACTAATTCTAAATCGCCAAATTCTCGTTGTTTTTTCCTTTTCCAGAATTCGACATATAAGAAAATTGCAGCCAAAATAGGTAGCAGAAATAATAAGTATAAATATTTTGATTCGTCTAATTCCATTCAATTTTAGATTTTAGAACTAAGATTTTAGATTTTTTCTAAAACTTAAATCCGACATTCTCATTTATTTTTTATTTAGTATAAAGACTTTTGACTTTATGACATTTAAACTTTTGACTTTAATACTTTATATGAAACTTCTAAAAATGGTGATTCGCAATATAATTTCTATTAATAATAATAAACCTGCAAGCCAAACTAATGGTCTATATTTTTCATCATAGTTAACAAATTTTAATTCTTCAACTTCATTTTTTTCTAGCTTATCGATTTCGTTATAAATGCTTTCTAAGCTCGAATTGGTTTGTGCTCTAAAATATTTTCCGCCTGTTTTTTTGGCAATATCTTTCATGAGTTGTTCGTCTACTTGTACAGGCATCATTTTGTAAAGAAAATCTCCGTTAGGTCCAATAGCATAAGGAGACATAGCATTTCCGTTTGTTCCTATTCCAATCGTATATACTTTTATTCCGTATTCATTTGCAATTTCAGATGCCATTATAGGTTCTATAAATCCTGCATTATTTACCCCATCGGTCATTAAAATTACAATTTTGCTTTTGGCTTTACTGTCTTTTAGTCGGTTTACTGCGGTTGCTAATCCCATTCCTATTCCTGTTCCGTCTTGTATAACATTGTCATATTGAATGGTATTAATGGCTTCTAAAACAACTGCTTTGTCACTGGTAACAGGCGTTTTTGTGTAGGCTTCGGCGGCATATAGCACAATTCCTATTCTGTCATTTACTCTGGCTTCTACAAAATTGGCAGCTACTTTTTTTAACGCTTCCATTCTATTTGGTTTCAAATCTTTGGCGAGCATACTTCCCGAAACATCGGTTGCAATTACAATATCGATACCATTTGTAGTATTTCTTTTGTTACTCACATCGACCGTTCTTGGTCTTGCCATCGCAACAATTAATGCGCTTAAAACCAATAATCTCATGGTAAATAATACTGGTTTTAGTTTTGGTAAAACCGATTTAGATGCTTTAAAACCTTGTAATGAACTTATTGTCAGTGTTGGTTTTTCTTCTTTTCGTTTAAAGAAATACCAACCCATAGCAAATGGAAGTAGTAAAAACAACCAAAAAAATTCTGGATTTAAAAAAGTGATATTGATCATACTAATTCGTGATTTGTAATTCGACAGAATTTAACATTCGTTCTGATATTTTTTCTGCATTTTCTTCACCTTCTTTGTGCGCAATCATAATTTGTTGTAATCCTCCGGATTGGCTAAACAAGAGAATTTCGTAATATATTTTGTGGTTTTTATGGAAAAATGTTCCATAACCTTTCATTCCTTTAATTCCTTTGTCGGTGGTGAATTCTTCTTGTTTTGTAATGATATTTTGACAACCTTGAGACTCTAATGTTTGAATTGTTCCGTTGAGCGATTGTGTTAAATCTATTTGCGTTTCTTTTTTGAATTGAATGGTTGAAACAATAATATTAAACTGACCAATTAAGTTTCCATAACCAAACATTTGCATGTCTTTTATGAGCGCCATTGCATCATTTGGGATCGCTTTTTTAGTATCTAAACGTGTTAATACTTTTGGGGTTTCGATTGTTACCGATGGATTTCCGTAGTCACTTTTTACCCAATCACTTTCTAATAATTCGGTGGTAGAATATCCTGAAAATCCATTTATTACATAATCTAAACCTTTGGTTGTAATCGTATAAGTTATTAGGAAAGCTATTATTCCGACCAATACGCCTACAAAGGTCATTTTTTTCTTTCTTTTTTCTTTTTTAAGTTTGATTTCTTGTTGTTGTAATTCCCACTTTTTACTGTTTTCATCGACTATAACAGGGATTGATTTGTCGAGTATTACAATTGTTTTTTCGATTCTTTCTCTATCATCGGCAATTTCGAAGTCTAGTGGTTTTACTTTCGCAAATTTTACCAAATCGGCTTGTTTTAAAACTTTTTCTAAACTTAAAAGTGTTTCTTTAGAAAGCTTCATTTTTTTCTTGGTCGATGCTGCTCTAAGTGCTAGAATCAGTTCTGAAGTGGTGCTTTCTTTGGCGGGAATGTCAATCGCTTCTTCGATATAATCACGAGCAATATCTGTTAATTCAGAATAATATTCTTTTATTTCGCCTTTTTCTAGCAAATGTTTTTGTTCTAATAATTGTAATAAACTCGTTGCTTTTTCAATCGGAGAATTATACACAATCGCTTTTTCAGGTACTTTTCGGTATTTTTTCCAAAGGAAATAACCTAGAAATCCTAAACCTACAAACAACACAAATCCTAAAAGATATTTCCACCAATCTCCAATCGGTTTTTCTACTAAAATAATTGGTTTTATGTCGTACATTTTTTGTTTTAATGTATCGACTTTAATATTAAAAATTTCCACTTTTATACTATCTGAAAAAACTGGAATTCTATCTATTAAAACTGGAATTCTAGGAATTACATACTTTCCAGAATCGAATTGTGTTAAACCATATTTTTTAATTAGCTCAAATTTGTCGTTGTCTTTAATAGTATCTATCGGATAGGATTCGATAACTTCTAAACTTCCGAAATTTTTTGCTTTTGGAAACACAACTTTCGAAGTTGGTTTTACTTTCGCTTTGAGTGTTAATGTAAATTGTGCACCAATCTTATTTTTAGTAGTATCGATAGATGTTTCGACTTTTTGAGCAAAAAGCGAAGTCGAAATAAGTAATAATAATATGTATAGTTTAAAATTCATTTGATTTTTGATTGAAGATTAACGATTCTTGATTTCAGATTTTTTGATTCTGGTAAAATTGAAACCTTTATTGTTTACTTCTACTTTATTTTTTATGATTTAAAGATTTGTTTTAGCTGTTTTAATACTTGAAACAAAAATGGATATTAATTCGTTGGCTTCGGATTTTGCATTTATAATTATATCTATATTTGATGATAGTGTTGCTTTTTCGATGATTTTTAGACAAACAAATGTTTCTCTTAATTCTTTCAAACAAATCCCCATTTTATGAATAAAGTCTTTTTTACTTTCCGCACTTTGTGCTTCACCATAATTTAATGCTGGTGACGTTCCAGAACGGATAATTTGTCCTGACAAATGATTTCCAGTGTAACTTTTTTCTAAATAATTAGCTACTTTAATTATCAATACCGAAAAATCAATCAATCTGTCTTCTAAAACTTGTTTATTCATATCTTTTAAATCTGAAATCAAAAATCGTTAATCTACATTCTTAAATCCTTATCTAGATTTAAAATATCCTAATAATTTTGTAACATAACTTTCGTCGACCCTTGTACTTACAGTTCCTGAACCGCATTTTGAAAATATATCTTTAAAATAATTTACTTTTTCGTTATAATATTTTTCATACTCAAAACGAACACTTTTAGAATTTGTATTTACCCATTGTGTATCGCCAGTTTCGGCATCTTGCATAGCAACCAAACCTATATTTGTCATTTTTTCTTCACGAATATCATACACGCGAACACCGGTAATATCATGCTTTTTTCCTGCGATTTTCAATGTTTTTTCGTAATCATCGTCTGTAATAAAATCGGAGATCATAAAAACGATGGCTTTCTTTTTTTGTGTTCCAGACAAGAATTTCAACGCTTGCGAAATATCGGTTTTATTACTTTTGGGTTTAAATTCTATTAATTCACGGATAATTCTGAGTACATGTGGTTTTCCTTTTTTAGGTGGAATATACAACTCGATTTCATCGGTAAATAAAATTAAACCTATTTTGTCGTTATTTTGAGTTGCCGAAAATGCCATTGTTGCGGCAATTTCAGTTACAATTTCGCTTTTTAGTTGGTTTTTTGTCCCGAAACTTTCCGAGCCAGAAATATCTACCATGAGCATCATTGTAAGCTCTCGTTCTTCTTCAAAAACTTTTACATGCGCTTCGTTATATCTTGCCGTTACATTCCAATCGATAGCACGAATGTCGTCACCAAACTGGTATTGTCGCACTTCCGAGAAAGTCATTCCGCGTCCTTTGAAAGATGTGTGATATTCGCCCGAGAAGATATGATCGCTCAATCTTCGGGTTTTAATTTCTATTTTTCGGACTTTTTTTAAGAGTTCTTTTGTATCCATAGTTTAGTCAAATGTCGAATGTCTTAATGTCGAATGGTTTTCGTTTAAAGTAATTTAGACTTTTGACGTTCGGCTTTTAGACATTATGACTTATTAAGGCACTTCTATCTCGTTTACGATTTTGTTGATAATATCAACTGAAGTCACATTTTCAGCTTCAGCTTCGTAAGTGATTCCAATTCTGTGACGTAAAACATCATGAACCACTGCGCGAACATCTTCTGGAATTACATAGCCACGGCGTTTTATAAAAGCGTAACATTTTGCTGCCATTGCCAAATTGATACTCCCACGAGGTGATGCTCCGAAACTGATTAGTGGCTTTAAAGATTCTAATTTGTATTTTTCTGGATAACGGGTAGCGAAAATAATATCGAGAATATATTTTTCGATTTTTTCGTCCATATAAACCTCACGAACTGCTTCTTGTGCACGAACGATTTGTTCGACAGAAACTACTGCATTTACTTTTGTAAATCCACCATTTAGATTTTGACGGATTACCATGCGCTCGTCTTCCATTTTTGGATAATCGATAACGGTTTTAAGCATAAAACGATCGACTTGCGCTTCTGGCAAAGGATAAGTACCTTCTTGTTCGATTGGATTTTGTGTCGCAAGTACTAAAAATGGTCTGTCTAACTTGAAAGTCGTATCGCCAATAGTAACTTGTTTTTCTTGCATGGCTTCCAAAAGTGCAGATTGTACTTTGGCTGGCGCACGATTTATCTCATCTGCTAGAACAAAATTTGCAAAAATTGGTCCTTTTTTTATAGAGAATTCATTCGATTTTATATTGTAAATCATAGTTCCAACGACATCAGCGGGTAATAAGTCTGGTGTGAATTGAATACGACTAAAAGAACCTTCAATAGCTTGCGACAATGTGTTTATGGCTAAAGTCTTTGCTAAACCAGGAACTCCTTCAAGCAGGATATGTCCTTGACCCAAAAGCCCGATAAGCAAACGTTCAATCATGTGTTTTTGTCCAACGATTACTTTGTTCATTTCCATAGTAAGAAGGTCTATAAAAGCACTTTCTCTTTCTATTTTTTCATTAATCGCTCTAATGTCTAAAGTCGTTGTGTTTTCTTCCATTTCTATTTTTTTAAAGCCGTGAATTTAGTGTGTATTTTATTACGGTGCAAATTGAATTTTTTTTTAGAAGTAAGATGTTAAAAAATGGTTAAAACTTCTTTGAAACATTCAATTTTAAGGATGATTTGTGATAGTATTTACCTATTTTTAAGAATTGAAAAAAATGTAACGGTTTTGATAAACAAACGACTCCTTATAAAAAACCTTTTGGCTCACAATGATGAGTGTAGTTTTTATGACAAAAAACGTCAGTTAAACTTGCATTCTCGAGAAGGAAAAGCTAAATTTTTGAAACACATTTGTGCTTTATCAAACTCAAATCCTACCAATAATTCTTACATTGTAGTTGGAGTTGAAGATGCTGATAATGAGATTGTAGGAGACGATTTTTTTGATGACAGCAGAATTCAGAATTTAGTAAATGCTTTTTTAGAAAACCCACCAAAAATTCAATATGAAAACGTACCGTTTCCTAATTTATCGAAAGATAAAGTTGTTGGTTTAGTTACTATAAAACCAAACAATAAAGTATCCTTTTTTAAGAAAGGAATTCATACGATTGTTGCCAATTCAACTTTCAAACGTGTGGGAAGTAATACCGTTCCTACCGAAGACAAAATTCCTTTTTCTAAACAAAATACAGAAGCTGTAATTAGTATCGAAAATAATTCGCGAAATAGTATAGGTTACACCCTAGAAGGTGTTTTAGACTTTATAAACATTCGCCACAAAGATATGTTTAGTGAATATAAGGTTTTTAAAGAATTGTTTGTGGTTTGCTGGTCTGGGAATAAGAAAAAAATCCGTGAAAATGTTTATTATACTCGTGTTGATATTGAATTAATAAATGAACAAATTAAACTTTTTTATTCGGCACAAGACGAAGTTTTGATAGAGTACAATAATAATTATTTTGCCATTACCGAATATATTTCTCTGGGATTAAACGATAAAACGAGTTATTATCCGCTAGAGAGAGTAACAATTACCTTTTTTGATAATGGTTATTACAAAATAGAAAATAAAATGTTGTTTGAACCGCCAGAATTCAATAGAAAAATGCTTTATCACATTTATAATGCAAATTTAGCTCTGATTTCAAAAATGGAAAATGGTTTTACATTGACAGAAAGAGAGGCCAAAGACCTTGAGAACTTGCCGTCAACACTCATGATTTGTTATCTTAATGGGTTTGATGAAGCAAAACAAAAACTAATTGAAGCAAAAAATTTATTAAAACCATATTCTCAAATTTATGTGAGCTTCAAAGAAGCTTTGCGTGTTTTGAGAAAAATGAAATATGATAAACAAGATTTTAGTTAAAACTATTAAATTCATCTAGGAAATACTCTAACTCATAAATACTTTTTATTGTATGGCATATCATTATAAACCATACTAGAAAAAAAGCAATGATATTTAGAACAATAGGAATACCTATTATTTTATCATTTATGGCATAATAACCTTCTTTGACAGATAATGAAATAGTTTCGAAATCTGGTTGCTTAATAAGGTCGAGCATATAAATAATTGATACTGCTACATTTAGAATAAACATTACGAATATGGCAAGAGCAAATGTTGTGATTAGTAAACTATATTTAGTTTGATTGTCTAGGTTTTGGATATGTCGTATCATAATTTGGGGGTTTAATGATTAGTAATGGTCTTTAATATTTGAATTATTAAAGAAATCTTTTGTAAAATTAAAGAATATCAAAAAACTAATTTTATGGTTTTTCCTCACATTTTGTTAATATTTTAATCGATTTATTATATCAAATCGATTAAAATATTATTTATTTATGGATGAAACGATGAGTGGGAAAGTTGTGTTTTAAATTAGACCTAGTCTTTTTGCTTCTCTAATAATATCTTCATCTGTGCCTTTTTCAATACAGAAATAATCTTTTATCTGTACTTTTCTTTTTTCTATAGTACTGATAGAAAGGTTGAGATGATTGGGAAGACTTTTTGTTTTTATGCCCTGAGCTAGTAGTTTTATGATTTCTCTGTTGAAGTTGTCTAAATAGATTTTTTTAGATAGTAACTCTTTCATACATTCTTTTACGGTAAAGCTGTGATAAATTGCTCCTCTCATTATTATATCGAAAGCAACAATTAATTCATCTGCACTAAAATCACTTTTTACCAATAATCCAGCTGGCTCAACATTTCTTAAAATATTATACAACACTAGCGCTTCAGTATGCGATGTTATTATAACTATTTTACTGTTTGGCATGTGTGATTTAACCAAGATAGCGAGATCTTCTCCAGATGTGATTTTCTCTTTTTCGAATGGAGGTAAACTGTAGTCTAAAAAAACCAAATCGAAGAATGATTTTTTTGATTTATCAGTAATTATTTCATAAGCACTTTCGCAATTAAAAGCAGATGTGGTTTCAATCTCAAATCCTAAAGTGTTGTAGGACAGAATAATTTTATATCCTTCAATCATTGAAGGATGATCATCGACCATTAGGATTTTTAATTTCGTTTGCATAGGTTTATTGACTAGTACTAAAATACAATTTATGTAGGAATAATCAAGTTAATTTGAGTTCCTTTTCCTATATTTGATTTGATTTCCAATGTTCCATTAATCATTGTTGCTCTAGATTGAATATTTTTTAGTCCAATTCCTGATTTTGATTTCTTGACATTAAACCCAATTCCGTTATCGGTTATTTCAATATGAATATGGTTTTCGTCTTTACTTATATGTGCAGCAACAATATCGGCTTTTGCATACTTGCGAATGTTTTGTAATGTTTCTTGAAATATTCTATAAAGATGCATTTTTGTTGATGCTTCTATGTTTTCCCAATTTATATTATCATCTATTTCGATATGACTATTTATTTCCGAAATGGTTTTTAGGTTATCAAACAAAGCGGTTATGATTGTTTTGAAACTGTCTTTTCTAGCAAAAACATCTTTATTCAAGTCATGAGAAATTGCTCTTATTTCTTTTTCTATATTTTGAATATCGGCAATGTGCAAAAGACATCTTTTTATAGTTTCTTCATCTGTTTTTTTACTCAAGATGAACAAATTTAGTCTTGTACTGGTTAGTTTGCTCATAATTCCGTCGTGCAATTCTTGTGCAATTCGTTTTTTTTCGGTTTGTCGTCCTTCGTCAATTTTGCTTTGCTGGTCTAGCATTAACTGATAAATTTGTTCGTTTGCTTTTCGTTGTTCCTGTTCAAACTGTAATTCCTTGTTTTTAGCATGTTGCAATTTTGCGAGATAGGATAAGGCTATAATTAATATAAAAAACAAGCTAAAACCGAGAATTATCCATCTTTGAGAAGAAATTTTATTTTTTTCGACTTCAATATAATTCTTTTGATTTAAAATTTCATCGGTTTCAAACTCGATTCTTGCAAATTTATCACGTGTTTTTCGTTCGTTATTCTGAAGACTATCGGTTAGTTTAATAAATAGATTATTGTAAAAAGAAATATTTATAACATCAATTTTAGCAAGTAACTCAAGCGATTTTAGTTCGTCTTCAAATATTTTATTATTATGAGCTAGTGTTTTTGCTTCGGTACAAAATAATAAAGCTTTTTTAGTGTCATTATTATTAAAATAATATTCCGAAAGATTTATTTTACTAGATACTATTCCTGGAATATTGTTCAGACTGTCTCTTATTTGCAATGCTTTATTTAATAATACAAAAGCCGATTTGTCATGTAATTTTAATTTAGAATAGCCTAAATTATTAATTAAATTAGCATATAACAAAGGTTCGTTGTTGCGAAAATCTGAAAGGCTTAGTGCTTTTTTGAAATAATAAATAGCTTTTTTGTATTCCTTTTCTTTCTGAAAAACCCTTCCTAAATAATTATAGGCTTGGGCTTTGAGCGATAAATATTGCGAATCATTTTTTAATTGATTCGAAATTTCATTTGCTTTGTTGTAATATATTAAGGCTTGTTTTGTATTATTACTTCCTTCGAGAGCATTTCCTAAAGTGATATAACAATCATATAATAATCTAGTGTCTTTTTTGTTTTTTATAGTTTTTAGAATATTTATAACTGCTGTTTCGCAACCAGAAAAATCTTTTTCGTAGAATAAAATATTGGCTTTATAAAGTTTAAGTCTATCTATGTTTTCATTGTTAGTTAAACGTAAATATGTCTTTTCGGCTTTGCTATAGTAGTAATAAGCGCTGTCATTAGTAAATTTATTATAATGATAATCACCTATATATTGTAATGATTTTGCTATACCAAGTGAATCTTGACTTTCTTGCGACAAAGTATAAACTTTTCTGCATGTTTTTAGGTATTTTTCACTTTCGTTAAGATTATAATGTCTTCCCGCTAGTTTAAAATAATAATGTCTTGTTAGCGAATCATTTGTTTTGCTGCTTAAAATGAATAAAACCTGATTTGCATATTTATCTCTTAGTTTCTTGTCGAGTTTAAAATCATATGATCTAGATAATAAAGTATCTATATTATTATCGTTTAAGTTTAATACAGCACTTTTTTCTTTCTGATTACAGCTTAAGAAAAGGTAATGAAATAAGATTATAAGAATTATTTTTTTCAAACAAGGAAAGTCTTTTATTATTAAATAAAATCAAATTTACTATTTTTAAAATTATGATTAAGACTATTTGCTTATCTTTATTATTACATTGGTTTTGGCGCTGGAATTGGTGGATCAATATCTGAATCACACGGCAAAACTGTTTGGTTATTAGAGCTCGCTAATATCTCTTCGACGGTGCATGATGAGAATGTTAGTAATAAAACGATAATTCCTAATGCGTAAATGATAGTTTTCATAATTTCTACGGTATTTATTTAAAATTAGTTTTTAAATACAAAGCACTTTTTTAGCTTTATAATTTTATCAAAATTATAACCTCTCGAAAAATAAATTTTACGGTTTTTCCTCACATTTTGTTAAAGTTTCAAAAAAATAAGATTTATTTAAAACCAAAATTTTATGTAAATTCACGCCTATAATATTAAAGAATGAGAACATTAGTAATAGGCGATATACACGGAGGATTAAAGGCATTAATACAAATTTTAGAAAAAGCAAAAGCCGCAAAAAACGATTTGTTGATTTTTCTAGGCGATTATGTAGATGGTTGGAGCGAATCTCCCCAAGTTTTAGATTTTCTGATTTCTTTACAAAAAACGCATCATTGCATTTTTATTCGAGGCAATCACGATGAGTTGTTACTAGATTGGCTTATAAATAACAATGAGAATATTAACCAAGAAATGTGGTACAAACATGGGGGAGAAGCTACGGTTTTAGCATACCAAAATATTTCAAAAGAAGTGAAAGAAAATCATATTCAATTCTTAAGATCGTTACAGAATTATTATTTAGATTCAGATAACAGATTATTTGTTCACGCAGGTTTTACAAATATGAATGGTGTGTATTTTGAATATTTTCCTAAACTATTATATTGGGACAGAACGCTCTGGGAAACGGCATTAGCATTAAACGAAAGTTTAGAAACCAATCATAAGTATTATCCAAAACGATTTACAATATATGAAGAAATTTATATTGGTCATACTCCTGTGACTAGAATTGGAGAAACGTCACCCGTAAAAAAAGCTAATATTTGGAACATAGATACTGGGGCCGCTTTTGCTGGACCACTAACAATTCTCGAGGTAAATACTAAGCAGTTTTGGCAAAGCGAAAACTTATCTGATTTATATCCGAACGAAAAAGGCAGAAATTAGATTTCTATATTTTATTGAATTTTGTTATTGAAATTGATTTTTACTGTTGTCATTGCTATCGAATTTATATATTTGCCAATATTTAAAAATTTATATTTAAGATGAAAAAAATTATTACACTCTTGCTTGTTGTTTCAGCAAGTATTGCAAATGCGCAAGCATACAAAGGAAAAGGAGATGTTAAGGCGCAAGTTGGTGCAAATATTCAAAGTGGAGGAACAGGAATATTTGTTTCTGGAGATTTTGGTGTTGGGGAAAATATGTCTATTGGTTTTTCTACAAATTATTTGTTATCAGCAAACAAATCGTATTTAACATACAACACAACAACATTAGTATTTGAAGAGAACAAACCAGAATTTATAGATAGAATCGATGCAAAAGCTCGTTTTAATATAAATCTAGGAAATGTGATAGGTCTTGATGAAAAAATGGACGTATATCCAGGATTAGATTTAGGAATAAGAAATTTTGGTGCACACACAGGTTTCCGTTATTTCTTTACTGATGGTTTTGGTGTTTTTGGAGAAGCAGGAATTCCAATTGCAAAATACAGCAAAAACACGGAAGGATTTAAATATTATAATAATCAATTTACATTTAATGTAGGTGTATCTTTTAATTTGTAATAAATTAATAAAAACTAACATAACCACTAATTCACAAATTTTACACACTAAATATTTGTGAATTAGTATTTTTTTTTAATAAAAAACTCAATGACTCCAATAGAAAAAAAATTATACGATAGAAGCGATTCCAAATGTGAATTATGTGGTTCTAACGAAGATTTAAGAATACATTTAACCAAAGAAGAAACCATTTCGGTAGATAATTCGGTATTGGTATGCACTACTTGTAAAAATCAAATAGAAAATACTATCACTACTGATCCTAATCATTGGAGATGTCTGAGCGATAGTATGTGGAATGAAAACAAACCTGTTCAAGTTGTGGCATGGAGAATGCTAAATAGATTGCGATCTGAAGGTTGGCCTCAAGATTTGTTAGATATAATGTATCTTGACGAAGAAACTTTAGTTTGGGCAGGAGCAACTGGCGAAGGCGAAGATGAAGATGGCAAAATAGTTCACAAAGATGGTAATGGAAATATTCTGAAAGATGGAGATTCTGTTGTTTTGATAAAAGATTTGGATGTGAAAGGTGGTGGGTTTACCGCAAAACGCGGAGCAGCAGTTCATAACATTAAACTAGTTTGGGACAATGCTGGGCAAATTGAAGGTCGAGTAGAAGGACAACACATTGTGATTTTGACGCAATATGTTAAGAAAACGAAATAATAATATTTCTATAAAACGAAAAAGGGTTCAAATTAATTTGAACCCTTTTTATATGCTTAATTTATTGATTACAAATCAAATTTAATTCCTTGTGCCAATGGCAACTCATCCGAATAATTAACTGTGTTTGTTTGTCTTCTCATGTATACTTTCCAAGCATCTGAACCAGACTCACGCCCACCACCAGTTTCTTTTTCTCCACCAAAAGCACCACCAATTTCAGCACCAGAAGTTCCGATGTTTACATTAGCAATCCCACAATCTGAACCAGAAAAAGATAAGAATTTTTCTGCTTCTTTCATGCTATTTGTCATAATTGCCGAAGATAATCCTTGAGCAACTCCGTTTTGTACTTCGATTGCATTTTCAACTTCACCACTGTATTTCATTAAATATAAAACTGGCGCAAAAGTTTCGTGTTGCACAATTTTATAAGTGTTTTCAGCTTCAATAATGGCTGGTTTTACATAACATCCAGATTCGTATCCTTCGCCAGTTAAAACGCCACCTTCAACTAATACTTTTCCACCTTCTGCTTTTGCAGATTCAATTGCAGCTAAATAAGTATTCACTGATTCTTTGTCAATTAATGGGCCAATGTGATTTTTTTGATCAAGAGGATTACCAATTGTTAATTGCCCGTAAGCACCAACAATTGCATCTCTTACTTTGTCATAAACAGATTCGTGAATGATTAATCTACGAGTTGAAGTACATCTTTGTCCTGCAGTTCCTACAGCACCAAATACAGCTCCTGGAACAACTACTTTTAAATCAGCCGTTGGAGTAATAATAATAGCATTATTTCCACCCAATTCTAGTAAAGATTTACCAAAACGTTGTGCAACTGTCGAACCAACAATTCTTCCCATACGAGTTGAACCTGTTGCGGAAATTAATGGAATTCTCACATCAGTAGTCATCATTTCACCTACTTTATAATCTCCATTAATAATACATGAAATACCTTCTGGTAAATTGTTTTCTTTTAAGATGTCAGCAATAATATTTTGACAAGCAATTGAACATAAAGGTGCTTTTTCTGAAGCTTTCCAAACACATACATCACCACATATCCAAGCTAACGCTGTATTCCAAGCCCAAACTGCAACTGGAAAATTAAATGCCGAAATAATTCCAACAACACCAATAGAGTGCCATTGTTCTCTCATTACGTGACCTGGACGCTCTGAAGGAATAGTTTGTCCGTTTAATTGACGAGATAAGCCAACTGCGAAATCACAGATGTCGATCATTTCCTGAACTTCACCATAACCTTCTTGTAAAGATTTACCCATTTCGTAAGAAACTAACTTACCAAGTGGCTCTTTTAATTCTCTTAATTTATTTCCAAACTGACGAACGATTTCTCCTCTTTGAGGAGCAGGCATAGCTCTGAAGCTAATAAACGCCTTAGTCGCACTCTGCATTACTCTTTCGTAATCTGCAGCAGTAGTTGCTCTTACTTTTCCTATTAATTGACCATCTACTGGCGAATAACTTTCTAATAATTCACCATTTGAAAACCATTCACTTCCTGTTGAAGTTCCTTCGTTGATGGCTTTTACACCCAATTGTGCTAATGCTTCGGTCATACCGAATTGTTGTGCTATTGTTGACATTATATTGTTGTTTTTTAAAATTCTGGTGCAAAGTTATGATTTCTTGATGAATATTTTAACTCTAACTGATTTTTTAGCATTCAAACCGAGAATACTTTTAAAATTTAATTAAGATTCAAGCCAAATGCCAATCCGAACCAAGGTTTTTGTTGGTATATCCAATGCTTTTTATTACTATCCATCAAATCATCAAAACCATAAGCCAAACCGATAGTAAAATTATCAATTCCGATGATTCCTGCAATTCCTTTAGACCAAACCGTACCATCATATTCTTTCGCGATTTGCTCTTGTGTTACTGAAGGATTCATCGCAGTTGCACCAAAACCAGTAAATAAACCGAAAGAGAATCCGTAATGTGTAATTTTTCGTTCAAATTTTTTTAACGGATTGCCTTTATATCTCAGATTGTAAAAATCGGTTCGGTATCCCAAATAAATTTCCCCATTAAGATTAGTTGTAAATTGTTTTGGTAAATCTTTTTGAGAAGATCGATATTTGAAAGGAATCGTTAAAAAATCTATGTCAAAACTATTTTGAGAAAACAACATTGTTTTTTGAAGATTAGAAGTATTGGCTTTAGAAAAAATTTGTTTTTTATTAGCAATTGTATCTACAATAAATATATTGTTTTGATCTTTACTAATAGGATACACTTCTATTACATCTTCATAATTACGTATATATACGTTTTGCTCTGTTTGATTAAAGATTTTGCTTTTATAATTTCCGTCAGAAAATTCATATTTTGATGAATCTTTAAAAACGCTGCAACTACTGAAAATTGCTACTAAAAAAATTAAAAGTAGTATTTTTTTGATTTTCATTTAAACTATTTTTAGATATGTTAAAACATATTTTTTTTCTTAAACAAGAATACTCCCAAAATTGAAATTATCAGAGAGATTAATAAAATAATCATAAATCCATAACTATTTTCCTGTAAATTATTCGGCACGTTCATTCCGTACAAACTCGCTACAAGTGTTGGGATCATCAAAATTATCGAAATGGAAGTTAAGCGTTTCATTATAATATTCAGGTTATTGGAAATCACCGAAGCATAAGCATCCATCATACCAGTTAAGATGTTGCTGTAAACATTAGTGGTTTCTTCGGCCTGACGCAATTCGATCTCTACATCTTCTAGCAAATCAGGATCGAAAGTGTCTACTGAAACTTTTAAATTTTTTATCCTACGAAATAAGTTATCATTTCCTTTCAATGAAGTAATAAAAAAAACCAAACATTTTTCAATCTGTAGTAATGCTTGTAATTCTTCGTTCTTAATCGATTTTTCAAGATTATGTTCAGCTTGCTTGATGCGTTGGTTGATTTGTTTCAAGTATTTTTGAAACCACACGCTTGAAGATAACAGTAATTTAAGAACTAAATCATAGTGATTCATTATTCCAATTTTCTTGCGTTGGGAATATAAAACAAAATCAGAAAGAATTTCAACTTGACTGAAACAAAGTGATACGAATATGTTTTCCTTAAAAATAAAGCCAATAGGCGCAGTGTTGAACGGGAGTTTTTCATCATTGCTTTTAAATGGTGCCCTAATTATAATAAGAAACCAACCGTTTTCG
This sequence comes from Flavobacterium sp., assembly GCF_043779715.1. Taxonomy (GTDB): domain Bacteria; phylum Bacteroidota; class Bacteroidia; order Flavobacteriales; family Flavobacteriaceae; genus Flavobacterium. The sequence continues at coordinate 33,544 of NZ_JAYWDT010000106.1, forward strand.
GTCTCGATACGAGGACGTTCGTCTATATCTTCAATGTCGTTATAAAAAGCTTCGGGGATTTGTAATTCTTCAAGAAGGTATTTGGTTTCTTCTTTTGTGGGACAAACTGCATTAATCCAGCAGTTGTTTTGAGAGTTTTCAGTTTGAAATAACCCGTTGTTGTTTTTGTAAAAAGTAATCATAATGTAAAGCACTGTTTTGGGGTAGCCATTACATTATGCAAAAGCTATTCCTGTTTATTTTTTCTTTTCCTCGAATAATAATCCATGTGGATGATTTAATTTTCTGCGAAAGTAAAACTTTTAAAACACAAAATTCTTAATTATTTCTTAAGACGCTACTTAGAGCGATTTCATCACCGTTAAACAATTGGGACACGTTCTTAGATCTTCTGAAGCATAAAAATGATTAAAATGTTTTTGAAAATCATTTTCAATATCGTTTAAACCGAAATACACTTCGTGCAGTTTGTGGTTGCATTCGTCACAAAACCATAATAATCCGTCTTTTGCATCAGTTTCGTTGCGTTTTCTTTCGATAACTAATCCGATGGAATCCTTAGAGCGAACTGGCGAATGTGGGACTTTTGCGGGATGCAAATACATATCTCCTGCCGAAAGATGCATGGCTCTTTTTTTACCATCCTCCTGAATATAAACTGTAATATCGCCTTCTAATTGATAAAAAAGCTCTTCGGTTTCGTTATAATGGTAGTCTTTTCGGTTGTTTGGACCAGCAACAATCATGACAATATAATCGCCAGAATCTACATACAAATTTTTGTTCCCTACAGGTGGTTTTAGTAAATGACGATTTTCGTCAATCCATTTGTTAAGGTTAAAGGGTTTTGCAATTGCCATAATTTTATTTTTAAAGTATAAAATTACTACTTTTTTACTTCAATCCATCTAGGATTAAATATTTGTGGAATTTGTTTTGGGTCATTTTTGTAAGTGGTAATACGTCCGTAAGCGAAAATGATTTTATCTTGTAAGTCTTGTATTTTTATTTTTGCTGTTTCTAAATATTCGTTTGTGACTACAATGGTAAAAACGTTGTTGGGATAAGTTGCGTCTAGATTAATATAATTTGTAGTTTTCCCTCCAGTAGCTAATTTATACGAGACTACTTTTCCTGTAACACAAGCTAAATTGTTTATATAATCTTTTGCTTTTGCAGTTGTAATGGTATCTTGTGAGAAACCGTTTAAATAAAAAAAGAAAATAAATAGAATAAGAATATTTTTCATAACGGATAAATATAAATAAAAAATCGAATGCCTTTTTTATTAGACATTCGATTTTTTGGTATTTAATAATTTTATTTTATTTCTTTAATCAAGTAAATATATGCTGGTAAATGGTCACTAAAGCCTACAAAAGTAGAACTACTTCTCAAAGGATATCCTTTATACTGACCTAACTTTGTTATCATAAAAGGCTTGTTGCAAATTCCCGCTTTCCAGTATCTAAATGAGGTATAATCTTCTCTGATGAATGGTTCAGTTATAAATAATTGATCAAAAACATCACCTGCATCTCTATAGAATAATGTTGAATATCCTTTTTTATAAAGGCCTTCTGACGGATTGTAAAACCCTAAAAGAGGAACTTCTTTTTTGTCTCCTTTGGCATTTAATACCTTTTTTAAACTTTTATTGAATGGTCCGTCATTTAAATCTCCCATACTGATGACCTTTGCATTTGGATTAATTTTTTGAAGAGAATCTATTATTTTTAGATTTAATCCAGCAGCAGCTTCTCTTAATAAGCTACTAATTTTTTCGCCACCTCTTCTAGAAGGCCAGTGATTTACAATAAAATGCATTTCTTCGCCATCAAGAAGTCCTGAAACTAATAGTTGATCACGGGTGTATATTCTTGAATCTTTTTCAGGTGCCTCTTTTTTGTCATCTGAAGAATCTTCATATTTCTTATCTTCTTTAATTGCCTTTGTGTCTTTTTCATAAATATACAAGGGAATGTTGTTATAACTTGTTACAGTAAAGTGCTTTTTTTGATATATCAAAGCAACATCTATTCCTCTTTTGTCAGGAGATTCAGCATGTACAACGCCATAATCGCCTCTAGTAAGTTGTGGGTCTTTTACTAAATCTTCTAGAACGCTTCTGTGTTCAATTTCTGACAAACCAACAATCGTTGGAAGGTTCGAATTCTCGCCATCGCCAATTTGAGATATTACTTTTGAAAGATTCTGAATTTTTTTATGATAATATTCTGAGCTATACACCCACTCATCATCTCTAGTATTAGGGTCGTTAATTGTGTCATAAAAATTTTCGGTATTATAAAAAGCAACCGTGTGAATCGCAAATTTTTTGGATTGTGCATTTGCACCTATTGTAAAAGACAAAAGGAGTAAAAGAGTAAATAAATTTCTAATTTTCATAAAATAATATTATTAGTTATTACAAAAGCTAAATTAGCTTTTGGGGCTACAAATGTAAAATAATATTAGATATAGCCTAATTTTCATTTGTTAAGAAATACTTATTTTAAAAAATAGTAGAACAAAAGGAGTGCCAAATCTTGTATGTTTTTGATAAACAGACAAGAAATTGTTAGTGAAATCCTCGGAATTAGCTAGCTAAGGTTAATATAACATCAAATTTAACATAAGTTTTGTAAAAAATGTTCAAAATGTAATTTAAACTTGTAAATTTGTCGCCCCATTTAAATTTGTTTATGAACTTAAATAGGGATTAACTTTAATTTAATTTATGAAAAAATTTGTTATTAGTACACTATTTGTATTACAAGCTTTTTTTGGTTTCGCTCAAACTACTACTGGTATTACAGGTAAAGTTGTTGATGCTAAGACGCAAAAGCCGTTACAAAATGTTGTTGCTTCGATTCAAAACACAAATTTCACTCAGATGTCTAATGCTGATGGTAAATTTACGTTTTCTGGACTTGCAAAAGGTCGTCAATTATTACAAATCAAGAGTGATGGTTACAAAATTCAGTTATTTCCAATTGAAATTTTAGAGAACCAAATGCTAGATTTAGGTGTTGTTGTTTTAGAGGAAGATATTACTCAGGAACAACAAACAAGTTTAATTACCATTACCGAAAATGATTTAGGTGACGAAGGAAGTGGTTCTGAAGGAACTGCTAGTTTGTTACAAGCTTCTCGTGATACTTTTTTACAAGCTGCTGCCTATAATTTTGGTCAAGCTCGTTTTAGTGTTAGAGGTATTGATAATGAGTACTCTAATATTATGATTAATGGACTTTCTATGAATCGTGTTGGTGACGGAAGACCACAATATGGTGATTGGGGAGGATTGAACGATGCAACTCGTAACCAAGAATTCACAAACGGTTCTGCGCCTTCTGATTATGTTTTTGGAGGAATTGCAGGAACACAAGAAATAAATACAAGAGCTTCTTTATACAGAAAAGGAACTAGAATTTCATTCCTTAATACCAACACAAATTACGCATTCAGAATGATGGGAACCCATGTTTCTGGTATGAGAACAGATGGTTGGGCTTATGTTATTTCAGCAGGAAGACGTTGGGCAGAAAATGGTTATTTTGAAGGAACTAACTACAGTGCAAACTCTTTCTTTGCTAGTGTTGAGAAAAAAATAAACGAAAATCATAGTTTGAACTTTACTTCAATTTATGCTCAAAACAAAAGAGGGAAAAATTCTCCAAATACTGATGAACAATCAGATTTAGCGGGTGTAAAATACAATTCTTATTGGGGTTACCAAGAAGGTGAAAAAAGAAACTCACGTTTTAAAAACTCAGAAGAACCAATAATGATGTTAACACATTATTGGAAAGTAAATCCTAAAACGAATTTAAATACTACAGTATCTTATCAAATAGGACAAATAGGAAATAGCCGTCTAGATTATACAAAAGCTGATAATCCAGACCCAACTTACTATAGAAAACTACCAAGTTTCAAGACAAACGAATTTTTTAATAATGTTTATCTAGGAAATACACCTGCTAACATTGCTGCTGCTGCAGAATTAAAAGAATCTTTCCTTGCTAACAAGCAATTAGATTGGAAAAATATTTACAGAATAAATACTGAAAATATAGCTAACGGAAGCAGAATAGTACAATACGAAGACAGAAACGATGAAAATATTGCTACAGCAAGTACTAATTTGTTTTCACAACTATCTGACAATATAGTATTAAATGCAGGTGCAACTTATCAAATGTCTAAAACTAAAAATTTCAAGAACATGCTTGATCTTTTAGGAGGAACTTACTATACAGACATCAGTACATTTGGATTTGGGCCACAACAACAATCTGATTTGAACAATCCAAACAGAACAGTTGGAATTGGCGATAAGTATGGTTATAACTATGATATCGACGCAACTAGATTAGAAGCGTTTACACAATTCAAATTTGTTTACAAAAAAGTAGATTTCTATTTGGCTCAAACATTTTCTCGTTCAGGATATCAAAGAGAAGGTTTTTATAAAAATGGATATTACCCAACAACTTCTTTAGGAAAAAGCGAGAAAAAGAATTTCGATAATTTCGGATTCAAAGGAGGAATGACATACAAAATTTCTGGAAGACACTTTATTGACTTCAACAGTATTTACATGACAAAAGCGCCAAATACAAAAGATGTATTTCCTAATGCACGTGTAAATAATTCTGTAACAGAAGACATTACAAACGAAAACATAAAAGGAGTAGATTTAAGTTATATCATCAAAATGCCAAGCTTCAAAGCTCGTTTTACAGGATATTTCTCTGAAACATCTAATGCTACTGACATCAATTTTTATTATGCTGATGGTTTGGGAGCAGATAGTGGTGCATTTGTATCGGAAATTGTTACTGGAATAAATAAGAAAAACAGAGGTGTTGAAGTTGGTTTAGAGTACCAAGTAACATCAACTATAAAACTTACAGGGGTTGCTGCTTACGGAGAATTTACACTTACAAATGATCCTAATGTAAGCCTTACAGATGATTCAGTTGGAGGAAATCCTAAATCTTATGGTTTAGCTAAAATGACAGGATACAAACAAGCTGGAACGCCGCAACAAGCCTATTCAGTTGGTGTTGAATATAGAGACCCTAAATTCTGGTGGATTGGTGCTAACGCAAACTACATGGCAGATAATTATTTAGATGTTTCAACTATAAGAAGAACATCAAATTATTATGACCCATCAAATAACACTGGTATAATTATAAATCAAGATCTTGCCGATAAATATTTGTCACAAGAGAAGTTTAATCCAATCCGTTTGTTTAATTTAGTAGGAGGAAAATCTTGGAGAATAGATGGTAAAACATTAGGTCTTTTTGCAAACGTAAACAATGTTTTAGATTTTACATATAAAACAGGAGGCTTCGAGCAGTCAAGAAATGCATCATATAAGCAAGATTATCAAGACCATCAATCTAATGGACCAAGTGTTTTTGCGCCGAAATATTTTTATGGTTACGGAAGAACTTATATGGTAAATGTTTATTTAACTTTCTAAAAAATAATGATTATGAAAAATAATATAAAAAATGTTTTTTCTATCGTTGCTCTTTTCGGTCTATTTTCTAGTTGTGTAAACGACACTTTTGAAAATCCAAAACAAGACGATTGTATTAATTCAGGTTTGGTGAAAACTAAAGAAGTAAGCGATATTTATGCCGTTGCTACAAATACTACAGCTATTTATGCTGCGGATGATATTATCGAAGCTTATGTGATTTCTAGCGACGAAGGTGGAAACTTCTACAAAAAAATGTATCTGCAACCTGTAGATGGATCTAAAGGCTTCATTCTTTCTATAGATGAAGTAAACGTTTATACGAAACATATGGAGCCAGGAAGAAAAGTGTTTGTAAAACTAAAAGGACTTGCTTATGCAAACCCAACAAGTTTTGATAGAGGGTTAACTTTTGGGGCACCTCCAACAGATATTTATGCTGTAGACAGACTTGCTAATTACAAAGGAAGTATTTTGCCTTCATGCGAATCTGGAAACGAAGAGGTTTTTGTAAAACACCTTACAATTTCTCAAGCATTAAGTGATGTTTATTTAAACACACTTGTAGAAATAAGTGATGTTCAGTTTAAAACAGATTGTGCTACATATAGTAAAAAAGATTTCGATACAAGTTTAAAAATCACAAACGGACCGACAACTTTAGATGTTAGAACAAGTCGTTTTGCAAACTTTGCAGGAAATTATGTTCCATCTGGAAGAGGTACTATTAGAGGGGTTTTGGCTAAATATAGCAACGGATACCAGCTTGTTCTTAGAAACGAAAGAGATGTGAAAATGAATGGGCCTAGAACCCAAGTAGTTTCATTACCAAAAGGAGGAAGCGCAATCACATATGATGCAACTCTAAATGAAGGTTTTACAAGTTATGCTACAACTACAACAGGAGCAAATTTACCTAAATATGTAAATGATGCAGCAGTAGGATTCAAATATTGGGATGTTGTTTTGTTTAGCGGTAACAAATACCTACAAGTATCTGCATTCAACAATGGTTGTACTAAAGCTTATTTCGTAGTACCAGTAAATTTTGCTCTTGCAAATGGTTTTTCGTTTAAAACAAAAGATGGTTTCAATGATGGAAATCCTTTAAAAGTTTACTATTCGACTGATTATGTTCCTAGTGGAAATATGAGCCAAGCTACGCTTGTAGATATTACATCTAAATTTGCAATATCTACAGGATCTACATCAGGTTACGCAACAAATTTTTTAAGTAGTGGAACTTATCCTATTCCTCCATCATTAGAAGGAAATGGTTATTTCATTTTCGAATATGATGGAACGACAGGAAAAACAACTACTATTCAGTTAGATGATATTGTTATAAACTAAGAATTTTCAATAATTAAACTAAAAAAGAGTTACATTTCTGTAACTCTTTTTTTATTATTTCTATTATTTTTATCTTTCGCTCAAAATTAATCCAACTTATCAGTTAGTTTTTCAAATACTTTTTTAGCACTTTTGCCTTCGTATAAAATCTCGTAAACGGCATCAATAATAGGAGTTTTGGCTTTGTAATCTTGGTTTAGCTTCCAAGCGCTTTTTGTAGCATAATAACCTTCGGCAACCATACTCATTTCCATTTGAGCCGATTTTACTGTATATCCTTTTCCAATCATATTTCCAAACATTCTATTTCTAGAAAACACCGAGTATCCTGTAACTAACAAATCGCCTAAGTAAGCCGAATCATTTATATTACGCTTCATTTTGTGTACTTTCTTGATGAATTTTTTCATTTCGCGAATACCGTTACTCATCAAAACCGATTGAAAATTATCGCCATAACCCAAACCATGAGCAATTCCTGCTGCAATGGCATAAATATTTTTTAGCATCGCGGCATATTCTGTCCCAATAAT
>NZ_JAYWDT010000107.1:0-8290 GCF_043779715.1 Flavobacterium sp.
GGTGATCTACTTCATCTAAACGAAATTTACTCATAACTCTTTAATTATCATTATTATTTACTTTAACAAAGTATAAAAATATACATAAAAACAACAAAATGAGATAAATATTAAATATTTATCATTCCGTTAACAATTTTTATGTTATTATCTAAATAAAAATCTGCTTTTTGATTTAATTTAGGAATATTATTAAAATCATCTTTATAAACGGCTTCTTTAGCATCGTACTCAAAATGACCGAAATACCTTTCCAAATTTCCTATTTGCGAGATGTAGGCATTAAAACAAATCTGATTATCAATTAACTCCTCTTTATACTGAAATGCAAAATTCGTGATTATTTCAATACCATCATAATTTATTTTGATGTTTTTATAGATAAAATCATAAAAAACGACTTTATTTTGAGGAATATTCATGTATTTATTAATTCCGTTGCTAACTATATCGTTTTCGCTCAGCACATTAAAACTAGAAATCAAAGCCATGAAAACATACTTTCTCGTTTCCTCTCTTTCATAATCGCAAGAAAAGTGACCTGCTTCTATGAGAATGGTTGGTACTCCTAAATACTGCATAGTATCACCAATGCAATTGAGATTAAAGGAATCGTCAAAACGTCCTATTTGATTTGGCAAATACTCCTGAAGTATTTCATTTACACCAGCAATAAGATTAATGGCTTTTAATCTAGTGGCGTTAATTTCACGATTTTCATTGTATGAAGGTGCTAAAAAAGATAGCGTTGCAGGTTTTCCTGTGTTGCTTACGCCAAAAATAGTGCGCTTATCGTGAAGGTTAAAACAATAATCGGGTTTAAACTCTTCAAAAATAGCTCGCAAAAGCTTACTTTCTGGCTGTGTAAGTGTTTGTGAATCGCGATTCAAATCAACTTTGTTAGCATTTTCTCTAGTGTACAAAGCTGCGCCATCAGGATTTAGCATTGGGATACAATAAAAGGTAAATGTATCAAGAAATTTATGTTCGCTTTCTGAGCCACTATTCAAGACATTTAAAAAATCAAACAAGGCTTTTGTAGTAGTACCTTCATTACCGTGCATTTGTGACCAAAGAAATATTTTAATTTTTCCTTTCCCAATCTGATAGGAATAAATGGTTTTCCCTAGAACCGATTGCCCAATAACTTGGAGTTGATTCGCCGTATTTAATTTTTCCAAAATCGGTACGATTGATTCCAAAATAATGTATCGTCCATGTATTGAATGTTCCTTATACTGCTGAAATAATTCTTCTAAATTCATACTACTTTATTTGATTTACAAAAGTAAACATCTTTATATTCACATTTGTAAACAATAAAAGAATGTATAATTTTATAAATGTAAACACTGTTTAGGCTGTTGCGATAGCTCTCTCCATCTGTTTAGAAAACAATTTTTACTTTTTAAATATTTAACAGGCAATTAATATATTATCAATTACTTATATATTTCTATTTGATGTATAAGTTCCAATTTTTATACCTCATAAATCTATTTACAGTTGTGATTTTGGTATTTCAGTTCTTTTTAGTTACATTTGTAAATAGTTTATTTTTAATAATAATTTACAATGGTAAACACAGAGGATTTTATAAAAAGGTTGGAAATTATTCTGGATTATTATAGCTTGAATGCTTCTTCTTTCGCAGATAAAATTGGGGTACAACGTTCCAGTTTGTCTCACCTCCTTTCTGGAAGAAACAAACCAAGCTTGGATTTTATTCTTAAAATTCTAAACGTTTTTCCAGATGTAGATTTGTACTGGATTTTGAATGGAAAGGGAAGTTTTCCAAAAAATACAGTATCGTTTGAAAAATCTGAAAAAATTGAAAATCCTTTTATAGAACAAAATAATATTTCACCTCTCGCCTCAGAAATAATTCCTGAAAATTTATTTTCTGAAAAAACAATGGCCACCTCTATTCCTCAATTAGAGACAAAAAAAATAGAAAATTATAGCAGCACCAAAAATCAGAATGATGATGGTATTGACAAAATTGTTGTTTTTTACAAAAATGGGACTTTTAGAAGTTATGTTCCCAATGAATAAAAAAAATCAAATTCAAGTTTTAAAATTTGTTCGATTCAAAAAATATTCAAATTTGCTTCATTATTTAAAATTAAAATGAAATTACACTTGTTGGAATTTTTACTTTTAATTTATTAAATACCCTTTTTCTGGAATTTTACCTTGTACTCCTATAAAATGTTTTTTTAACAATACCATATCACTTTCAATAGCTCCTGATGGAAAAACTGGATTTCCTAAATTAACTTCTTTTTTTCCAAAATCAAAAGCAACAGGAACTATAGGCACATTTGCTTTTAAAGCTATATAATAAAAACCTGATCTTAATTCCGTAACTTTTTTACGAGTTCCCTCTGGAGCAACAGCCAAACGAAAAATTTCTTTCCTTTGAAAAATAGCAGCGATAGAATCTACTTTATTCAAACCTCCTGAACGATCCAATGGTTCTCCACCCATATATCTAAAATAAAATCCGAAAGGAAAACGAAACAATTCCTTTTTACCTACCCAATTCATCTCTAATCCGGTAATGCCTCTGGTAAAAATTCCCAAGTAAAAATCATGGTTGCTCGTATGCGGCATCACCATCATTACACATTTTTTAATATCGGCATCAATTGTCCCAACTATTTTCCAGCCCATAAGCCTGAAAAATATCCATTTGTAAAATTGTTTCTTCATTCTTTATTATTTAGCACAAAATAAATAATTTAAATCTTATTTTTGAGTAAAACCGCTACCAATGATTAAAAAAATATTCAGTTATCTCCTTCCGATAAAAATTTATGAAACAAAATCTTCATTGAGTAAATCAATTGAAGTGACCTGGACAAATGGCGAATTAGTTTTAGATTCTGAAAATGCAAATTATTCATACGGCAGCTTACAGCGTATTTTAAGATTAGGATTAAAAAACATTGGCTATGAAAAAATAGTTCTCATGAAACAAATTCTTGTTTTGGGTGTCGCGGGCGGAAGCGTCATTAAAACATTGGTGGATGAAATAAAATACAAAGGTAAAATTACCGGAGTTGAAATTGATCCCGAAATAATTAAAATAGCTAACACCTATTTTAAATTGGATGAAGTAAAAAATCTTGAAATTGTAATTGATGATGCTTTCGAATTTGTTTTAAAAACTAAAGCCAAATACGATTTAATCATTATTGATATTTTTCTAGATACGACAATGCCAAATTTTTTATTTGAAACTTTTTTCATCAACAGGGTTTGCTCTCTTTTAAAAAGTCGCGGTTTTATTCTTTTCAATACAATGCTATTAAATGACATTCAAAATTTAAGAAATAAAAAATACGTCGCCGAATTTTTCAAAAATGAATTTCAAATAAAAACCATTCCTAGAGTTGAAATTCATAATGAGTTGATTGTAATCGAAAAATTAAATTAAATATAAACTGTAAATTGTCTTTCTTAAAATTTACAATCCAATAGTCTTAAAGCTAAACAATTATTTTGTACACTTACCTAGTTATTTAAAACTCTGTTGGGATGAAAAAAATTTTAAAAAAATTGCTTCTTGGGAAAACATCAAAGGGTTTTCAACCTAAATTTAACCCCATTCAAAAACGGATTCAGAATATTCAGTCCATTTGGAATAACGATCATCAGGAAGATAATGGAATTGAAAAAATCGTTCGGTTGTTACTGGCTTCATCTCAATTACTTTTCCCAGGAATATACATTAAATATTGGGCCAGCAAAAAAGGAGTCGAATACCAAGATTTAGCTTTGGATTTCTATGTTTTACTAAAAGTAGTTTTTCCTATATTGATTTTAGTAAATCACTGGCATAGTTATCAATGGATTATTTGGATTCTTGTTTATCTATTTTTGGAAACCGTTTTTTATATTCCAACATTAATTTTCGCTTCAGATTTATTTTCAAAACCACGTTCGTACAAGAGATCAATGTTGTTACTTTTCTTTAATTATTTAGAAATTGCATTCGCTTATGCTGTATTTTATTCTATTGATCGTTACTTAAACAGACCTTTCTCTCATTGGTTTGATGCGGTTTATTTCAGTATCGTAACTTCCTCTTCTATTGGTTATGGAGATTATTATCCCATTACGACCATCGGGAAATTCTTGGTAACTACACAAGCATTATTATTTCTGTTTTTTATTGTACTCTTCTTAAATTTCTTTTCCACCAAAGTAAAAACAAAAGGGTATTTTGATCACGATAATCTGGAATAATTACAGCATTTTTCTGGCTTTTTCTAAATCTTCTGGGGTGTCAATTCCAATTCCAACATGAGTCGTTTCGACCATTTTGATTCGTTTACCAAATTCCAGATAACGCAGTTGCTCTAATTTTTCGGATGCTTCCAAAGATCGCATTGGTAAACTGTAAAAATCCAGTAAGGCTTGTTTTCTAAAAGCATAAATCCCGATGTGTTGCATGTAGCGAACGCCCGCATTTTTCTCTCTTGGATACGGAATTACTGAACGTGAAAAGTACAATGCAAATCCGTTTTGATCCACCACGACTTTTACATTATTCGGATTAGTGATATCTTCTTCATTAGTGATTTCACGCATCAAGGAAGCCAAATCTACCTTTTTATCCAAATCGTTTCTAAAAACTTCAATGACTTTTGCCAAAGGTTCGGCATCAATAAAAGGTTCGTCACCTTGTACATTGATTACAATGTCAACGTCTAAATTTTCGACTGCTTCTGCAATTCGATCACTTCCTGATTCGTGTTCTTTTATGCTTTTGATGGCTTTTCCGCCATGAGAAACAATTTCATCAAAAATTAAATCCGAATCTGTTACCACAAAAACATCATCAAATAATTTAGTTTTTATGGCGGCTTCATAAGTTCTTAAAATTATCGTTTTGCCTCCTAAATCCTGCATGAGTTTAGCGGGAAATCGTGTCGAAGCGTAACGGGCGGGAATGACTGCTATTATTTTCATTACTTTTTTATATTTTTAATTTCTTTATCAAAATCTGAAATAAATTTTTGATCTTGTATAATTCTGAATTTTTGGTATTCGGTCTCAGCTTTAGACATTGCCTGATTATGTGATATACTACCTGAATTATTTAGTAATTCATATCGGTTTAATTTTAAAAATGAATCTAAAATTTCAACCCATTCTTTCATTTTTGTTGGAATTTTTCTTTCAGCTTGAAGTTCCGCAAAGTTCAAATACAATTCGACTAATCTGTTCAATTCTCGAATTTCTTTCTCAGATAAATAGTTTTTCGCAATTTCAGTATCCGACTTTAAAATTTTTCCGTCTGGAGAATTTTTCCAAGTTGTTAAACCCATATTTGGTTTTGCAACATCGGCTCTTTTATCAATTATTTCTGCAGCAGTATTCCCTGTAATTGCCCAATGCAATTTATTTTGTACGGTTTTGTAAAAATTGACTGTCAATTCTGATTTCACATCATAATCCATACTGCACTGTGAGAAGATATCTGTTATTTTTTGATAGAATCGTCTTTCCGAGGCTCGGATTTCCCTGATTCTTTCTAATAATTCTTCAAAATAATCCTTCCCAAAAATTTGACCTCCTTGCTTTAATCGCTTATCATCTAAAACAAATCCTTTTATGATAAATTCCTTTAAAGTTTTGGTTGCCCAAATTCTAAATTGGGTGGCTTGCCTTGAGTTTACTCGATATCCAACGGAAATAATAACATCTAGATTATAAAATTTTGTTTGATATGATTTACCATCTTCGGCAGTATGTGCAATTTTTGCACATACTGAACTCTCTTCTAATTCAGCACTATCGAAAATATTTTTGAGATGTTTTGTAATTACTGTCCGATCCACACCAAAAAGGTTTGCAATTGCTTTTTGAGTCAACCAAACGGTTTCGTCATTTACAAAAACATCGACCCGAACTTCTCCATCAGCAGAGGTGTAAAGGATAAAATCTGGATTATTAAAGGGTAATTGTTTCATAGATGTTTATCAGGGAAATGTGGCGGGGATTACTGCCATTATTTTCATTTTTTACTTTTTATATTTCCAAACTAAAGCATAAAACTACTAAACTAATATCAATTTGTGTCCTTTCTTTCATTAAGTAATTCAATCATATTTTTTCCACAATTAATTATTTGCTTATCAGAATAAGTAAGTATTTTTTCTTTCTTAAAATTCTTTTTAATAACTATTTTTGGGGTAAAGTAAAACTCTTTTTTCTCTATAATATTTTTTTTCATAAGTGTGTGAATTTTTGAAATATTATTTATAAATCGGAAATCCTCCAAATTCTCTATTTTTATTATTTTGTTGTTCTCAACATAATATTTGTTTATTATTAAACCTGTTTCTCCACCATTTTGCGAAATTAGAAGAACTAATTTATTATTATAATAATATCCAATTAAATTTCCGCCACAAGTTTTTATATCATCAATATCTAAAATTTTTAATTTGTTTTGCAGTTTTAATTTATCGATTTTTAAAATGTTAATTTCTATATCACTTGGTTTAATATTTTGACAGTAAGATATTTTCAAAGAAATTAGAAACAATAAACAAATTATTTTCTTCATTTTTATTTTATTAAAGTAAACTGACTCATGATTATCACATCTTAAGATATAAAGAACTGAAAAATTTATTCTTCTTTCTTAAATACAACTTTTATCCTACAACACTAATCTACATAATCTTCACCGAAGTCATACTCAAAGAACCCGCCAATAACTTATCATTAAACAAACTGAGTTCTTCGGATTTTCCTTTTAATCCCAAAGTATAAATTAAAGGTAAATAATGTTCTGGTGTGGGAATGGCTAATTGAAAAGCCCTGCTTTGTTTTTCAAAATCAATCAATGGTTGGAAATTCCCGTCCAATAAATAATCATTTATTGTTGATCTGGCTTCAATTGCGCAATCGTAACCATAATTATCTTTATCAAAATTTTGAAAATCGACCAATCCTAAATTATGCACGATATTGCCGCTGCCTACAATCAAGATTCCTTTGGTACGTAATACACTTAATTTTTGAGCCAACTCAAAATGGTATTGCCCTGATTTTGTATAATCAATACTCAACTGAATAACGGGAACATTTGCTTCGGGGTATAAATGTTTGATGACACTCCAAGCACCGTGATCCAAACCCCAATGTTCATCTAACTCTACTTCTACTGATGTTAACAATTGTTTGGTTTCTATAGCTAATTCTGGACTTCCTTTTGCCGGATATTGCACGTCGAACAACTCTTGCGGAAAACCTCCAAAGTCGTGAATTGTTCTTAGCATTTCCATTGCAGTTACCTTTGTCCCTTTGGTAAACCAATGCGCAGAAATACACAAAATGGCATTTGGTTGCGGTAAAGTTTTAGCCAAGTTTCGAAAACCAGTCACAAACTGATTTTCCTCGATGGCATTCATCGGGCTACCGTGTCCTAGAAACAAAACAGGCATTTTCTCGGTATTTGAGAAAGAACCTGAGATTTTATGCAAGTCGTTTAATGTGTTCATAGCTATTTTTTTACCGAAAATTCGCAAATTATATACTTTAAAATTAAATTGAAAAATTTGCGAATTTTCGGTTATTTTTAAAATTATTCCACAAAATTCTCATCTTTAAATCCTATTAAATATAATTTATTTTTGGCTCTAGTCATTGCAGTGTATAACCAGCGAATATAATCTCTATTGATGCCATCAGGCAAATACGGTTGTTCTATAAAAACGGTATTCCATTGTCCGCCTTGGGACTTGTGACACGTTATTGCATAAGAAAATTTTACTTGTAAGCCATTAAAATATTCATTGGCTTTTACTTTTTGGAATTGTTTGAATTTGGTTTCTCCTTCGTAATCTTTCAACACTTCCTGATACAATCGGTTGGATTCTTCGTATGTCAACGATGGGGATTCACTTTTAATGGTATCCATTAATAATACTGTTTCAAACGGAATCTGATTGGGGTAATCAATCATCCGAATTTTGACTTTGGCAAACTTAAAACCGTACAATTCCTTGATATTGAAAATTTCTAATATTTCGATAATATCACCATTGGCAATAAAACCGGCTTCATCAGAATCTTTCAACCAAAAATAATTGTTTTTTACCACCATCAGGAAATCGCCTGTAGAAAGTTCACTTTCTTTATCAAGGATTTTAGTTCTAATTTGCTCATTGTATTGATTCGCTCTTTTATTGGAACGAACAATAAAAGCGGTGTCTTCTATACTATAATTACTGTAGGCAGAATTGATGGCATCTTGTATATCGTACCC
>NZ_JAYWDT010000108.1:0-18849 GCF_043779715.1 Flavobacterium sp.
ATTAGCTTCCCATTTTTTCATTTGATCAGCGTTTAAAATTTTTTTCATTTTGGCTTTCATCTCGATTTGAGAATCCAACGATTTGTTTTTCATTTCAAATCTTTCATTTGCAGTCAACGGCTTTTTAGTCTCTTTTCGCGCTTTCATTTCACTTCTTTTTACTTCCATTTTTGTGGTTTGTTCTGCAATAATTGGTGCTACTTCTTTTTGCTGAGAAGCTGTCAAATCTAAATTTAACGTCATTTCTTTTAGCTGTAAAGTATTTCTTTGCTCAGGCGATAATTTTTCGGCTGTTCTTTTTCCTGATTCTTTTTCTTGTGCAATTCCTGCAAACGAAAGACTAGTGATTAGTGCTAAGGTAAAAATTAATTTTTTCATGATATTTTTTTTAAGTTATATCATTAAGACGATGAATAAATGAAAAGGTTTAATAATTAAATAAAAAAATCTGCCCATTTGAGCAGATTTATGATATATTTAAGAGTTTAAAATTCTAATTCAAAACTACTGTTTTGTTGTCACCATCAACTACAACTTTGGTCAAACCATGTTTGGATAAACCTTTCATTGCGGCATCCCATTTTTTACCACTTAAAGTTGATTTTTCTTTCAAACCATTCAATGACTGATTATTTTCAACTTTCAAAAGTTCAACAATCCATTTTTCATCTTCAGTAAGTTCTAACTGTTTTTTCTCAGGACGCATTTGTGGGAAAAACAGAACTTCTTGTATAGAAGCATTATTGGTCAAGAACATAATCAATCTGTCCATTCCAATTCCCATTCCTGATGTTGGTGGCATTCCGTATTCTAGTGCACGAAGAAAATCCTCATCGATTACACCATTTGCTTCATCATCACCTTTTTCTGAAAGTTTCAGTTGGTGTTCGAAACGTTCACGCTGGTCTATCGGGTCATTTAGTTCAGAATATGCATTGGCAATTTCTTTACCACAAACCATCAACTCAAAACGCTCTGTTAGTTCAGGATTATCACGGTGCGATTTGCATAATGGCGACATTTCTTTAGGATAATCAGTAATAAAGGTTGGTTGAATATAATTTCCTTCGCATTTTGCTCCAAAAATTTCATCAATTAGTTTTCCTTTACCCATAGTTTGATCTACATCGATTCCCATGCCTTTTGCAGCATCAAAAAGTTCTGTCTCGCTTTTTCCAGAAATATCAAAACCAGTAAAATCGATAATTGCTTGCGTCATTGTCACTCGAGCATACGGTGCTTTGAAACTTATTTTATGTTCGCCAAAAGTCACTTTGCTACTTCCATTTACAGCAGTGGCACAATGGTCTAGCAAATTTTCGGCAAATTGCATCATCCAATTGTAGTCTTTGTAGGCTACATATATTTCCATGGCGGTAAATTCTGGATTGTGTGTTCTGTCCATTCCTTCGTTACGGAAGTTTTTCGAAAACTCATAAACCCCATCAAAACCACCTACGATTAATCTTTTCAAGTACAATTCGTTTGCAATTCGCATATACAAAGGAATGTCTAAACTATTGTGGTGCGTCATAAACGGACGTGCCGCCGCACCACCAGCGATAGATTGCAAGATTGGAGTTTCTACTTCCATGTAACCACTTTCGTTAAAAAAGTTTCGCATGGCAGTAAATAATTTTGTTCTTTTTACAAAAACTTCTTTCACTTGCGGATTTACCACAAGATCTACATAACGCATTCTGTAACGCAATTCAGGATCGTTAAAAGCATCGTGAATATTTCCGTCTTCATCGGTTTTTGGTAATGGCAACGGACGCAAAGTTTTACTTAGAAAAGTAAAATTCTGAACACGAATACATTTAGCACCCACTTGAGTAGTAAATAATTCACCTTCTATACCAATAAAATCACCTAAGTCAGTCAGTTTTTTAAAAACCTGATTGTATAACGTTTTGTCATCGCCTTCGCAAATCACATCACGGTTAAAGTATAATTGAATTCTACCTTCGCTATCTTGTAACTCAGCAAAAGAAGCCTTTCCCTGATCTCTCACACTCATCAAACGACCAGCAACCGTTACCTTTTTGCCCTCTTCAAAATTTTCTTTAACCAGTTTCGAAGTATGGTTTACAGGAAATAAATCCGCAGGATAAGGGTTAATTCCTAGTTGGCGTAAAGCGTTCAGTTTTTCTCTTCTAATGATTTCTTGTTCCGAAAGTTGCATTTGTAATTTATTTAAGGTTGCAAAGATAGAGATTAGTTACAAAGTTTCAAAGTCACAAGGTTTCAAAGTTTTTTAGGAGCTTTTTCCAGCTTCACACTTCAATCTTTTATTTTTTAAAGGAAAAAACAAAAGGATTTTCGTTGCAATCTGAGCTATTATTAACATTGTCATTTAAAATTACATTAAAAAAATCCGTGATTATCCGTTCAATCCGTGTTATCTGTGTGCCATAAATTTCAATCAAAACTTTGTATCTTTGCTTCTCACAACGGCATTATTTTCTGAAAAAATGAACAAAACCATACAACTCCAAGATTTAGGACACAAAGACTACAAAGAAACTTGGGATTACCAAGAACAATTATTTCAGGAAGTGCTCGATATTAAAATCGGAAATAGGAGAGAAGAACGCCAAGACGAAACACCAAATTATTTTCTGTTTGTAGAACATCCACATGTTTATACTTTAGGAAAAAGCGGTGATTTCTCTAATTTGCTTTTGTCAGAAAAGCAACTCGAAGCAAAAGGAGCTACTTTTTACAAAATAAATCGCGGTGGGGATATTACTTATCACGGACCAGGACAAATTGTAGGTTATCCAATTCTGGATTTAGAAAATTTCTTTACCGATATCCATAAATATTTGCGCCTTCTCGAAGAAGTCATAATTCTCACTTTGGCAGAATATAATATAATAGGCACAAGAAGCGAAGGTGAAACTGGAGTTTGGCTTGGAGTAGGAACCCCATTTGCAAGAAAAATATGTGCTTTAGGTGTTCGTGCCTCTCGTTGGGTTACTATGCATGGATTTGCACTTAATGTAAATGCTGATTTGGGTTATTTCGATAATATTATTCCTTGTGGTATAAAAGGTAAAGCAGTTACATCTCTAAACGTTGAGCTTGGTGTAGAAAAAGTAAACGAAGAAGAAGTAAAAGAAAAAATCTTAAAACATTTTTCACAACTATTCGATTGTAGAGTACTTTAAATAGTCTATTGCCTTATAGGTCTAAAGTAGTCTGCTCAGGTAATAATCTAAAAGACATTCGGTGGTGTTTTGTTACACCATATTTTTTTATCGCTTCTCGATGTTCTTTTGTTGGGTAACCTTTGTTTTGCTTCCAATTATACATGGGGAATTCCTCATGAATTTTATTCATATACTCATCACGATACGTTTTTGCTAAAACTGACGCTGCAGCAATACTCATATATTTAGAATCACCTTTCACAATACTGCTATTTGGTATCGATTGAAGGATTTTCATTTCTGTATCTGTAAATATTTTGCCAGAACACTTTTTGAAACTATTTTTAGATAGTAAAGGACGATTTCCATCTACTATAATGTATAAAGGAGCAGGTTTTAATGCCAAAATGCACTCTTGCATTGCTTTTAGTGAAGCGTTCAGGATATTTATTTCATCAATAATTATAGGTTCGAGATGTGTAACGGCAAACGAAATTGCCAACTCTTCAATAATAGGCTTTAATTGTTTTCTAATCTTCTCAGACAATTGTTTGGAGTCGTTTACAATTTTAGATTCAAAATTTTCGGGCAATATAACTGCTGCTGCTGTGACAGGACCGGCCAGACAACCTCGTCCAGCCTCGTCCGTGCCAGCTTCTAAATATTGTGTTAAAAAAAAAGAGCTTAACATAAATCTAATTTTGACAAAAATATAATTTTTCACGCAACCTTTTGCATTATTATCTATCTATTGTATGTATTGCAATTACAATGTTAGTAAACCGCTTAAAATATTTATTAAAAATAAAAAATAATATTCCGTCGTATTATTTGGTTATTTAAGAAATTATTAAGAAGTTTGCGGAATAACTAACTCAAATAAAAATAATATGAGATCAAAGTTCAAATGGATTTTTACGCTATTAGTAGCGTTTACTATGCAGTTTTCCTTTGCACAAGAGAGAACTGTAAAAGGTATTGTAACTGACGCAAATGGCTCAATGCCGGGAGTAAATGTTATGGTAAAAGGCACCCAACGTGGTGTGTCAACGGGTTTTGATGGAGCATATTCTATCAAGGCTTCTGTAGGAGAGGTTCTTGTTTTTTCATTCATGGGTATGAATGATGTATCAAGAACAGTTGACGCTTCAAGCGTTTATAATGTTAAAATGCAAGACGATACTACAGTTCTTGAAGCGGTTGTTGTAACTGCTGTTGGTATTAAGAAACGTCCAGATGCAATAACTTCTAGTAATCAAGTTATTGGTACTAAAGAGATCACTGCAGCTTCTAATCCAGATGTTGTTAGATCTTTAATAGGTAAAGTTTCTGGATTGACAATTAGTGCAACTGGTAATGGTGTTAATGGTACTAACTCTATTAGAATTCGTTCTATGTTGTCTCTTACCGGTAATACTGAAGCTTTAGTAGTTATTGATGGAGTGATTTCTACTTCTGATGTTTTTGCTGCATTGCCTTCTGGAGTTGTTCAAAACGTTACAGTTTTGAAAGGTGCTCAGGGTGCTGCTTTATATGGTTCTCAAGGTAAACAAGGGGTTATTTTGGTGCAAACTAAAAAAGGAACGAAAGACGAAAAGCTTTCTGTAGCTTTTACATCTAGTTCGGATCTTGAACAAATTAATTTTGTTCCTGAAAGACAACAGACGTATGGTCAAGGCTGGTTTGGTGCTTATGATGAGCAAGAAAACGGTGGTTGGGGTCAAGAGTTTGATGGTGTAGTAAGAAATGTTGGACTTCCTTTAGAGGATGGTACTTATGTTACTGCTCCATATAGTTCATTAGGTAATAATGAGATTAAGAAATTTTATCAGACTGGAAATATTTTCCAAAACAATTTGAATGTAAGTGCTGGTAATGCAGATAGTTATGTAAATTTAAATTTATCTAATTTAAGAAGAAATTTTATTCTTGATGGAGATAATTTTAATAGAAATAGTTTTGCTCTTTCTGCTGGTAAAAAGATAAATAAGTTTAGAATTGGTGGTTCTGTTACTTTTATTAACCAAAGAACGAAGCAAGCTGATATCAATGCAACTAGTAGTGGTAGTAGAACGGATTATACCTTATTGTCTAACTTATTACAAACGGCTTCAAATATTCCTATTAGTGAATTTGAAAATCGTGGTGAGTATGGTTGGAATGGTTATTATCAAAATCCTTATTTTGTAAGAAAAAACAACAGAATAAATGATACGAATAATTTTGTTAATATTGGACTTAATGGAGGTTATGAATTAAATAAACATATTGAACTTGTTTATAATGGTTCTGTTCAAATGAGAAATATTAATCAATATTCTTATGCTAACGCTGCTAAAGGTGTTGCATTTGCATTTGGTGGTCTTTCTTCTCCTTCTAACTTTTTTCAAACTGCTTCTACCTCTACTTTTTACTATGGAGATTTAATGGCGAATTTTAATTATAGTTTAACTGAAAAAGTTGGGATGAAATTTAATATTGGTCAAAACATGCAATATAATTATAGAAAAAGAGTTTCTCAAGGAGGTTTAAATCTTGATATACCTGGATTCTATAATATTAATAATGTTTTAAACCCAGCCTTGCCAAGTTCACTTGATAATAGAACTATTGTTTCTACTACTACTGCAACTTTTGCAAATGCGGATTTTAATTACGATGATTATTTGTTCCTAAACGTTACAGGTCGTTATGAAGGTAATAGTGTTGCTAAAAAAGGAAATCAATTTTATTTTTATCCTTCTGCTGGTGTATCTTTTATTCCAACAAAAGCGTTTGCAGGTCTTAAAGACAAGTCAACTTTGAGTAGCTTAAAATTATATGGTAACTATTCTATTGTTGGATCTTTAGATCCAGTACTACCTTATGATATTCTATCTCTTGCTGCTACATCTGCTGGATTTCCTTTCCCAGGAACTGGTAGTTCATTCAGTAATCTAACGAACATCACGGATCCTAATATTAAACCAGAAACTTATACTACTATTGAAGGAGGTATTAATTTTGGTTTCTTTAAAGATAGATTAACGCTTGATGCTACAGCTTTCTTAACACAAACTAAAGATTTGATTACGAGACGTTCTTTGAGTACGACAACTGGACTTGCTACTCAACTGTCAAATGCGGGTGAGTTAGAAGGAAAAGGATTTGAATTAGATTTAGGTTTCACACCTATAAGTAACGAGAACTTTAAATGGAATGGAAGAATTTCATATTCTGCTTATGATACGAAAGTAATTGATGCAGGTGAATCTTCTACTGTAACTATATTTGACGTTAGCGATACAGGATCAAATATTAATGCTAATATTTCTGCTGTTGAAGGACTTTCTTTTCCATACATTACTGGTACGGATTGGCGTAGAGATCAAAATGGTAATGTAATTGTTGATTCTGAAGGTAGACCAACTGCTGATGCAACATACAAAAATTTAGCTAAAGTTACTCCTGATTACATTGTAGGATTAACTAATAATTTTGAATATAAAGGTATTGGTTTAGGTTTCGTTATGGATTATAGAACTGGACATAGTTTCATGTCTCAAACTAAATACAATTTAACTTGGAATGGACATTTAGTTGAATCTGCTGAATTTGATAGAAATGTTGGATTCATTTATCCAGGATCTGTGATCGATGATCCTTCTACCGCTACAGTAGGTGATTATATACCTAATACATCTGTATATACAGGAGGATTTTATACTACTGCGTCAACTTTAGGTAACAGAACTCAAAGTTATTATGGTAATGCTTCTTCGTTAGGTTCATTCAATATTATTGATGCTACAGCTTTGAAAGTTAGAGAAATAGTATTAAGCTATTCTTTATCTAAAAAATCTTTGCAAAATACAGGTTTAGAATCTTTCAAAATTAGTTTTAATGCAAGAAACCCTATCGTTATACTTGCTAAAGACAATAAAGGTTATGCAGATCCTGAGGCTTCAAGTCAATTTAATCCAAATTCTACGAATAGTGCTAGAAATGCTGCTGGTACAGTATCTAATACTTCTAGAAATGGAATTGGATTTATTGGAGATTCTCAATATCCATCTACACGTACATTTGGTTTCTCAATCAACGCTACGTTTTAATTAATTAATTTAATACATATATTATGAAAAAATTAAGTTTTCTTTTTCTTTTTGTTGTTTTATTTTCATCTTGTGAAAGCTATTTAGATGTAAATGAATCTCAAACAAATAGAGCTGAATTTGAGGCTTTATCTCCTGCGCAGTTATTAGCGGGTGCAATAAATGGTTATACCAATTATCAGAACATTTCTTTAAATACTTATGGTAATAGAGGTGCGTATGTTTGGGGACTAAATTTTGGTTATACAGGTACTGATGCTTTGTATGATTATAATGTTAGTAGTGCTGATTATAATAATAATTTTGAAGCAGGTTATCTAAATGGAGATAATTTTCAAGATATTTTAGATAAACAAGCTAATTTTCCAGATTATGCTCTACATTTCGGTGTTGCAAAAGTTTTTAAAGTAATGTGTTTGGATTATGTGACTGCCATATATGGTGACACACCATACTCTGAAGCTTTTAAAGAAAATATTTCATCTCCTAAATATGATGATGATAAAGCAATTATACCTGCTTTGTTAGCAGAATTAGATGATGCAAGAACTTATCTTAATAGTACATCTTCTACTTTGGTTCCATTAGGTTCTGAAGATACAGTTTTTGCAGGTGATGTTTCTCTATGGATTAAGTTTGTAAACACAGTTGAATTAAGATTATTAATGCGTTTGTCAAATACAACAGATCCTGCATTAGTTACACTTAGAAACACACGTTTTGCAGCTTTAGACGCTAGTCAAGACTTTATTGCAGCTGATGTTAGAACAAACCCAGGTTATAATTCATCTACAACTGCTCAAAGATCTCCTTTTTACAGAGTTTATGGTCTTAATGATGCTTTTGATGCTTTTACGGATTCTAATAGATCTAATGCAGCTGGAGATTATATGGCTAAATTAGTAAATGGTACTATAAATAATGCTGATATAACTACTGCGATTGTTGATCCTAGAAGATCAAGAATGTTCAATTTAGTTGGAGGTGTTGTTACGGGTAGTGTTCAGAATTCTGCTCCAGCAGTAACTGTTTCAAGAGTTTCTTCATTTTTTACTGGACGAGCTGGTGCTAATGCTGATGCAGATGGTTGTTCTAGAGATGCTTATTTAATGCTAAATGCAGAGAGCCAATTTTTGCAAGCAGAAGCTTTTCAAAGAGGTTATTTGACTGGAAATGCTCAAGTAGCTTTTACAGCAGGTATAACTGCTTCATTTAATTTTTACAGCAGATCATGGGGATCTTCAGTTGTATCAGTTTTAAATCCGGTTACTTATATAGCTGCAACTGACGCTAAAAATGGTTTAGGTTGGACAGGTTCTGCTAATAAAATAAACGCAATTACTACTCAAAAATATTTAGCTTTAGCTAACTGGAGTGGAGTTGAAGTGTTTTTACAGCATTTAAGAACTGGTTTCCCAGCGTTGCCTTTGCCTCCTGGAGCTGCTCAAACAAGAAGACCATACAGAATGATCTATCCAACATCTGAGTACTCTTCTAATAGTGCTAATGCTATAAATGTAACTAGCGCAGAATGTTTTACGGTTAATTCTAAAACTCCTTATATTTATCAATAATTGAATAAATATTTGTGAATATTTTAAAGCCCACCAATTGGTGGGCTTTTTTTATGGATTATATTTGTGTATTTTTGCAACACAGTTTATTATATGAAGCACTTACTTACTTTTTTATTATTCTCATTTGCTATGAGCAGTTTCGCTCAAGCAGATGATGAGTTGTCTATGAGCAAAAATGATACTATAAAAAAATCTTTGCGTGACAAACCCAAAGAGAATCCCAAAGCAGCTATAAATCAGTATAGGATTATAACTTTGCAAAAGGATACAACTTATGTAGATACTTCATTAACGATTCATAAAGAGTATAAATTTAATCACCTGCGTAAAGATAACTTTGGACTATTGCCATTTGCAAATGATGGGCAAACATATAATACATTAGATTTCGGTTTAAATAATCCTAGTACTTTACCAGAATTCGGGTTTAAAGCCAAACATTTCAATTACGCAAAAGTAAAAGACATTAATTACTATTCAGTTGCTACACCAATTACTGAGTTGTATTTTAAGACTACTTTAGAACAAGGACAATCGGTAGATGCGTTTATAACTTTAAATACTTCCGAACAGCTTAATTTTTCTATAGCATACAAAGGATTGCGCTCATTAGGAAAATATGTAAATTCTTTATCTAGTTCAGGTAATTTCAGGTTTACAACCAGTTATTTTTCAAAAAATAAGCGATACTTAGCTAATTTTCATTACACTAATCAAGATGCGTTGAATGGAGAAAATGGTGGGGTTTCTAACCTTTCAGATTTTGAATCAGGCAATTCACAATTCACACAACGTTCTCGATTAGACGTTTATTTTGAAAATGCAAAATCATTGCTAAAAGGGAAAAGATATTTTCTAGACCATTCTTTTAGATTAAACACTAAAGACAGCCAGAACAATATCTCTATAAGCCATCAGTTTAGTTACGAAAGCAAAATCTACGAATTTAGTAGTGCAGCTGCAATAACAAGATTTGGAAACGGATATGTTGCCGTAAATTCTTTCGATGTGACTAAAAACAATGCAGCCTATAACAGATTAGGGGCTAGTTTTTCAAACAAAATTTTAGGAGAATTTCATTTTTTTATAGAAAATTATCAATATAATTATTTGTATAAAAGGGTTTTAATATCAAATAATCTAGTTTCGATCCCAAATCTTAACAATGACAAACTCAATGCCGTTGGCGGAAAATATTTGTATTCTAAAAACAAACTAAAAGGGGAAGCTTTGTTTTCTAAATCAATTTCAAAACAAACATTCTCTACATTAGATATTACGGCACAGTATAAATGGAACGAAAAAAATAATTTCTCGGCACAATATTTAAACCAAAGTAAAGTGCCAG
This sequence comes from Flavobacterium sp., assembly GCF_043779715.1. Taxonomy (GTDB): domain Bacteria; phylum Bacteroidota; class Bacteroidia; order Flavobacteriales; family Flavobacteriaceae; genus Flavobacterium. The sequence continues at coordinate 10,175 of NZ_JAYWDT010000108.1, forward strand.
ATTTAAACTATACCTTATATCAAAGTAGTTTTATAAATTACAATTGGCATAACAATTTCAAAAGCGAAAAAATAAACACCGTCAAGCTAAAAGCCAATACGCAATGGCTTTCTGCCGAAGCACAACTCACCAGATTAGATGATTATTTGTATTTTAGTGATGACAACACATCAGATACCATTATTATTTCAACTCCAAAACAATACGATAAAACAATAAATTATTTATCAGTAAAAGTTAGTAAAGAGCTAAAATTTAGAAAATTCGCTTTAGATAATACTATTTTGTTTCAACAAGTTACACAAGGTGATAACATTCTAAATGTTCCCAAATTAGTCACAAGAAATACTTTGTATTTTTCTGATTATGTATTCAAGAAAGCCATGTTTTTACAAACAGGATTTACATTTCAAGCATTTACAAAATACTATGCAAACGATTACAACCCCTTAATTGGGGAGTTTTATGTGCAAGAAAAGACAAGAATCGGAGATTTTCCATTAGTCGATTTCTTCATCAATGCACGAGTACGTCAAGCCAGAATTTTCCTAAAAGCCGAGCATTTAAACGCAGGTTTCACCGGTCGAAACTATTATTCAGCACCCAATTATCCTTACAAAGATTTCATTATTCGCTTTGGTTTAGTCTGGACATTTTTTCAATAAAAAAATAATTTTATTCAAAATTTGGGCGTGACCCAAGGGTCGGGCTATACACTCCAATCTTTTTTTCGTGCCTCAAAAAAGGATTTCTGTTTCTATCCCTCACGCAAGCAATATTCCATTTCACAATTATAATTCTAATATGTATCTTTGCATCATAAATGTATAGGTACTGATTTTTTAAATCAAAAGCCAAAATTAAAACAACAATGAAATATTCAGAAAATATATTAGGAACTATCGGAAATACACCGTTAGTAAGATTAAATAAAATCACTAAAGACGTAAATGCGTTAGTACTTGCAAAAGTAGAAACTTTCAATCCAGGGAATTCTGTCAAAGACCGTATGGCTGTTAAAATGATAGAAGATGCTGAAGCTGACGGGCGTCTAAAACCAGGAGGAACCATTATCGAAGGAACTTCAGGAAATACAGGAATGGGATTAGCACTCGTAGCTATTGTAAAAGGTTACAAACTAATTTGCGTAATATCAGACAAGCAATCCAAAGAAAAATGTGACATACTTCGTGCCGTAGGCGCAAAAGTAGTTGTTTGTCCAACCGATGTAGAACCAACCGATCCACGCTCATACTATTCGGTATCTAAAAAGTTAGGTGAAGAAACTCCAAATTCTTGGTATGTAAACCAATATGACAATCCAAGTAATTCAATTGCGCATTACGAGCAAACTGGTCCAGAAATTTGGGAACAAACCGACGGAAAAATCACACATTTTGTGGTTGGAGTAGGAACTGGAGGCACAATCTCTGGCGTAGGGAAGTTTTTGAAAGAAAAAAATCCAAATATCAAAATCTGGGGTGTCGATACTTACGGATCTGTCTTCAAAAAGTATCACGAAACTGGTATTTTCGACGAGAACGAAATTTATTCATATATAACTGAAGGAATTGGAGAAGATATTTTACCTAAAAATGTCGATTTCGATATTATTGATGGTTTTACAAAAGTTACCGACAAAGATGCGGCAGTTTATACACGTAAAATTGCTTTAGAAGAAGGGATTTTTGTAGGAAATTCAGCAGGTTCGGCAATAAAAGGATTGTTGCAGCTCAAAGAACATTTCAAACCAGAGGATGTTGTTGTGGTATTGTTTCACGATTCAGGAAGTCGTTATATAGGAAAAATGTTTAATGATGATTGGATGCGTGAACGTGGTTTTCTAGACGAAGAAATTACAAAAGCTGAAGATATTATCAAAGATCATATAGACAAACCATTAGTAATTGTTCGTACCGAAGAGTTAGTTTCCCACGCCATCGAGCGTATGCGCAAATATAAAATATCTCAAATTCCAGTCATAGATATTACAGGTTTTGTAGGTTCTGTAGATGAATCGGATTTGTTTAGAAGCTATGTAGAAGATAAAAATATTGCCGACAAACCTATTCGTGAAATCATGGGAAAACCATATCCTATTGTAAAAGTAGGGACAGCTATCGAAGAAGTTTCAAAACTTTTTACCAAGGAGAATCAAGCAGTTTTGGTCGATTTAGGAAATGGGAAGCACCATATTATTACTAAATATGATATTATAGGCTCTATATAATATTTTTTTAGCCACAAATTCATTAATTTTTTCAATCTAATTGTGAAAATTAATGAATTCGTGGCTTTTTTTATTACTTTAGTTTTCATTTACAAGCCTATAAAAAAATTACATGAAAGAAGATTTTCTTCACTACGTCTGGCAATACAAGAAGTTTGATTTTACCAATTTAAAAACTACTGCGGGAGAAAATTTATCAATCTTTAATGTTGGAAATTTTACACAACTCGCAGGACCAGATTTTTTTAATGCACAAATAGAAATCGATCAGCAAAAATGGGCTGGAAATATCGAAATTCATGTCAAATCTTCCGATTGGTATATTCACAATCATGAACGAGATGAGAATTATGATTCCGTCATTTTGCATGTGGTTTGGGAAAATGATGCGGCAATTTTTAGAAAAGATAACTCCGAAATTTCAGTTCTCGAACTCAAGAATCAAATTTCTCCAGCATTAATTCATCAATACGAAAAACTAAAAGCAACAAAATCATGGATTTATTGCGAAAATGAGATAAAAACCATTCCGGATTTTGTTTTTAAAAATTGGCAAGAACGTTTGTTTTTTGAACGTTTAGAAAGAAAATCAAACCCAATTGAAACCTTACTTTTAGAAAACAAAAACGACTGGGAAGCTGCTTTTTTTTGTTTCTTAGCTAAGAATTTTGGTTTGAATACTAATGGTGAATCATTTTTTAAAATAGCACAATCTATTTCGTTTTCAATCATTCGAAAAGAAACTTTTGAAGCCGAAAATATTGAAGCTATTTTGTTTGGTAGAGCCAATTTGTTAGAATTAGACAAAGAAGATAATTATTTCAAAGACTTGAAACAACGTTGGACTTACATTCAAAATAAATACCAATTAGAAAATATTTTTATTAATTCGGTTCAGTTTTTTAAGCACCGACCAGATAATTTTCCTACAATACGATTGTCGCAATTGGCAAATTTGTATCATACACATCAAAACTTATTTTCAAAAGTAATTAGTGCGAAAAATATCGAAGAATTATATCAAATTTTCAATGTTTCGGTTACAGAATATTGGGAAGAGCATTATAATTTCGATAAGATAAGTCCTAAAAAGGTAAAATCATTATCCAAATCATTTATTGATTTGCTTATCATTAACACCATAATTCCTTTTCGTTTTGCTTACGAAAAAAGTTTAGGCAAAGAAACATCAGAAGAAAATATTCAGTTTTTAGAACAAATTACTTCAGAAAAAAATGCAATTATTGATAAGTTTAAAGCCATAGAAATTAAATCAAAAAATGCATTCGAAAGTCAATCTTTATTACAACTTAAAAACGAATATTGTAACAAAAGTAAATGTTTGCAATGTGCCGTTGGATTAGAACTTTTGAAGAATTAGATTTCTTAGATAGTTAGACAATTAGATTTTTTGTAGTTTTACAAACCGAATAAACGATTAAATAAATATCCGAATAAAAAGATGAGATTCGTTATCAAGCTAAAATATCTTTTCGAAAAACAAGGTTTTCACATAGCTTCTCGTCTTGCTGATAGGTTGGGAATGCGAGCCAACAGTGTGCGTTTATTTTTCATTTATATTTCGTTTGTAACCGCAGGATTGTGGTTTGGTGTGTACCTCACACTCGGATTTTTAATAAAATTAAAGGATTTAGTGCGAGCTAAAAGATCTTCAGTTTTCGATTTATAACTTATGAAATATTTATGATACCTAAATCACGAACGCAAATGAAAGTTTCCTCATAAATATACCATATTCTAATAAAGAAAAAATATTATCTACATATGAATATAAAGCAATATTTCATCTTCAATAAAGAGCAAAAAATAGGTTTAGCGGTATTGATTGGGCTAATAATTACAGTACAATTATTGTATTTTTTTATCGATTTTTCAACTAAAAAAATACCAACAAAAGAAGAAGAACAATGGTTGGCTGTGCAAACAGAAATCGATTCGATGAAATCGATTTCTAATGAAAACACCTATAAAATGTATCCTTTTAATCCAAATTTCATTACCGATTTTAAAGGTTATAAACTTGGAATGAAAGTCACCGAAATAGATAGATTACTAGCTTTCAGAAAAACAAATAAATATGTGAATTCTACACAAGAATTTCAAAACGTTACTAAAGTCTCCGATTCGTTATTGGCAACAATATCTCCTTATTTCAAATTTCCAGATTGGGTTACTAATAAAAAGAATTATGCATCTTATGAAAATACAAATCATAAAGATTTTAACAAAAAAGAGAAAATTGTAATTATTAATATCAATGAAGCTTCAAAAGATGATTTGATGAAAATTTACGGAATTGGGGATGCCATTTCTGATAGAATTCTCAAGCAAAAAGAAGTTTTTGGCTCGTTTGTGAGTATGTCTCAAATGGAAGATATTTGGGGATTATCGCCTGAAGTCATTACTCAATTAAATTCACATTTTAAAGTTGCTGGAACTACAACAACCAATAAAATAGACATCAATAACGTTTCAACTAAAGAATTAACAAAATTTCCGTATTTTAAATATGCTTTGGCTAAAGAAATTGTGACTTATCGAAGTATGAACAATGGAATCAAGGATATTGAGGATTTAACAAAAATTAAGGGTTTTCCTGTTGAAAAAGTTAAAATTATTGCCTTATATTTGAAATTCTAAAAACGCACAACATTTTTTAACAGTCTTAGTTATTATGAATTCAATATATTTTACAGAAGAACACGAATTATTCAGAAAGAGTTTACAGGATTTTTTACAAAAAGAAGTAGTTCCTCACATTGAAAAATGGGAAAAAACAGGTACAATTGAACGCTTTATTTGGAAAAAATTCGGAGAAATGGGCTTTTTCGGATTAAAATATCCTGAAGCTTATGGCGGATTGAACTTGGATTTATTTTACACGGTTGTGTTTTTAGAAGAACTTCAAAAAATAAAATCTTCTGGCTTTGCTGCTGCAATGTGGGCACATGCCTATTTAGCAATGACCCATTTAAATGCGGAAGGAAGCGAACGAATTAAACAAGATTATTTAGCGCCAAGTATTTTGGGTGATAAAATAGGAGCATTATGTATTAGTGAACCTTTTGGAGGTAGTGATGTTGCTGGTATGCGAACAACTGCTGTGAAAAAAGGAGATAAATATGTTATTAATGGTTCCAAAACATTTATAACAAACGGTATTTATGCCGATTATTATGTAGTTGCCGCAAAAACAAGTCCAGAGCTTGGAAATAAAGGAATCAGTATGTTTTTGGTAGATACAAATATAAAAGGAATAACTGCTACAAAATTAGATAAATTAGGTTGGAGGGCTTCAGATACTGCGGAAATTGCCTTTGATAATGTTGAAATTTCTGAAGAAAATTTAATGGGAGAAGAAGGAAAAGGATTTCCTTACATTATGCAACATTTTGCTTTAGAAAGATTAATTATGGCTATTAACGCTCATTCACGTGCTGAATATGCGATAGAGTATACTCTAGGTTATATGTCAGAACGTGAAGCGTTTGGAAAATCGTTAGATAAATTTCAAGCATTACGTCATACAATGGTGGAACACGCTACAGAAGTAGAGCACATTAAAGTGTTTAATTATGCAGCCGTTGCTCGATTAGACAAAGGCGAATATGTGGTAAAAGAAGCGACTATGGCTAAATTAAAATCAACTAAAGTTGCTGATCAAGCCATTTATGATTGTTTGCAAATGTTAGGTGGTTATGGTTATATGGAAGAATATCCGTTAGCAAGATTGTCGCGTGATAGTCGTTTAGGTCCGATTGGTGGTGGTACTTCTGAAATTATGAAAGAAATTTTATCGAAAATGATAATTGATAATAAAAATTATAAGCCAGCTGTAGAATAATAATTTTGTCTCGCTGAGCGGAGTCGAAGCGAATTACATATAAAAAAGCCAAGAGTAATATATTCTTGGCTTTTTCTATTCTTCAACAACTAATGTTTCTGAAGTAACTCCTAATTCTAATAAGTGTTTTGAAATATTTGCAACAAAATCTGATGGGCCACAAACGTAAAAATGTTGCCCGAAATTCGAAATGTTTTCAATTAAAAAATTGCGATCAATTCGTTTTTCTGTAAAGCCAATGACGGCTTCTCGGGTGAATACTTTGGTGTAATCGGTTTTGAGCATTTTTCGTAACTCAACATCCATAAGGACATCATCCGACGTTTTATTGTTGTAAATCAATCGGTTGCCATATAATTTAATCTGTTTATACAAATCTCGAAATATAGCAATAAAAGGGGTGATGCCAGCTCCAGCGGCAATAAAAACTCCGGGTTCTTTAAACTGTATTGCGCCAAAAACATCGTGAAGAATTAATTCGGCACCAGCGTTAATTCCGCCTAACTTATTAGTTACTCCATCGTGGTCACGGTAAATCTTGATCATGAATTCTAAATATTTCTTGTCTCTTAAATTGGTAAATGTAAACGGTCGTAATTTGTCTTCCCAACCAGGAAGATTAATGGAGACTTCTGTGGCTTGTCCGAGAATGAAATCATAATTTTCGGGCTTTTCAACCATAAAACATTTTACATCATGTGTAATATAAAAGGATTGGATTATTTTTACGATATGATTTGTCATAGTTGGTGTTTTTTGTAGTTAAGAAATATAAAATTAGTAAATTGGATTTTGTTTTGATACTTTTTTAGAGTTGTTTTTAAAACTTATAAAATAATTCAAAATTTATAATTCATAATTCAAAATAAAAATATACTTTTGCAATCTAAAGAAAGGGGGTGTCTATATTATGTTAATTATACCAATTAAAGACGGAGAAAATATCGATAGAGCATTAAAGCGCTATAAAAGAAAATTTGACAAAACAGGAGTCGTAAGACAATTGAGAAAACGTCAAGCTTTCATTAAACCATCTGTTATAAACAGAGCAATGGTTCAAAAAGCTGCTTATGTTCAAAACATGAGAGAGAACTTAGAAAGTTAGTAAATAATTTTCCTGAAATATAAATCGTTAGTAGTAGAAGTTTTGTACTTTTATGCTAACGATTTCTTGTTTTTTCGAGGAACGAAGCAATCTAATTTCTTTTAATGAGCAACCAGCAAAAATTCCAAGATTACTTACTTAAAGAAAAAAACTACTCTGTACTTACGGCATTGGCTTATGGAAAAGATTTGCAGTTTTTTCAAAAATTCCTTGAAAAAGATTTCGACAATACACCACTCGAAGAAGTTTCTTATACCTTAATAAGAAGTTGGGTAGTTTCGATGGTCGATGCAGAGATGAGTAATACATCAGTAAACCGAAAAATAGCATCGCTTAAAGCATTTTACAAATTTCTATTAAAAACCAAACAAATAGAAATAAATCCATTATCGAAACACAAAGCGCTCAAAACGGCAAAAAAAATACAAATTCCTTTTTCGGAAGAAGAACTAGATAAGGTATTAACTCAAATACAATATAAAGAAGGATTTGAAGGGCTGCGAGATAAACTAATTATCGATTTGTTTTACACTACGGGAATCCGTCGGTCGGAACTTATTTCGCTTCAAATATCAAATACAGATTTAGTCACAGGAACTATAAAAGTTATTGGTAAACGAAATAAAGAAAGAATAATCCCGTTATTACCAATAATTAGACAACAGATAAAAGCGTATCTAGTTGAAAGAAAACAGCTTCCGTTGATTGTGGATAGCGATAATTTAATTTTACTCTCAAACGGAAATAAAGGCAACGAAACATTTGTGTATCGATTAATAAATGATTACTTTAGTAATGTCTCCGAGAAAGTAAAAAAAAGTCCGCACATGCTTCGACATACATTTGCAACTCATATGCTTAATCACGGAGCCGATTTGAATTCTATCAAAGAATTGTTAGGTCACTCAAGTCTTGCGTCAACCCAAGTTTACACAAATTCAAGTTTAGCCGAACTTAAAAATGTTTACCAAAATGCGCATCCTAGAAATCAAAAATAATTCTTCACATTGTTTAACCAAAATTTAAAAATTATGAAGGTAAATGTTCATGCAGTTAACTTTAATGTTGACAAAAAACTAGTAGATTTTGTAGAAGAGAGAATTGTTAAATTAGAAAAATTTTATGACAAAATAGTGTCATATGATGTCTTTCTAAAAGTCGAAAAAACCAGTGATAAAGAAAACAAAATGGTTGAAGTAAAAGTTATAGTTCCAGGAGATGAATTTATTGTAAAAAAACAATGCAAAACATTCGAAGAAGGGGTGGAATTAGCTTCAGAATCTCTAGAAAGATTGTTATTGAAAAGGAAAGAAAAAGTCAAAGCGCATATTTAGATAATTTTTTCTAAAAAAAGTTTTGATTAATAAATAAAATACATACATTTGCAGTCCGTTAGAAATAGCGGACTTTTTTTATTGATTTGCCAGCGTAGCTCAGTTGGCTAGAGCAGCTGATTTGTAATCAGCAGGTCGTGG
>NZ_JAYWDT010000109.1:0-18629 GCF_043779715.1 Flavobacterium sp.
TATGGTTTTGAAAAGTAAATGAGTACATATTTTCGGCACCTGAAAAATAAGAAATTAGAATTGCTTTGTCTTTTTCTAATTTTTGGAATAAACTTATCAGTTTTATGTTCTGTTCAGATGAAATACCTGATTTATACTTAATCGATTTTAACAATAACATCAGTTCATTTTGTCTTTTTATTGCAAAATTTATTTTTGAGATATCCGCTAATTCTAGTTTTTGTTGCTCTCTTACAATTATATTATTCCAATTTTGTAATTGTTCTAAAATAGCTTTTTCCTTGTTAGAAATTATTTTACTTTGACTAATATAATTTTTTAAAACAGTCGATTTCGTTTTTTCAGACAACAAAAAAGCTTTCTCTGTATAACTGATGTTTTTTTTTTTTTGATACAAATAATCATAAATTTCAATGCATTTTTCAGTTCGCTTTCTATTTCTAGTTTGAGATATAATTTTAGAATTCTCATACACCAATAATGACTGAAATAAATCTTCTATGTAAAAAGAAAGCATATAACTTTCTAATGCTTTTTGGGGTTTGTTTTCTTTTAGAAAAACAACAGCTTGTAAATCTAAAACATCTAATAAAATAGTTTCTGCATAAAGTGATTTCTTGCTGGGCAAAAGACTTTTTTTATTAGAATAATTTGGAATTAAAACTTTATAAGTTGCATCAATAAAAAGATTTGCCTCGGTAATTTTATTTTGTTCGAAAAGCAACAAAGCATTTTCATAAAAAAGTTTGGCAATTTTCCGAGGTTCTTGATTTTTAGTTTTTTCAAATTCTACTTTTGCCTTTCCAAAATAAAAATTAGCCAATACAAAATTTTGTTCTTGACCATAAATTCGGGATAGATTCCTATAAGCATTCGATACATTTTGCGATTGTGATTTATTGCCTTCTAATAACTTTATCGATGTTTCTAAAGCTTTTTTAGCTTTTTGATAATCATTAGTTATTAAATAATTTGTTCCTAAATTATTTAATAAAACTCCCTTTTGACTGGTTGTTAATCTTTCCGTTTTAATCGTTTTTTCTAATAAAACAATAGCTAAATCACTTCTGCCAGAACTTTGATAGACACTCGATAAATTAAGAATTGCGCTTATTTTTTGTTGCTCATTACCTTCGACATTTGCAATAAAAAAATATTGTTTTATAGTATTTTCCGCATTGTCGTAGTCGCCAATAATAGTATAAAGATTACCCAACGGTTTCAAACAATATTCAGTAATATCATAATTAGTAAGTTTATTTTTCTGAAATAATCGCCATGCTTTTTCGTAACTTGAAATCGCTTTATTGGTCAGACTAAATTGATTTTCGTAATATCCTTTGTTGCAGTTTAGGATTACTAAAGCTAGGAGTTCTGCTTTGGAAATTGGTTTAAAATTATTTTCTTCAATTTCTAATTTTTGTAAATTTTCGATGTTTGGGTTTGCTACAAAAACATCTACGGTGTTGTAAATTTTATCTTCTAAAGTAGTTTTAGCAACTTGAGAAAATGAAATTTGGGTAACTATTAAAAGGAGGTGGAAAATTTTCATTTTGATGATTTAGAATTTCCAAATTCCGTAAAACTGTATGTAATTAAAGTTTTTCTCGAAACTCACATTATACCTAATACCTAAGCTTGGTCCTATCCTAGCAAAACCAGCTGTAACATCTAATAAAACCCCAGATTTATAATGCGAAAATGATTGTTTGGTTTCAGTTGTTTTGTAATTCTCTTTGACCAAAAAATTAGTATTTGTGCTTTCGTAAAGTTTAGTATTGGTTAGGAAATTTTGCTTCTCAGAGATATTTATTCTGTTTTGTATTCCTGCTCCAAGACCAATATAATTGTTAATATTATATCGTATTAAAACAGGAATTTCCATAACTAAATTCTCAAAATTTGTTGTTGAAGTTGTTCGTTGAAGTTGTAATATAGCGCCATTTTTATTTACTAATTCATCATTTATTGTTGTTTCAGATTGGTATTTATGAAAATTATTTTGCCATTCTACTTGCCAATACCATTTGTATGATTTGTATGGAGATATTGTTGCGGCAACAAAATAGCTTTTAGAGTTTTCTAAATTTGGAAATAAATTATAACCAGTTTTTACACCAATAGAAACCCCTGGCAAAAATCTCGTTGTCGAATAATTTGTAATTACAGGTTCATTTTTGTCGAAAATAATAGCGGTTTTACTTTGTGTACTTTCTTTATGAAAATCTTTGACAAACTTCATAGTATATTTTACAAAACCTTTTGTGCTGTCTTTTTCGATTACGTTTTTTTGCGTGCTTCCTGGTAGATAAATATTTTTGAAAGTGAAATGTATTTGTTTTTGTTTTTGCTTGATAATAGTATCTAAACAACTATAATTTACTTCTTCTCCTTTTGGGCAAATGGGGCATTTTGGGTAAGAATCTACAATTTGCAATGTTTTTTTGTCGAACATACCTGGAATATCGGTTTCCAATCGAATGGTTCTTGCTGGTCCTTCGCCGTCATTTTGAAAACGAGTTTTGAAATTTACTTTTTTAAATCGTACCAATCGATAGTTCATAAATGCAGCATTACTCGACATTTTGTTTGGGTCATGAGAAGTCACAATTTCCATTTCGAGTGTTTTTTTCTTGTGGTTTTTATAATTTCTATCAGGAACATAAACACCTCTCATTTTAACAGTTGCCGAAGTGTCTTTTATCATTTCTGGAGTTGTTTTGAATGTGAAAAACAGGTTTCGAGTTTCATTAACATTAATGTTGTCAAACTCTAAAATTTTTACATTTCTAAATAATGTTTTAGATTCTAATAATGTTAAATCTAGATTTTCGTCTGGTGAAAATGTGCTTCTAAACATTGGTATTGAAACTGCGGAAGCTATATTTTCGTATGAATTATTCATTTCGTTGGAACAAGCAAAACCGTCTTCTATCACTTCTTTTTCTCCAAAATGAGTTCTGGTTTCTAGTAATTCGAAATTATTATTTTTGAATTCCTTGTCGTTATAAAATAAATATAATTTCCCATTAGCAACATAGTTTAAAGGGTTTCTATAGCTAACCACAACAACCATTTCTTCCTCTGGAACCGGTTCCCGATTATTGAAAATTTTGTATTGTATTGTGTCTTGTAGCGAGGCTATTTCAGAGAATTGTGTATTTGTTATCTCATTTATAGCAACCGTTCTTGGGCGAGTTTTAGGTGGCTTCCCATTGTCATAATTATTAGTTACCGAAAGATTTACTTTGTATTCTTTTTTCTTTTTATAAACATGTTTTGGTGTTGGTTCTTTACTATAATTACCGTCGCCCATTTCCCAAAAGTAAGAATAACTGGCTTTTGGCGCTCCAGCTACTTGTATAAGTGGTGGTACTTCTGGTTTTAGAGACACTTGGTTTCCGTTCTTGTCGTAACCAATATTGGCTCTACGGATTATAGTGTCTTTTACTTTTGTTTGTCCTTTAGCAAATTCAGGAAAACAAAAAAGTATTAAAAAAATGGTGATTGATAGAAACCGTTTCATAATGACCTGTTTTTTAGCCCCGATAGTAGTGAAAATCCTTTTGTCTTGCCTTTTTTTGGCAAACAAAAGATTGTAACGGATTGCTTCGCCAGTTCGCTCTTTCAGGCTCGGGTGCGGGAAATAACTTCAAATTATTTATAAATGTAAGAAAAAGTGATAGATAAACCATCACTTTTTCCAAATTAACCAAACAAACTAAGTTTTATTGTATTGCGTTTATTGCTGCAATCATTTGTGTTTCAGTTCCTACGGTAGTTTCTGCTAGAGAGAATGCATAAACGGCGTTTGCTGTTGTAGTTACCGCTTTTATACCATATCTCCATTGTCCGTTGTCTTCGGTGGCAAAAATGATGTGACACAATAACCCAATTGGAATTTGACCATAATGCTCGCTAAACTGTTGTGTTATTGCATTATAAGTGTCAAATTTTGCTAATTGATTCTGACCTTCACCATCTACAGATAAGTAAATAGAGCTATTTGTATTATCGTATCCTGCTGGAACTGCAGCAAGTATTTGAGTTTTTGGTCTAGGGTCGCTATAAAAACGGTCTATGTTTGTCCAACCAAAGTTTCCGAAAGTTACATTGTAGCTATTTTGATTAAAATCTACAGCACCACCTTGACCTCCCGCTGGTGTTCCTCCGTCTCTTTTCCAAGCTAAATTATCTGCATCTGTTGTGTCTCCTGTCCAAAATACCATTGTATTGTCTATAGGATCTCCCGATAAACTATTTGGCACATTGAGTTGTATAGATGACAGTGTTGCTAGCTGAACTCCCCCTTGAGTAGCATTTATATAAAATTCCCCACCAGAAATCAAAATTCCTTTATCACCATTTGGCATAACACCCATTGTAGGTTTATTTGTTACTAACATGGTTCCTTTGTCAAAAAGTTCTATAAATTTTATATCGAAAGTTCCTGTTACGGGATTTCCGTTTTTTGTAAGGTTGTTCCCGTTCAGGTTTATTGTAACTCCTTTTGAAGAGGTTAATGCGATCATTCCTGTTCCTGCCGTTGCTGTAAAGTTCTGTGTTTGATGCTGCAATGCTATTTCTCTAATTCCTTGAAATTCTTGAGATGACGGCGGTAATTGTGCGATTGGATCATTGTTGTCGTCATTACTACAACTTGCTAATGCTACTGTTACCAATACTGCTAGTGAAATGTTTTTTAAATTTTTCATGATTTCTAATTTTTAATGTTGTTATTTATTGTTTGTATAGTTATATCAATTAAGGTTTGATATTGTTACCTCAGTTTTAGAATTATTTTTTATTGAAAGACAATATCTATATAAGGAATTCCAAAATTAGGCACTGGACCTCCTGTTCCATAAAAATCAGAAGCCGTAATGGTTAATACCCCATTCGTAGCAGGAAATTGATTTGGACCAGCATTTTTTCTGCAAATTCTACCTATCGTGTTTCCTATGTTTCCAAGGTAATTATTAGCATTTCGCCTAATTGTGTAGCTATTCCCAGCAATAAGCGGTGTTGGTGTAATAGGTTGATAATCGGTCGAAGCAGAATTAAAAACAATGTTCCCAGAATAAACCAAAGTGCTGGTTGTATTGTTATAAATTTCCATTGTGTAAGGAATACTACTAGCAAAAAGAGTTGCATTTCCTTGATAGCCAAGTGTACAAATAGTTTTATTTGCACTTACGGTAAAAGTATATTCATGGGTAACTAAATCCATAGTAGTATAATTGTCATAAAGAGCGTTACTTGCTAAAGTTACCGCATAAAGGTTTTGAAAATCTGTTCCTACTGTGTTACAAGCTAGAGGCAAAGGTGGTAATGGAGGATTACTTGGTGAGCAGCTTAATAATGTAATGGCTAATAAAGCTAATGTTCCTAATTTTTTAATTCCTGATTTCATGATTTCTAGTTTTTAATGTTGTTATTTAACGGTTATATATTCATATCAACAGCATAATTAATTTGTTACCCTTTTTTTTATTATTTTCGATGAAAAGTTTTTTTATGGCTAATTATACTGTTCATGAAGACCAGTTATATATTGATGGTCTTGCCAATAATAATTCGGCAGTAATTCAATCTATATATAAGAAGTTTGCACCCAAAGTGATTTATTATATCAAAACAAATTCTGGAGATGAAGATCGTGCCCAAGATGTTATTCAAGAAGTGCTAATTACTATTTATAATCAAGCCAAAACAAAGGGATTACAACTTTCTTGTCCTTTTGATGCTTATTTTTTCTTGTTGTGCAAAAGGCGTTGGCTAAACGAAATAAAAAAAGCTTCAAATAAAGAGGTAACAATTATTAATGAGGATGTATATAAAGATGAATCGGCCTTAGAGATGGCGAATCAAACCGAAATGTTTGAAGAAAAGCAGTCATTATTTGACGAAATGTTTCAAAAATTAGGAGAAAAATGCCAAGAAGTACTCAAGCTAAGTTTTATAACAAAAACTATGGAAGAAGTAGCGCAAAAACTAAATGTAACTTATGGTTATGTGCGCAAGAAGAAATCGCTTTGTACAGGGCAACTTACAGAAATGATTCAGCAATCAAGTAAATACAAAACATTAAAACCCTAAGTCATGAATGAAGAGTTATACATAGTATTTGAAAATTATCTTAGCAACGAACTTTCGCTGGAAGAGAGAATAATATTTGAAAACCAACTTCAAAATGATTCTGACATCAAAGAAAAATTTGAAATCTATAAAGAATCAAATCAGTTTTTAAAAACTAAATTTTCACCAGAAACAGTTGCATTCAAAGAAAGTTTGAAATCATTTGCTACGGAATCATTTGTAGAAAATAAACCTAAAAAAGGGAAAATTATTCAATTAAAAACTTTTGTATATGCCATTGCAGCGGTTTTTGCTTTATTTTTCGGATTGCAAATTTTTCAAAACAACAGCCCAGAATATGGAGATTATAACCAGCACGAACAAGCGCATTTTATAGAACGTGGTAAAACAATCCAATCGCTAAAACTTGCTCAAGAGGCATTTAATAATAAAAAATATAAAGTTGCCATTGTAAATTTCGAACTGGTTCTTAAAGAATATCCAAGACCAGAAATTAAATATTTTTATGCCATTTCGTTGCTTGAAGACAATCGGTTTGCGGATTCAGAATTGGTTTTAAATGACATTATAAAAGGCAAATCTATTTATACAAATACTGCAACTTGGTATTTAGCCTTATCTAAACTTAAACAAAAAGACTATAAATCTTGTAAAGAGATTTTACTAACAATTCCTACCGATTATGAAAATTATAATCAAGTTGAAAAACTATTAAAAATTTTAGATTAATCTGTTAACCATCGTATCTTTGTTTCTTATTTATTTGAAATGTCACTAACAGATACCCACACCCATTTATATTCTTCAGAATTCGATTCAAATCGAGATGAAATGATTCAAAATGCGATTTCAAAAGGAGTTTGTCGATTTTTTATTCCATCGATAGATGCTAGTTATACCCAAAAAATGTATGATTTAGAAGCACAATATCCTGAAAATATTTTTCTAATGATGGGTTTGCATCCGTGTTATGTAAAAGAGAATTATCTCGAAGAATTGCAACACGTAGAAACCGAATTAGCCAAGAGAAAATTTTCTGCCATTGGCGAAATTGGTATCGATTTATATTGGGACAAAACCACTTTAGACATTCAGAAAAAAGCTTTTCAACATCAAATACAATTGGCAAAAAAGTATAAATTACCTATAAATATCCATTGTCGCGATGCTTTTGATGAAATATTTGAGGTCCTAGAACTAGAAAAAAGTGATGATTTATTCGGAATTTTTCATTGTTTTTCAGGAGATTACGAACAAGCCCTACAAGCTATTTCATATAATATGAAACTCGGAATTGGTGGTGTTGTAACTTTCAAAAATGGAAAAATAGACCAGTTTTTACATCAAATAGATATTGAAAATATCGTTCTAGAAACCGATTCGCCATATCTAGCACCAGCTCCTTTTCGAGGAAAACGAAACGAAAGTTCTTACGTCACTTTAGTTGCTGATAAACTATCGAAAATTTACAATCTTCCAGTAGAAGAAATTGCTAGAATTACGACTAAAAATGCTTTGTCCATTTTTAAAAACTGTTAATTATATTTCAAAAAAAAATCCGTTCTTTGTAGGAATAATTTAAGTTACAATATGTCAAAATTTGATACCATTCGTCCTTATTATGATGCCGAAGTAAACCAAGCTTTACAAGCGTCTTTGAAACATCCGATGCTTAAAGCGATGATGAATTTTGCTTTTCCAGGAGTTGATGATGAAGTTTGGAAAAATCAACTTCGCAAAACGCATTCTATTCGAGATTTTCAGTGTAATTTTATATACGAAACCATTCAAAAAGTACTCGAAAAAAGCTCCGAAGGCCTGTCAACTTCAGGTTTCGAAAAATTAGAAAAGAATACCGCTTACCTTTTTATATCAAACCATCGCGATATAATTCTCGATACATCTTTGCTAAATGCCGCACTTTTCGAACATGAATTGGTGATGACAGCATCTGCAATTGGGGACAATTTAGTAAAAAAAGATTTTCTGAAATTACTTTCTAAATTAAACCGAAATTTTATTGTTCAAAGAGGATTATCGCCAAGAGAATTGTTACAAAGTTCTCGTTTAATGTCGGAATATATCGAGCAATTATTGTTGCACGAAAACCGTTCTGTTTGGATTGCACAACGTGAAGGAAGAACCAAAGATGGTAACGACGCAACAAATTCGGGCGTGCTAAAAATGCTAACAATGGCTTCCAATAAAGATGCGATGGATTATTGTAAGGAATTAAAAATTGTTCCCGTTTCTATTTCTTACGAGTACGATCCGACCGATGCGCTAAAAATGCCACAACTTATGGCAGAAGCCAATCAGGAAACCTACATTAAAAGCGACAATGAGGACTTTCAAAATATTTTGAGTGGTGTTTTGGGTCAGAAAAAACGAATTCACATACATATTGGAGATATTTTAGATTCTGAATTAGATATAATTAAAGCAGAATTTTCAAACACAAACAAACAAATTCAATCTTTGACACAAGTTGTTGATGAATCGATTTTGAAATCTTATAAATTGTGGACAACAAATTTTATAGCTTACGATATATTGTATAAAACAGACAAGTTTTCGAGCCATTATACCGAAAACGAAAAATCGCTGTTTGAACGTCGTTTAGAACTAAAAATAGATGCTAAAAACGCACAAATGGTAGAAGGTTTTCTTGCTATGTATGCCAATCCCGTTGCAAATAAAATGAAATATAATGATGCTATCTAAAGCCAATATACTTCTCATATATACTGGTGGAACCATAGGAATGGTAAAGGATTTTGAAACTGGTGTTCTCAAAGCATTCAATTTTAAGAAATTACTAAAAAATATTCCCGAACTTAAATTACTAGACTGCAACATCGCAACGGTTTCGTTCGAGAAACCTATCGATTCTTCGAATATGAATATCGAAGAATGGAAAAAAATAGCCATAATTCTAAAAGATAATTACGATAATTACGATGGCTTTGTTGTTTTGCATGGATCAGATACGATGTCGTATTCCGCTTCAGCATTAAGTTTTATGTTAGAAAACCTAAACAAACCAGTTGTTTTTACAGGTTCTCAATTGCCTATTGGAGATTTAAGAACCGATGCCAAAGAAAATCTAATCACAGCCATTCAAGTAGCATCACTAAAAAACAAAAACAAGTCGATTATCAATGAGGTTTGTTTGTATTTTGAATACAAATTGTATCGCGGAAACAGAACTACAAAAATAAGTGCAGAACATTTTAGTGCTTTTGCTTCGCCAAATTTTCCCGCATTAGCAGAATCTGGCGTTCATTTAAATGTTAATGAAAATATTTTATTAAAGAATACAGTTACTAAAAAACTAAAAGTAAATACAAATTTTGATGACAATGTGGTCATTATAAAAGTTTTTCCGGGTATTAATGAAAAAGTAATTCAAACTATTTTATCAATACCAAATCTAAAAGGAATCGTATTAGAAACCTATGGTTCTGGCAATGCTCCTACCGAAAAATGGTTTGTCGATTTACTCGAAAACGCAATAAAAAACGAATTGCATATTATAAATGTGACTCAATGTTCTGGAGGAAGTGTCAATATGGGTCAGTACGAAACCAGCTCACAACTCAAGAAAATTGGCATTATTTCAGGAAAAGATATCACCACTGAAGCAGCAATTACAAAGCTCATGTATTTGTTAGGACAAAAAGTAGCTCCAAATGTTTTCAAAACCATTTTCGAAACTTCTTTGCGTGGCGAGATGAATTAATACCATAATTGTTTACTTCCCAAGAAATTTATTCTTTTATTTGCAAAACATAAAAAGAGAGGTGGCCGAGTGGCTGAAGGCGCACGCTTGGAAAGCGTGTATATGGCAACATATCGAGGGTTCGAATCCCTTTCTCTCTGCTAAGAAAAAACCTAAACTTTCGTTTAGGTTTTTTGGTTTAAACATCATTCCCTCACAATCTCAATTTTCTTTCTAATCTCATAGCCGCTTTCATCAACCACGGTAATATAATGAAATCCTTCGGTAGGCGTTATTGGCATTTCGTGAAAAGTTTTGGTCGAACCTTTATATACATTATCTACATACCAGAAAATTTCGGTTTCTCTATTAGAATGTGCTATTTTTAGAATTACAGGTTGTATTTCGCTATTAAAATTTTTGGTTAAATATATTTTACTATTGGTTTTCGGGTAAATAAAATCCATCGAAGCGGTTAACGTTCCTGTGCAATCATTTCTGTAAGGAGGCAAAGGCAAATAATCTACATGTTGGTTTTTGTAATACCATTCCATCACTGGAGGCAATACAAACCATTTTTTAGTCAAGATATTTTCCACATTTTCGCAACTGCTGTTTACCCTGTATTTTTCGATTTTATCTAAATGCACCGTTTTGTGATAAGGACAAATAGATGTTGTTTTTCCTTTCAGTGGAACATATTGTTTTATTTTTGGACAATCTTCTTGCGCCAAATGACCGCTGAGTATACAAACTTCTACTTCTGCCAAATCTAATAAAGGTGTGTCGAACCATTTTTGTCTTGGCAACAAATTAAATACATCAAACAATATAGGAGCAGCACTTGTAACTCCAGTTAGCGTTGGTCGTCCTTCGCCCGAAGCATTTCCTACCCAAACACCTACCACATATCGAGAATTTGTACCAATAGCCCATGCGTCTCGATTACCAAAACTAGTTCCAGTTTTCCATGCGATTTTTAGTGAACTGTCATAAAATTTCCAAGCTTCATCACCTTCAGGACGGTTTACTCCTTCCATTGCATTGTAGGTTTGCCAAATCGCACCAGCTCCCAAAATGGTTTTTTGTTTGCTGTTGGAACCAAAATCTGGAGTGAAATTATGATCGTAATTTAACTCTACAAATTCTTTTGTCCTGTAATTACCATTGTTTTTATTAAAATAATCTACCGTCGATGACATTCCTGCATAAGTCCTGCACAAATCCCACAAATTGCTTTCGGCACCACCAAGAATGAGTGATAATCCGTAATGATCTGGCGACTTCGAAATATCTCTGAGTTTGAATCTTTGCAATTCTTCATAAAATTTATTTACACCATAATCCTGTAACATTAAAACAGACGGAATATTCAAAGAACGAGACAACGCTCTGTGTGCTGGAACTGCGCCATCGAATGTTAAATTGAAATTTTGTGGTGTATAACCTGAAATCTGAGTAGGAATATCGGCAACTAACGTGTTGGGCAAAATCTCGCCTTCATCGAGCATAGCTGCATATAATAATGGTTTTAGAATACTTCCCGTACTTCGCGGCGCTTCGATAATATCTACATCTTTCTGATGATTTAAATCGGTTGGAGAATTACCAACGTAGCTAATTATATTTCTAGTTTTAATATCAATAACAATAATAGCCAAGTTGTTCACTTCGTTTTGTTTGTACTGATTGTAATAATATTTCGCTATTTGATTGACACGATTTTGTAATGCAATGTCAACAGTCGTTTTTAACCGAGTTCCTTCTTGATTTTTGGCTACTCGTTGCAAAAGATGTGACGCAATTTGAGGTAAATCGTATGGTTTTTGTGGCAAAGGTTCATCAATAGCCAATTCATAAGTTTGCGTATCAATAATACCTTCAGTTTTTAATTTTAATAAAAGATTGTTTCGCTTTCTTAGTAATTTTTGTTGATTTTTACCAGGGTAAATTAAACTTGGTGCGTTGGGTAAAACCGCTAAAGTAGCACTCTCCGCCCAAGATAATTGATGGGATTGCACACCAAAATAACGCCAAGAAGCCATTTCTAAACCTACTACATTTCCACCAAAAGGGGCATGAGCGGCATATAATTCTAAAATTTTATCTTTAGAATGACGTAATTCTAAACGAGTTCCTAATATGATTTCTATTACTTTTTCGAAATAAGTTCTGTTTTTTCCTTTTCGAGACAAACGAATTACCTGTTGAGTTAAGGTACTTCCGCCACGAACTACTTTTCCAGCTTTTTGGTTTTGCTTGATGGCATTGACCATCGCTACTGGATTAAACCCAGGATGTTTGTAAAAATATTCGTCTTCAAAATATACAATACATTTCTTGAATTTATAAGGAACACTGTCTTGCGCTGGAAATCGCCATTGCCCGTCGCGAGCAATTTTAGCACCTAATAATTCACCTTCCTTACTTTCAATTACGGTCGAATAAGGTTCTTGAAATAAAGTGTTAGGCAGTGAGAAATAATAAACTATCAAAAGTATGAATACGATTGATGATTTTATTTTGTTTTGTTTTATATAATTTAAAATACGCTGTAGAAACGCTTTTATTTTAGCTTTCAAGTTTTTGTTTTTTTTACCACAAAAGACACAAAAGATAAACTACTTTTTCCTTTTGTGCCTTTTATGGTTAATTTTTATTTTACCACTTCAACCCAAAAACCCTTAGTTCTGGCTAGGAATGTATTGTCGTACATAGCTTCACATTGCAATCCAGGCAAGTAATAATTCCCTAAATAAGAAGCATTAAGCAATACTCTAAACGTTTTAGTTTCGCCCGAACCTAATGGGAAATAGAAGTTTGTTCTGTCATCTCTAATGTCAATATAGTCAGCAACATTGTTTGTAGCATCGCCAAAATCAGTAAAACGTGTGTTTACAATTTCGAAACCTGAAGGCAAAATTTGAGACAATGCTACATTATCAACTCGTTCATTTTTTAAGTTTTTAATCGTAACTTCTGCAATAAACTCGGTACCTTGATTTATTTTAGAAACATTGATAATACTTCCTTTTCTGTTTTTGAAAACAACCTTGGCACTCAAATTATTTTGAGCAACTTGCTCTTGTCCCACAGGCAAAATACCAGAATTTAAAACGCGAACATATAATGTATTGTTTTTGTTGTTTTTAATTGTGATTCCGTTTGCTCCATTTTTAATAGTTAAACTTCTTTCTGCCAATGTTTTATTGGTATTAATTCCTAAAGTTTTTCCACCATCATTAAACTGAACATGAATCCCTTTCCCACCATTGAATTGTGCGAATTTTGACATAGAATACAAACAATAAGCAGTAGTTTGTGTGCTCATCCATTGGTCAGCAGACATTTGTTTGGCTAATTTGTTTGCCATGATAAATGCTTTTTGTTTCTGACCCAATAAGATTAAAGTTTCTAATGTCATCGCACGATTACGGTCGCTAGAACCATAATAGTAATAGCTGTAATTATTGTTATAATCTTCATCTATTTTAGATTTTAACAACAATGCCATTCCCGCTTGTTTTTGTCCTGCTAAAACATAAGCAGCGGCCAATCGCAGTTTACTTTCGTTAGAAATTCCTGAAGTTTCACGCAATCTATTCATCGATGATAAGTCAGGCGAACCCGCTAATGCTAAGGTGTACAAACGATACGCTTGTGCAAAATCATTACCGTATTTTGCCTCAAAACGCCATTTTTTAGCTTCTTTTTGTTGGTATGAAATCCATTTTTGTTTGAAATTTATAGGTAAAACGTACCCCTTTTTCTCGGCTTCAAGCAAGAAATGTCCTGCATACGAACTTCCCCAATCATCGGCAGAAGTGCTTCCTTGCCAATACGACATGCCACCATTTGCCAATTGGAAACCACCTAATCTTGTAATTCCTGCTGTTACATTTTTCTGAATTAATGCTTTGCGATTGGCATTAATATCAGCAATACCATTCAAATACAATTGAGGGAAAACAGACGAAGTAGTTTGCTCGACACAACCATGAGGATATTGAATTAAATATTGCAGTCTCCCATTAAAATTAATAGACGGCATAGACGAAACTTCCAATCTTGCTTTGTTACTTCCAGCTACTCCAAATGTTTTCCAAGAAATAGATTTAGAACTATTTGGTTCTAAAATAATATCTGTAAAAGTATTGGTTACAGGATTTGGATTCGTCATATCAATCTCGACATCATAAGTAGATCTTTCTTTCCCAGAAGTAGCAATGACTTGTACTTTTGCAATTCCTGTACTAGCACCAACTTCAAGATTGAAATACGTCATTTTTTCATCAGGACTAGTGAAAGTTACATTTTGAATGGCTTTGCCGATAATTTTTAAACCTGGACTTGTTTTTATTTGTACCGAAACATTTTTCACATGATTTTCCATCGCAAAAATCGTCACAGGAATCGTCACTTTTTCTGATGGAGAAATTTTTCGTGGTAACGAAGCCAATGCCATCAAAGGACTACGAACTGGCGTCGCTTTGTCGGCAGCACCATAAGCACTTGTTTTAGCATCGCCAGCGACTATCATTATTCTTACCGAACCAATATATTTTGGTAATTTTATTTGGTGTGTTTTAGTATCACCAGCCTCAAGTTTGAATGGACCCAAATAAATAACAACAGGTTTAAAACGGTTGGCTTTTTTTGCTTTGCCACCACCCAAATCTTGATCACCACCAATACTAAATATCTGGTTTACTTTTCCGCCATAAGCGCCAATTACATCATCGTAAATATCCCAAGTTTTTACACCCAAAGCTTCACGAACATAGAAACTGTCCCAAGCATTTGGCGTTTTAAATCGGGTTAAATCTAATAGACCTTCATCTACAACGGCAATGGTGTAAGTCATGGCTTTACCAGATTTCTCACTCACCTTTACGTTAAACGTTTGCTCTGGTTTCAAAACATCAGGCATGGCGATTTTAGGTTCTAAAATCGTGTTTTTGTCAATAACTTCAATAGGGACAATTCCGTACATTCTTATTGGCGAATCGTTTTTAGTCGAGGCATGTGGTTGCAATAACGTAATATTGAAATACACGTTTGGCGCCATAGTAGCTGTAATAGGAACTTCAACTTTAGTCTCTCCTTTTTTGGTTTTTGCCCAAAGTGTTTGTACTACTTTTGATCCGTTTTCTATTGATATTAATGCACGACCACCTTCACTCGAAGGGAAAGATATTTGTGCTCTTTCGCCTACGGCATAATTCTTTTTATCGGTAGAAAAAACCAACATATTGGCTGTTGAAGCATCGGTATTTCTTGTTTTTCCTGACCAATAAGGATAGTCAATATTGACAGTTTGTGCTGTGGCATGACCATCAGTTGGATCGGTAACTCGAATCATATAGCGTCCCCATTCTTCATCGGTTAATGCAAATTGGAAGCTACCTTTACCGTTGGCATCAGTATTTACTCTGAGTGTTTTGTATGAAGTGGTTGCGTTCGATGAATTGTAATTGGACACATCATCGTTTGATGAATCCCACCACCAACGCCATTCTACTTTAAATACTTTTACTTCTAGGTTTCTTACCGATTTTGGACGACCATTTTCATCGACAGTAACCACATCAAAACGATTGTTAACTCTCGTTTCTAGCATTTGGTATTTTGTTAATTCAGGCAATTTTAATCCTACATACGTTTTGTAAGGAGAATAGGTTGTTGCCATCACATCGGTGCTAAAATCGCCACCTTCCTCATAAACTTTAGTCATAAAAGCGGCTTTTAGCATTCCTGCCGCTTGACCTTGTAGTTTGGGATCGATCGTAACTGAAGTTTTTCCGTTTGCATCTACTTTTCCTGAAAAAACATTAATTTCTTCCGTGCTAAACTGACGGACTTCATCATCAAAATCATATTTCTCTAAACCTTTAAAACTAGTAACATCTTGTGAAAATTTGGCTTGCATTTCTACTTTTAAATCCTTTGCCACAGCACCATGAAGCCAATTGACTTGCAAATTACTGGTGTTTGGATAAGAAGAAGAAAGCACTGCGTTTTTAA
This sequence comes from Flavobacterium sp., assembly GCF_043779715.1. Lineage (GTDB taxonomy): Bacteria > Bacteroidota > Bacteroidia > Flavobacteriales > Flavobacteriaceae > Flavobacterium. The sequence goes on from NZ_JAYWDT010000109.1 coordinate 15,845, forward strand.
AAATATTTTTAATTTTCAACCGATTGGGTTTGATGGTTTCAATTTTAATGTTTTTATAAAATTTTGCACCACCCACACTAACCATAGCTTCCCAGCTTCCTGTTGGCGCATCGGCATCGGTAGGAACTATAAAACTATAATGATTGAGTTCGTTCGATTTTTGAATCGTTTGATAGGTTATTTTTCCGTTAGGATCAGAGAGTCTGAATTTTATTGGATGCGCATTTGGAATTTTATTGGAAGCATCATTAAAAATAAATGATAAGTACAAATTATCGCCAGGACGCCAAACGCCACGTTCTCCATAAATGAAACCTTTCAAGCCTTTTTGTAAAGCTTCTCCAGCGACATCGAAATTACTAACAGAAAGTGAGTTTCCGTCATCTAGTTTTACATAAGTAGATTGGTCGCCAAGGGTAACAATGGCAAAATAAGCGAATTTATCGAGCTCGAATTGTGCAATTCCTTCGCTATTTGTGGCTTCGGTTGCTAGTTTTTGCTGCTGAAAATTGTATAATTCAACTTTTGCGTTACAAACAGGTTCGGTCGTTACAATATTATTTACAGCAAATAGATAAGATTTGTTTTCGCCACGTTTGGCAATTACACCTAAATCGGAAGCTAAAATATTTGTTCCTATAGTTGTATTATAAAAGTAAGATTGCGAACAAGCATCTTCACTTTCTCTCCAATCGTAATCTTCGTAATAATAGTCATCATAGCTGTTTTCGCTATAATTTACGTCATTTTCATCGATTGCCTCCTCTTCAGTTGCTTCCTCTTCATCGGTTGAACCATCACATTTATAAAGAGAATATTTTTTCTTGAATGAAAATTCAACACGATATATTGCACCAGGTTCTGGTGTGATAATTTTTGATAAATCGAGTGCAAAAGTGTTCCATTCGCTAAAATTTACCAACTTATTTTCCTTTAAATTGATCGTGCTTTTCGCAATAGGTTGTGCTACTTTCTTTAGATTTTGTGCTCCATTTAAATCATTATATTGCAAAAACTGAAGGATGTTGTTTTTGTATATTTTATAAACCTTAACATCGACAGCGCTTAAGTTTACGGCTTCAAAATTGAGTTTTAAATTGTTAGAACTTGGCAAAATAGTACCGTTTTTGGTAAATTTTACACTTGGTTTTATTTGGTCGAACGAAACAGTTGTCGAAAAATTTTGTTTCATTTTGTAACCATTCTCACTTTCAATACCTTGAAAAACTTCTACTAAAACATTTCCAGACACTATTTGTTCTGGAGTTGTAGATTCTTCGATAGGCTCTACATATTCTACAACTTCTTCAACAGCAACAGCAGCAGAATCGACTGCAACAGATACAGTGTCAATAACTTCAACAATTGCTTCTGTAACGACTGGTTTTATGGTTGGTTTTTCGACCTCATTATTAAAAAATACTTTCAATAAATTACCTTGTGTACTAAACTTTAAATTTTTTGTGTTTTGAATATTAACCAATCCTTTAAAATCTTGTCCTTTTTGTAAAGCATCAGAAAAATTGATTAACAAAGTTTGATTGTCGCCTTCTGGAATAGAAACATTGACCACTTTGAAGTTGTCTTTTCCAATAATAGTATAATCAATTTTGCCTTTTTGATCTATGTCAAAATCATTTCCATCGTATAAAATCTCGAGATTACTATCGTTGTCTGAGCGTTGAATACTGTCTATAATAAATTTGAATTCAGTAGATGTACTTGTCGATTTGATGAATTTTACAGCAATACTTTTACCGTCTTGCTCTGCAGTTACTAATTTTTGAGCGGTTTCAAAATCAATATTATCGGCTGTTTTTAGTGTACAGTTTAGGTATTGATAATCTTTGCTGTAAGACTGAATATCTTGTGTAGTGACAAGAAAATCTTGCTTTAGCGTTTTTACAGTAAAGTTAAATTCAGCTAACTCTTTTTTGACAGTCGTTAAGAGTTTGTCAACTTTTAAAGTGACTTGATATTCTGTGTCTGGATCTAGCTTTTTTTCAGGAATAAAAGCAATAGTGTTGCTAGATAACGCCACTACTTTTCCGTTTACGCTCGGAGAAATATCAAACAAATCGTTGTCTAAAACTTGGTCTTTAACCCAAACTTTTTTATCGAAAGCAAGCACAACTCGAATATCGGATTGCGCCGAGACGATACCTCCTGTAAAGTTTGAAATGACACCCTTAAATAACGAAAAATCTGAATTAAAATCGGTGGCTGATTTTCTGCCACAAGCTTGAAAAATAAGAACTGCAATGAACAAATAAACAAGGTTTTTCGTTTTCATTTGGATTAAAAAATTAAGAGTAAATAGATGGTTAAAATTTCATTAAAACTGTATCAAAATTAGTACCATTTTTGTTAATTTTTTAAACTAAATTAGATTTATTTTAAATTATTTTTTAAATAAATCTAATTGTTCGTGTTTTGAGTTTTTTATTGAAGTTAATTCATGCTTTTTGGTTAAAATCGAATAAAAATTTAACATTTAAGATTATGTAATTTAGAAACAATAAAATTGAGCACCGGCACCAGCCATCCGGCGCGGATGCCGTCGCCGACAATGACATCGGTCAGGCGGATGATGCCAACACCGGTGGCGGCAAGCTGCAACAGGGTTTCGGCATTCTTCGCCGAGACATTGCCCTTCACGTCAATGTACTCCACATTGTCCGTGCGGCCCCGGCCGTCAACATCAAACGGCCAGCGCCGCAATTGCGGTGCACCTGAAATGGAAATACAGTTGTGGTGCAGCAGGTCCGCGGCCTTGGCGGGCGTG
>NZ_JAYWDT010000110.1:0-40409 GCF_043779715.1 Flavobacterium sp.
GTTACTTTAATAATCCTCTTTTCGTTTTCTGTGAAAGCAAATTTTATTTTGCTTCCTATGGATGAAACTTCACAAAAAAACCATATCAAAGCCTACGGAATTACTTATTGGGCCCTAGATAAACAATATAAGGCAAGTTGGTTGCTTAATTATCGCGGCGGTTCTTTTCTCTTGCCCGATGTTTCAGAAATTAGAAAAGAATGCCAAATACGAGGTGTAAGTTTTGAAGTGCTTTCTGATACTGAAACTAATAATATACTTGTAGATATTTCATCTCCATCACAAAATATGGAAACCGTCGTCTTAGAAAAAGCGCCTAAAGTTGCGGTATATTCGCCTCCAGGTAAACAACCTTGGGATGATGCAGTTACTATGGTTTTAACTTATGCCGAAATCCCTTTTACTACAATTTATGATGAAGAAGTTTTAAGTGACCAGCTTATTCTCTACGATTGGTTGCATTTGCATCATGAAGATTTTACAGGTCAGTATGGTAAGTTTTTTGGAGCTTATAGGACTGCACCTTGGTATATTCAACAAAAACAAGATGCCGAAGCATTGGCGAAAAAACTAGGATTTAACAAAGTTTCCGAAGAAAAAGGAGCTGTTGCCAGAAAAATTAGAGATTTCGTTATTGGTGGCGGATTTATGTTTGCCATGTGCTCTGCAACAGATAGTTTTGATATTGCATTAGCTGCCGAAGGTGTCGATATTTGCGAACCTATGTTTGATGGTGATGAAAGTGAAGCCAATTACCAATCGAGAGTCGACTATTCAAAAACATTTGCTTTCAAAGATTTTATCTTAGACAGAAAACCCGAACATTATGAGTTTTCGAATATAGATATGACTGAAAAAAGACAAGTTCCTTTCGAAAAAGATTATTTTACGCTCATGGAATTTTCGGCAAAATGGGATGTAATTCCGAGTATGTTATGTCAGAATCATACTTCGTTAGTTAAGGGTTTCATGGGTCAAACCACTTCATTTGATAGACAACTAATAAAAACAAACGTTCTAGTTTTAGGTGAAAATCAGATTAACGAAGAAGCACGTTATATACACGGACAAAAAGGAAAAGGTTTTTTTACTTTCTATGGTGGTCATGATCCCGAAGATTTTCAACATCGAGTAGGAGATGAACCCACGGTTTTAGATTTACATCCCAATTCGCCAGGTTTCCGGTTAATTCTTAATAATATATTGTTTCCCGCAGCAAGGAAGAAAAAACAGAAAACGTAATATTTAAGTTTTTGAAATTTTAAAAAACTACCAAAATCAGTATGAATTACGAGCAGATTCTAAAAGAAATATACCAAGAAACAAAATCATTTCCAACAATTGGAAGTGTTTCTACATCAATACCTGAATTAGCCAAAATCGATGGAAATAAATTTGGAATTCACCTCACGACTATCAACCATCAAGATTTTGGAATAGGAGATAGTAATGAAAAATTTTCTATACAATCGGTTTCAAAAGCATTAACAGTTGCCTTGGCATTTTCGTTTCTCGATGAAAAAGTTTGGGAACGAGTAGGCGTAGAACCATCGGGAAGTGCATTCAATTCGTTGGTTCAATTAGAGTACGAAAAAGGGATTCCTCGAAATCCATTTATAAACGCTGGAGCTTTGGTTATTGCTGATATGTTAGTTTCTAATCTCGAAAATCCAAAAGAAGATTTTCTGAATTTTATCAGAAAAATTTCTGGTTGCGAAACCATCAATTATAATCTAAAAGTTGCCAAATCTGAAAAAGAGACGGGTTTTAGAAACGCTGCTTTAGCTAACTTTCTCAAATCTTTCAGTAATATAAATAATGATGTTGAGGTTGTTCTTGATTTTTATTTTCATCAATGCTCATTAGAAATGACTTGTAAAGAACTCGCACATTCATTTTTCTTTTTTGCCAATGAAGGAAAAACTATTTCTGGAGAACAAATTTTAACTAAAAGTCAAGTAAAACGGTTGAATGCTTTGATGCAAACCTGTGGTTTTTATGATGAATCTGGGGAGTTTACATATAAAGTTGGCTTGCCTGGAAAGAGCGGAATTGGAGGCGGAATTGGAGCATTGTATCCTAAAAATTTTGTGGTTGCTACTTGGTCGCCACGACTCAACGAAAAAGGAAACTCGGAACTAGGGATGAACGCTCTAGAACTGTTGACTACCAAAACTGAGATGTCAATTTTCTAATAAAGAAATGCCAATCCTAAGTGATTGGCATTTCTTTATTAAAAGTATTATTTATTATTTTCAATTACATAATCCAAAACTTTTTTCATTAAGTGGACTCTATCTTTTCCTTGTACATTGTGTTTGTGCATTGGGTAAGGGAAAAAATCGATTTGTTTTTCAGCTTCTACAAATTTTTTGATTAATCCGAAATTGTGTTGCATGACCACAACATCATCGCTTGTACCGTGAATAAGCAGTAATTTTCCTTTCAGATTTTTCACATAATTTAAAGTATTTGCTTCATCAAAACCTTTCTGATTTTCTGCCGGAGTATCCATATAACGTTCGCCATACATAATTTCGTACCATTTCCAATCAGTTACTGGCCCGCCGGCAACACCTACTTTGAAAGTATCAGGTTTGCGCAACATTAACGAAGTAGTCATGAACCCACCAAAACTCCAACCGTGTACTGCTAATCTATTTTCATCTACATAAGGTAACGATTTCAAGTAATCGACACCTTTTATTTGATCTTCCATTTCGTTTACACCTAATCTCCCATGGATAACACTTTCGAAAGCAAAACCACGATTATCAGAGCCACGATTGTCGACAGTAAATACTAAATGACCCTGTTCTGCCATCCAGTACATCCACAAATTTGCGCCATCTAGATAAGAATTGGTAATCATTTGAGCATGTGGTCCGCCATAAACGTAAACTAAAACCGGGTATTTTTTTGAAGCATCAAAATTGCTTGGTTTGATTAAACGGGTGAATAGATCAGTAGTTCCGTCAGCCGATTTGATGGTTTTTATTTCGGCAGTTCCTATCACATAGCCGTCGTATTTGTTTTTGCTTTCTAATAAAGTTGTTGGTTTTAGCTTTTTGTCATACAACAATGATTTACTAGGTGTTGTGTGGTTCGAATATTCATCAAAAAAGTAATTCCCGTCTGAATTTGGTATCACAGTATGTACACCTAAATCTTTGGTAATTAGAGTTTGTTTTCCTTTCAAACCTACTTTATAAGCCAACATATTGGTTCCGTTTTCGCCCGTAGCTTTAAAATAAATTTCGCTTCCAGTAGTATTTGAACTAATAATTTCTCTAACAGGAAATTTGTTAGCTGTTAATTGTTTGATTAATTTTCCTTCGATAGAATAATAGTATAAATTATTGAATCCGTCTTTTTCAGAAATCCAAACAAAATTATTTGATGTGTTATTTGGGAAAAAAGCAGCATGTTCCGGTTCTATCCATTTGTCACTTTTCTCGTTTAGAATTGTACGTACAAAAACTCCAGAATTGGCATCATAAACATTCAAATTCATATCGTTTTGTCCACGATTTACTTCGGCAATAATTATATGTTTTTCGTCTGGAGTCCAAGAAAGATTCGTTAAATAGTCTTCTTGATTTCCTTTTGGCGAAATAAAAACTGTTTTACTGGTTGTTACATTATAAATTCCCACTTTTGGTTTTTCTGATTTCTGACCAATCATTGGGTATTTTATGTTTTCTAATTTCCCTGGAGTTTCAGTAATATCTAATAAAGGATAATCAGCTACATTGGTTTCATCTTTTTGATAAAAAGCCAAATAAGTTGATTTTGGGGACCAAAATATTCCGCCCGAAATTCCGAATTCGCTTCTAGAAATTGTTTGTCCAGAAACTATATTTTTATCAGAATTATTGGTAACTGTAATTTTTTCTTTGTTTTTATTAAAAAAAAACAAGTTGTTATTTTCTGTAAAAGCTAAATTTTCATTAGTATCATCAAAAGTTTGATTTTCGGCAGATGCTGGTGTTTCTTGAATGGTTTTACCAAGTTTTGTTGAAACTTCATAACTATAAAACTTCGAACCATTTGAAATAGTCAATGTGTTTTCGTTTTTCCATTTGTAACCAAAAAACGAATTTATTTTTGAAGCTAACGATTTGTTTAAATCGTCAAGACCGAGTATAAGTGATGATTTATTGTCGACTGCATTTGCAAGCATTAATTTGGTTCCGTTTTCTACATAATATGTATATTTATTAGTATTAGGAATCCATTGAAAACCAGCTAATTTATCTGCTCTAAAAAGTCTATTTTGTTGTAAAACTGATTCTTCGAGTGTGATTTTTTTGTTTTGTGCTGCTGCAAAAACTGTAATAAAGATGCTTAGTAAAAGTAGTATTCTCTTGTTCATAATTATTTTTTTGATTGCGTAAATGTATAAAAAAAGGACAGTGTTTTGAAATTTTATGAATCTCTTAACACTATCCTTAATTATTATTGAAAGAGAAAATTAAATATTTCCTTCCTCATTTTCCTTATCCAAATATTCCTGAACAATTTCTATTGCATTAGTTACGACATCGCTTAAAGCGGTTATAAAGCTCCCGTTTTCGGCGTTGTCTATGGCATGTTTTATGGCTTCTATTTCTTTAGGAATAATCTCGTGTGTTACGTCTCTACCAGATTCGGCAATACCTTCTAAAATTAAATCGATAATTTCTTCTTCAGTTCTACCACGTAAATATTTTTCTTGGCGAATAATGATATGGTCAAACATTCTACCAGCAATTAATCCACATTCCTTAATATCTTCGTCGCGACGGTCACCAACTCCTGCAATAATTCCAATTTTTTTGATTGCATCAATATTTTCTAAATAACCTTCAATACCACGATATCCAGCAGGATTATGAGCAAAATCTATCAGCACTTTAAATTTCTTGAATTCAAAAATGTTCATTCTTCCTGGAGTTTGTGCCACACTTGGAATAAATGTTTGCAATGATAAACTAATGTCTTCGGTTTTGAAACCATACAAATAACTAGCTAAAGTGGCTGCAAGTACATTTGCAATCATAAATTTGGCTTTTCCTCCTAAAGTTAATGGAACATTAGTAGCTCTTTCTACACGTATTTTCCATTCTCCTTTTTTGATGGTGATGTAGCCGTTCTCGTAAACCGCAACGGTTTTACCTTCTTTACACAGTTTTTTAATAAGTTCATTGTCCTCATTCAAACTAAAATAAGCTACATTACACCTTAATTCGTTAGCGATTTTTACACAATATTCGTCTTCGGCATTTAAAATTGCCCAACCATCTTTCTTCACACTTTTTACGACAGTAGCTTTTACACGAGCTAAATCGTCTAATGTGTGAATGTCGCTTAATCCTAAATGGTCTTCTTGGATATTTGTTACAATAGCAATATCGCAACGACTAAAACCAAGTCCTGAACGAAGTATTCCGCCGCGAGCTGTTTCGAGAACTGCAAATTCGACTGTTGGATCTTTAAGAATATACTCGGCAGAAACAGGCCCTGTTGTATCGCCTTTTTCCATCATGTGGTTTTGTACATAAATTCCGTCTGACGTTGTGAATCCAACTTTATATCCATTGCTTTTTACAATGTGTGCTAAAAGTCTTGTTGTAGTTGTCTTTCCGTTAGTTCCAGTAACTGCAATAATTGGAATACGACTTGGTTTTCCTAGCGGATACAACATGTCTATTACTGGCGAAGCTACGTTTCTAGGTAATCCTTCTGATGGGGCTAAATGCATACGAAATCCTGGAGCTGCATTCACTTCGAGAATGCATCCACCATTTTCTTTGAGTGGCTGTGTTAGGTTTTCTGCCATAATATCGACACCGCAAATATCTAATCCAATTACTCTGGAAATTCGTTCGCAAAGGAAAATGTTTTCTGGATGCATCATGTCAGTAACATCTACAGATGTTCCGCCAGTGCTGAGGTTTGCTGTCGATTTCAAGTAAACAACTTCGTCTTTTCTTGGAACTGTATCAACAGTATATTTTAGTTTTTCTAATAAATCTTCGGTATCACGGTCAATTAAGATTTCTGTTAATACATTTTCGTGACCGTAACCACGACGAGGATCTTTATTAGTTTCTTCGATTAGATTTGCAATAGAATCTTTTCCGTTTCCAACTACATGTGCAGGAACACGTTTTGCGGCAGCTACTAATTTGTTGTCTATAATAAGGACACGAAAATCATGACCTGTGATAAATTTTTCGACAATGATTCGGTGACTGTATTTTTTTGCGTATTCTAATCCTGCTTTCGCATCTTCCCAATTGGTTACATTTATAGAAGCTCCTTTTCCGTGGTTTCCGTCTAATGGTTTTAAGACAATAGGATAGCCAATTTTTTTGATAACACCCGTCAAATCCTCTTCATCAACACAAATTCCTCCGCCAGCAACTGGAATAGATGCAGCATCGAGCATTTTTTTTGTTTGTTCTTTGTTGCAAGCAATATCTACAGCAATACTACTTGTTTTACAGGTAATTGTTGCTTGAAAACGCATTTGGTTTACTCCATAACCTAATTGTACTAAGGAGTTTGTTCCTAGCCGAATCCAAGGAATATCTCGGTTTACAGCTTCTTCTACAATGCTTCCTGTACTTGGTCCGAGGCGCACTTTGTTGCGAATTACACGCATTTGTTGGATATCTCCTTCTAAATCATATTCAGTTCCTGCAATTAATGCTTCGGCAATATTAACTGAGCTTTCGGCAGCAAATATTCCTACATTTTCTTCGGTGTAACTAAAAACGACATTGTATATTCCTGGCGTTTTGGTTTCGCGAGTACGACCAAAACCTGTTTCCATTCCAGCGAGTGTTTGTATTTCGAGTGCAATATGTTCGATAACATGCCCCATCCAAGTGCCACGTTCAATACGTGAGAAAAAACCGCCACGACAACCTTCAGAACAACGATGCTCTATCATGGTGGGAAACATAGCTTCTATTCGTTCACGAAAACCTTCTATTTTGTTTGTAGGAAACTGTTCCATTTCTTCTAAATCCAAACGCATTTGGATTAATTTTTTACGTTGAACACTCCAAATGTTTGGTCCACGAAGCGCTTGAATTTTATCAATTTTCATTTTTGATGAGTTGTTTTTGTAATGTATTTGTTAAAAATAGGAAATATTTGTTTTATAAAAGCTCTTTTATTGGTAGAAATATTAAAAATAGTTGTTTTTTGTTGGTTTTCAGTTTTTTATGAATCTTGATAGTAATTGGTTTTATGAATTTTAGCCCTGATGGAAGTGAAAATCCTGTCTCGTCTTTTGGGGCGAGACAGATTGCAGCGAACAGCAGGAAATGTGTTGATAAATACTGTAAAGTTTTGCTTCAAAAAAAAGAAAATAGATTTGCATTATTTCAATTTTTGGTTATTTTTACCAAATGAATATACAAGGAAAATTAATCATTATAGGTGGTGCGGTTGATAAGGGGAGTTTTACTGAAACAGATCTTGATAAGAATGCAGCAAAAAATTTAAACTTTTTTGAGACTGGAATTTTGAAAAGAATTCTTGACGAATCGAAACATAAATTAGAATCTAGAATTGAGGTTATTACTACGGCTTCGAAAATACCTAAAGAAATAGGGCCTGAGTATGTAAAAGCTTTGAACTATTTAGGTGCAAACAACGTTGATATTCTAAATATTGAGCGTCGTGAAGAAGCAATGAATCTTGAAATTATTGCTAGATTAAAAGCTGCCGATGTGGTTATGTTTACTGGTGGAGATCAGTTACGATTGACATCGATTCTTGGCGGAACTCCTTTTCACGATTTGTTGTTAGAGAAATATCATAATGAAGATTTTATTTATGCAGGAACTTCGGCAGGTGCTGCTGCAGCCTCTAGCAATATGATTTATCAAGGAAGTAGTTCTGAAGCTTTGCTGAAAGGCGAAGTGAAAATCACTTCTGGTTTAGGATTGATAGATGGTGTTATTATTGACACCCATTTTGTGCAACGTGGTAGAATTGGAAGACTCTTTCAATCGGTTGTAGGAAATCCAAAAGTGTTAGGAATTGGTCTTGGAGAAGATACAGGTTTACTTATTACTAATGGAAAACAAATGGAAGCAATTGGTTCCGGACTTGTTATCCTTGTAGATGGTCGTGAGATAAAAGACACGAATTTGACCCAAGTAGAGTTAGGGCAACCTATTTCTATTTCTCATTTAGTAACACATGTTATGAGTAAATATGACACTTTTAATTTGAATACTTTTAAAATGACTATTCATTCTTCACAATACGTATAATATATTATTAGATCGTTAGACTACTTAGATTTTTAGATATTCTAAGCAGTCTAACAATCTAAATAGTCTAAAAATCTAGTTCTAAGATGTCTAAAATAATAATTCACGGCGGTTTTTTCTCGGAATCTTCTACTAATCATGAAACTAAAGTAGCAAAGCAAAACGCTTTAGAGCGAATTGTAAAGTCTTCGTACGAATTTTTGAAAACACATTCGGCTGTTGAAACAGTGGTTTTTGCAGTTTCTCTTTTGGAAGATGATGCCTTGTTTAACGCTGGAATTGGATCTCAAATACAAAGTGACGGAAAAATAAGAATGAGCGCTGCTATTATGGATGGCGAAACTCAGAAAATGAGCGGTGTAATAAATATAGAAGAAGTTAAAAATCCTATTCAAGTAGCTCAAGTATTAATGAGTGAAGACGATAGAGTTCTTGGTGGAAGTGGTGCTACAAATTATGCCAGACAACACGGTTTTAATGTTTTTTCGACCGAAATTCCACAACGAAGAGCTGAGTATGAGGCTAAATTAAAATCTTTAGGAACTGGAACTGTAGGTTGTGTTGCTTTAGATAAAAATAACAAACTTGCCGTTGCTACTTCTACTGGCGGAAAAGGTTTCGAATTGGTTGGAAGAATATCAGATTCGGCTACAGTTGCTGGAAATTACGCCAACGAATTTTGTGGAGTAAGTTTAACAGGAGTAGGCGAGGATATTGTGAGTAATGCAACTGCAGCCAAAATTGTAACTCGTGTTACAGATGGTTTTTCTTTAGACAATGCATTTGAAAAAACTTTCTCAGAACTAAAGCCTTACGATGGTTTTGCTGGCGCAATTGCTATAGATAGACAAGGAAATATATGTCATCAAGATTCGCATCCAAGTATGGTTTTTGCAAGCTATGATGGTGTTAATTTTGAGGTTTTTGACTAGTTTTATTCAAAATAAAAATATAAAAAAACTCCGCCATTATTACTAATGTGCGGAGTTTTTAATAAACAAACCAACCTAACCAAATTTATATGTAACCAGCATATAAACTATTTTTTATCCTTATCTTCTTTTCTATCACTAACTGAATTTTCTATTGTTGCTTTAGTGCCATCAGCTTTGTAATAGTAGTAATCATCAGGATTATTTGAATTATCGTTATAATCATTATCATTGTTTTGATACCCATTATGACCTTGACTATTTCCATAATTATTCGTGTTGTAATAAGAATAATGTCCTTTTACGCTTCCGAAAATATCTATAATTTGACCTCTTCGGTTGTAAATAATTCTTAATCCACCTACTTGAGAAAGTGCAAAATTGTTATATCTCATATAGACGGTTCCAATTCTACTCACACGATCATTATAATCGTAATTGATAAAAGTATTTCCAATTCTTCTTACTCTACCAAAAGCGTCATGCTCGATACGAACTCCATAATTTTCCGGTCTTCTATTTACTTCTCTTCCTGCTCTTTTTCCTGCGGTTTTGTAATAATAATCTCCTTCTGAATCTTGTGGTCTTGTATTAAAATCGAATTCACCATTTGGGAATACATAAAACCCGATGCCACGCTCTGTAAATGCTATTGGTTCATCAAAATTGAATCTTGCAATTGTTGTGTTGTCAGAAAATACAGGGTTTTCTGACGCATTTGCCATACTTCCTACCAGGAAGATGCTGGCTACTAAAAGAGTAATTTTTTTCATGATACTGTGTTTTAATAATTTGCTTACTCTTACGATTTTTAGCTTCCTCGAACAAAGAAAAATATCTTGTTGTGATAGCATATTCAATTTGCGTGCCAAAAATCAGAAAGCAATTGTACTTATTCTTGATTTAATTTTTAAATTATTGATAATTAAATTGTTAAATGTGAATGTTTATTATTTATTTTTATTTACATTTTTTATATATTTGCTAAACCCAAAACCTACTCAATTATTATGAAAACAATTACGCAGAAGTTTATAATTATTTTTTTATTTACCATAAATGGTCTTTTTGCACAAACTTTTGTGCAAGCTTATGCGGATATTGCCAACCAAACTTCTCAGACTAATATTACAACTAACCTAACAGAATATGAAAATTTAGGCGTTAAAAGAAGAGGAACTGCTCAGTTGCAAAACACATTAAATTGGCTAAAAAACAAGTACAGTAGTTACGGTTATAGTGCAGGTCAAATAGTTGAAGATACTTATTCTTATTCGGGTTTTACTTGCAAAAATTTAACTATAAATAAAATAGGAACTCTTTATCCTAACACTTACGTAATTGTTTGCGGGCATTACGATTCTATTACAGGTACAGGAACTAATGATAACGGAAGTGGCATAGTTACTATTCTTGAAATGGCTAGATTGTTGCAAAATGTGCCAACAGAATATTCTATAAAATTCGTCAATTTTTCGGGAGAGGAAGATGGTTTAAAAGGCAGTCAAGCATATGTTAGTAATGTTGTTAATGCAACCACTCCGTTAAATATTAAGATAGTTTTTAATTTAGACGAAGTAGGAGGCGTTGCAGGAATGACTAATAATAATATTACTTGTGAAAGAGATACATCTACACCAACAACAAACAATGCGGCTTCTAATGCATTTACAAACGAAATGATTACTTGTGTAGGCTTATACTCCCCACTTAGCACAACATTATCATATGCATATGCATCAGATTACATGTCTTTTCAGAGTAATAATAACATAATTACTGGGATGTTTGAAACTAATGAAACTACACATAAGCACACAGCTACTGATTTGTTGATAAATATGGATCCTGTTTATAACTACAAAGTTGCCAAAGCAGCTATTGGAACTACTTTGCATTATGCAGTTGCAAGTACAGCATTGTCTAACGAAGATTTTAATCAAGATTTTCAAGTGAGTTTTTTCCCAAATCCTACTAGAGATTTTATTAATATCAATTTAGGAATATTAACAGAAAAAGAATATCAATTTTCATTAATAGATATAAATGGGAAAGTAGTTTTAGAAAAAATTATTACAAATCCTAATCAGTTAGAAAAAATAAATATTAGTAGTCTTACTAAAGGGCTTTATTTAGCAATACTAAATGCTGGGGATAAGAAAATAAGTAAGAAAATCGTGATTGAATAATTATAAGATTTTTTCACCGCAGATTCGCATATTTTTTTAATAATCTGCGAATCTGTATGTTTTTAACCAGATTGATTTTTCAGTCTGCAAAACTAAATCTCTGTAATGGTCTATTTATTTACAATTTCTCTTTCAAATATTTTCCTGTAATTGATTTTTTGTTTTTTACAATTTCTTCTGGAGTTCCTATAGCAAGAATTTGTCCACCATTCTCGCCACCTTCAGGACCAAGGTCGATAACCCAATCGGCACATTTTATCATATCTAGATTGTGTTCGATAACAATAATAGAATGTCCTTTTTCGATTAACGCATTAAACGATTTGAGTAATTTTTGAATATCATGAAAATGCAATCCCGTTGTTGGTTCATCAAAAACAAATAAAGCTTTTTCTTTAGTTGCACCTTTTACTAAAAAAGTAGCGAGTTTTATTCTTTGTGCTTCGCCTCCAGAAAGTGTCGATGACGATTGCCCTAATTGTACATAACCCAAACCAACATCTTGTAAAGGCTGTAGCTTTTGCGAAATTTTAGTTTGTTTTGTGTCAATAAAAAATGTTAAAGCTTCGTCGATAGTCATTGTTAGAATATTATCGATATTTTTGCCTTCAAACATTACTTCGAGCACTTCTTTTTTGAAACGTTTTCCGTTGCAAGTTTCGCAAGGCAAAGAAACATCGGCCATAAAAACCATTTCAACATTTATAGAACCTTCACCTTTGCAGGTTTCGCAACGACCACCATCTACATTAAACGAGAAATGTTTGGCTTGATAACCACGATTTTTAGAGAGTTTTTCTTTGGCATACAACTCTCGAATATCATCATAAGCTTTGATATAAGTCACAGGATTAGAGCGTGAACTTCTTCCTATTGGGTTTTGATCTACATACTCGATATGGTGAATTTTGTGATAAAAACCACGCATTTCACTAAATTGACCAGCTTTTTCGCCCACGCCATCAATCTTTTTTTGCATCGCTGGAAAAAGAATTTTCTTCACCAAAGTACTTTTTCCCGAACCTGAAACTCCCGTAATTACGGTAAGCATTTCTAACGGAAACTTAACATCTACATTTTGTAAATTATTCTCACGAGCACCTAATATTTCAATATAGGTAGATGATTTTCTTCTGGTTTTTGGTACCGAAATTTCTAAATCTCCGTTTAAATATTTTGCTGTTAATGATGATGATTTTAATATTTCATCAAAAGTTCCTTGAGCCACTAATTCGCCACCAAAAGTTCCTGCTTCAGGACCAATATCTATAATCATATCGGCGGCTTTCATAATATCTTCATCATGTTCGACCACAATTACAGTATTTCCTAAATCACGAAGAGAAATAAGTACTTGAATTAGTTTTTCGGTATCTTTTGGGTGTAAACCAATACTGGGTTCATCGAGAATATACATCGAACCAACAAGAGAACTTCCTAGCGAAGTAGCCAAATTGATACGTTGTGATTCGCCACCAGAAAGTGTAGCTGAGTTCCTGTTTAATGTCAAATAATCTAATCCAACTTCTTGTAAGAAAGATAATCGATTATTGATTTCTATGAGTAATCGTTTGGCAACTTTAGCATCATAATCTGATAGTTCTAAATCTTTGAAAAACAAAACGGTATTTTTTATAGATAAATCGACCAAATCGGGTAATGTTTTTCCTCCTACTTTTATATTATACACTTCTTGACGAAGTCTTTTTCCTTTGCAAGCATGACATTTTGTTTTTCCTCGGTAACGAGAAAGCATCACTCGATTTTGAATTTTATAATTTTTTTCTTCCAATTCTTTGAAGAAATCATTTAAACCCTGAAAATATTTATTTCCACTCCATACCAAATCTTTTTGCGTATCTGATAATTCAAAATAAGGCTTGTGAACAGGAAAATCGAACTTATGACTGTGGTTTACTAATTCATCACGAAACCAACTCATACTTTCTCCACGCCAAGGATAAATAGCATTTTCGTATATAGACAAAGCGGTGTTTGGGATAACCAATTCATCATCGATGCCAATAATATTTCCGTAACCATCGCAAACAGGACAAGCACCGTATGGATTATTAAAACTAAACAAATGTACATTTGGTTCTAAAAAAGACAATCCATCTAACTCGAAATTTGCACTATAACTATATTTTTTATCAGAATTTACTTCTTGTAAATAACAAATTCCTTTCCCTTCATAGAAAGCTGTTTGCACAGAATCTGCCAATCTATTGAAGAAATCCTCATCATCTTTATGAACAATTCTATCAATAATAAGTAAAATGTCTTTGTTGTCTAATGTATGTTCGGCTATTTCATCTAAACGAACCATTTCATTTTTAACCAAAATACGAGCAAAACCTTGTTGCAAAAGGACTTTTAGTTTGTCTTCTAATTTCCGTCCTTCTTCTAGATGAATAGGAGCTAGGAGCAACCATTTAGAATCAATTTCGAAGGTTTTTACATCATTTATAACATTGGTAACCGTATTTTTTTTGACTTCAAGACCAGAAATTGGAGAAATAGTTTTACCAATTCGGGCATATAATAATTTTAGATAATCATAAATTTCGGTCGAAGTTCCAACGGTAGATCGAGCATTTGTCGTGTTTACTTTTTGCTCGATAGCAATAGCTGGCGCAATTCCTTTGATGTACTCAACCTTTGGTTTATCTAAACGACCAAGAAATTGTCTTGCGTAACTAGACAAACTTTCTACATAACGACGTTGTCCTTCGGCATACAAAGTATCGAAAGCCAGAGAAGATTTTCCAGAACCTGAAAGTCCAGTAATTACTACTAATTTGTTACGAGGAATAGCAACATCAAGGTTTTTCAAATTGTGAATTTGAGCACCTTTGATAATAATATTTTTTTTAGGTTCTAGCTTCGAAATATCTTGATGAATCATTTGAAAAGTCAATTTTTACAAAGGTAATCAATTCTGCTTTTTTATTATAATTTGTGCGTATTCTCTTTTTGATTTTGATTAGTTGCAACTTAAATTTTGAAATATTATTTTAAACAATATGTTAATTTTTTAAAGAAAAGTTGTTAATGTAAAATAAATTATATTAAATTTGAAGTCTAGTAACACTAAAACAAAAGCTTATAACAAAGAAATACTTTTAAGAAAAGAGATAATCTCTTAAGATAAACCCAAATCTAAAAGTATTGTTATGGCTACTACTCAACTCTCAGATGCTTTATTGGTAAGGCGTTACATCGATGGTGATGAAACGGCATTATCTACATTAGTAAAAAGACACCAATCTAAAATTTTTGGTTTGATTTATTCAAAAGTTTTAGATAGAGATATTTCCGACGATATATTTCAGGATACATTTATAAAAGTAATTAAAACACTTAAAGGTAATTCGTACAACGAAGAAGGGAAATTTTTGCCTTGGGTGATGCGAATTGCTCATAATTTGGTTATAGACCATTTCCGAAAAACCAAAAAGATGCCCCTGTATCGAGAGACGGAAGAGTTTTCTATCTTTTCGATTATGAGTGATAATTCTCCAAATATTGAAAATAGAATCATTACCGATCAAGTCGAGAAAGACTTAATTAAACTCCTAAACGAATTGCCAGACGACCAAAGAGAAGTCGTTGAAATGCGAATTTACCAAGATTTAAGTTTCAAAGAAATTTCTGAATCTACTGGTGTGAGTATCAATACGGCATTGGGAAGAATGCGTTATGCATTAATAAATTTGAGAAGAATAATAGATAAAAATCAAATTATTTTGACCAACTAAGCAATATCTTTTTCTAGTTTGCGTTATATTATAAATTATAAAAAATAATATGGCAAAAATTTACTCTAAAAAGAAAAAAGCAACCCCTAAAATGTTACCAAAAAAAGAAACAGTCAATTTTATATTGAACTATTCTAAAGCATTAAGAATAGATAAAATTGGTGAGGGAATTTTTGAAACAATCATGAATTAACCACAAAACGCTCAAATTATTGAGCGTTTTTTTTGTGATAATCTTTCAAAACAGATTGTCTTCCAATAGTTTTGGTAATAATATCTTTGTCTAAACTCCAACCACGAGCAGGTGAATATTCTCGTCCGTACCAGATAATTTGTAGGTGTAAATCGTTCCAGATTTCTTCGGGAAAAATGCGTTTAGCATCTTTTTCGGTTTGGGTTACATTTTTACCATTAGTCAAATTCCAACGATACATCAATCGATGAATGTGTGTATCTACAGGAAAAGCGGGGACTCCAAAAGCTTGACTCATCACCACACTGGCGGTTTTATGACCTACGGCTGGCATGGCTTCTAGGGCTTCGAAACTTTGAGGAACTTTACCATCATGTAGTTCAATTATCATCTGTGATAAACCGAAAATTCCTTTCGATTTCATTGGCGAAAGCCCACATGGACGGATAATTTCCTTAATTTCTTCGACAGAAAGTTTTACCATATCATACGGATTATCAGCTTTTGCAAAAAGTATTGGTGTAATTTGGTTCACACGAACATCTGTACATTGTGCCGAAAGCAAAACCGCAATGAGCAAAGTATATGGGTCTTTGTGA
Organism: Flavobacterium sp.; assembly: GCF_043779715.1. Taxonomy (GTDB): domain Bacteria; phylum Bacteroidota; class Bacteroidia; order Flavobacteriales; family Flavobacteriaceae; genus Flavobacterium. The sequence continues at coordinate 15,951 of NZ_JAYWDT010000110.1, forward strand.
TCGAGAGGAATAGGAATTGTTGGGTATAATTCTTTTAACGTATTTATAACAAAAGTTACACTTTCTTTTTTGGTCATTTTAGTTAAATTTGAAAAACAAAAGTACAATTTCAATGGCAATAACAAAATAAATCTAACAATCTAAAATTCTAATAATCTAAATAAATGACAACACTTAAAAAAGGAGATAAAGCACCAAATTTTTCAGCTTTAGATCAAGACGGGAATTCACATAAATTATCGGATTATGCAGAAAAAAAATTAGTAATCTTTTTTTATCCAAAAGCAAATACGCCAGGTTGTACCGCCGAAGCTTGTGATTTGAGTAACAATTATGCTCGTTTTACTGCCAATAATTATGCAATTCTAGGCGTAAGTGCAGATACTGCCAAAGCACAATTGAAATTTAAAGAGAAATTTGATTTTCCTTTTCCACTTTTAGCCGATGAAGACAAAGCAGTTATTGAAGCCTTCGGTGTTTGGGGGCCAAAAAAATTCATGGGAAAAGAATATGACGGAATACACAGGACGACTTTCATTATCGACGAAAAAGGTATTATTGAAGAGATAATTACTGCTGTAAAAACTAAAGAACACACCAAGCAAATATTGGGTTGATATAATAACAAAACCTAACAATAAGCACTACTAACTCAGTTGATTTAGTAGTGCTTATTGTTCTCTTATTACAAAGTTTTTATGCTCTTAAATATTTTATATTGTGTTTCTACCACAGATTGATTAAAACCATGAGCTGCTTTTGGTAACAAATAGTATTCTTTTTTAGGTGCTTTAATTTTATCAAAATATTCTTTTGAGTTTTCTTTTGGTGTCATAATATCTTCATTGCCTTGTATTAAATATACTGGAATTTTAAAATCTAAATTATCTCTCATTAAGTTAATGGTTGCAGTCATCGATTGAACTCCCAATTTATCATCTCCAACGTAATTTACAAACGAATAATCGTCTCCATCGGCTCTATTTTTATTGTCAATATCATTATCATAAATAGGGGAAAGTTGAAACCAATTGTCTGGAGCAGGTGTAGAATTTGCTCTTTCATATTTTTTTAAAACTCTAAATAACAAACCTACATTTTTTGCCCTACTATAAGGCGGTTTGCCTATAGAATTTAATATTTCTAAAGCTTCTTTGTCATTCTTGTTCTCTGCTATTTTATAAATTTTAGTAAAAAATTCTTCATCAATAGTAGAATTAACAATTTGTGAATGTCCAACATAAGCATAAAAAAGATCTGGTTGCTTTGTCACTATTTTTACTCCAAGTGCTGAACCCCAAGATGTTCCAGTAAGTATGATTTTTTGTTTTGCTAAATGTTTCAAAAGATATTTTGACACTTCAACTCCATCGTTAGTCATTTGTTCAAGTGTTAATGGATTTGCTTTTAAATATTCAGGAGAAAGTTCTTCTGGTGGCGCATTTTTTCCATAAGTTCTCCCAGTTCCTCGCTGATCCCATTGAACTATAATAAAATCTTTTTCTAAATCTTTATATAAAACGTCAACATAAGGGCTTATTGGACTACCAGGTCCTCCGTGAATAAATAATATGATAGGTTTTGAACTATTTCCTTTTATGGTAATCCATTGTTCAATGCCATTTATTAAAACGTATTTTTCTTCAGAAATTTGATTTTTTAGGTCAGAATCACTTTCCTTTAATTGTGCAAAACATAAAAAAGGCATTAGAAATAAAATAAATAAAGATGTAATTTTCATAACTTCAAATTTTTAATTGTTAGTATTAATTTGAAGCAAAATTGCATCATAAGTTTAGCGTTGGCGACCGAATGAAAAAAGTCGAACCAATTTGCAGTAATTAAATGGGTTCGACTTTATTTTAGTAACGTTCGACTTTTTACAAAGCCTTTATAATTAAGAGTTTCTGAATTCTGTAGGTGTTTTATTAGTGTATTTTTTGAAAGCAGTGTTAAAAGATGATTTCGAATTAAAACCCACTTCATAAAGAATTTCTAAAATAGTAAGTTTGCTTTTTGACGAATTTTTTAAAATTTGCATGGCTTTTTGTATTCTATATTCATTTATGAAATCGAAAAAATGTTGATTCATATGATGATTAATCAAAACAGATAAATCACGGACAGGAATATTAACTTGTTGTGATAATTCTTGTATCGTTAAAGATGGTTCTAGATAGGATTCGTTTTCTAAAACATACTTTTTCACAAGTTCGATTTGTGAAACGATTTCTTCCAATTTTGGAGTTTCGAATGATTCTTTTTCTGTTGAAATTACTACTTCATTTACCAATAACATATTTGAATCAACACCTTTAAAAAGACCAGGATTGTTTAACGCTTTTAATACAAACCAACAACTTATAATGAGTGCAATCGCTCCAATAATTACATTTGACGAGTTAAGAAAAATATTATAATCAGTATATCTTACGATAGATTTAAAGAAAACAATACAATGCGCAATTAGAAAAAAAACAGTCATTTGAAACAACCATTTGTACGATGAGTTATTCGCATTGGTATAATTCTCTAAGTAAATTTCTTTGTATTTTTTTAAAATAATAAAAACCAAAATAATATAAAAAGCATATTGTAGCTCTGCCAGAATATAGAAAAAGCGTATCTCTAACATTTGCTTAAAATGCTCATAAATGTAAATACTGTCAATGTTAGTTGCTAAATAAAACCTTGGGATAAACACTAAATTTGCAATTGCAAAGGGAATTATTAGTGCTAAATGTTTTGGTTTTAATCGAAAATCTGAATGACAAACTGCCTTTACATACAAATAGAATATTGGCATGATTAGCAAACTAGCCGTCATTCTAAAAATCTCAAAAATTAAATTAGGTTCAAAATATTTGTCTATAAAAAAACTACTCAAATCGAATGCCGTAAGGATAAGAAAACTAGCAAAAAATCTGTTTGAAAGTTTGTTTTTTGTATTTACTGTTAGCAAAAAAAAGGCAAGAAGCAACATTACAAAAACGGTAATTAAAGTAATAGTATTTAAAAAATTGGATTTATCCATTTAGTTATTTTTGTTTAATCGGAATTCTTTGTCTTTGAGATTGTTGGGATTTAAATTAAACTCAAAAATCTGCAATATTCAAAAGCTGCTGTTTGGCAGATATTACTTTTAGTAAATGATTAATATGGTAAAAGCCAAATAAGTAACAAGATTATCCATTGTAAAATTAATAAAAACCAAATATTTTTTCTACTTGGCTTTGAAACATTCTCTAATGTTTGTATTATTTTAGATTTTAATATTTCAACTATCGATAGGTTTTCATTTTTAAAATCAACATCATCAAGTTTTACTTTTTTTAAACCATATTCGATTACTTTTTTAATCCATTTATTTTCATTTTCATTTTGTAATTGATGTATTAGCTTTTCTTTAATAATTTTATAATTTTCTCCATTCTTTAATAAATTATCTTTTTCATCTTTAGCTTTAACTAAAATTCTGTCCAGAATTGGATAAATATAATTTTCAGATTTATCTTTTAAAACTTTATTAACTAGTTTGCTTAAAATGTATTTATTGCCAAGAGTAAAAAATAGAAATGGACTTGCAATTAATGTTAAATAAAACAATATTGAACCAATTGGTTTTGAAAAGAAAATCATAAGAAGGTATGGAATTGCACTAACGTGTGCTGATTGTCCTGGGTCAATATTTTTTGACAAAACTATAAAGTCTAATATACAAACTGAAACAGTTGATATTAGCCCAATTAAGGTTATTTTGATGAAACTAAAAATTGACATTGAAGCTAGTTTCGTAAAGTATATTATCTTTTCTTTCATTTGGTTTTATGTTATTTATTTCTCTTGTTTTTTCAGTATTTCTGCAACCAAATATACTCATATTAATAAGAAAATCCTGAACTGTTTTCACAATTCAGGATTCATTCATATTGTTCTATTTTTTTAAGCTTCTATTAAAATTTTATTGTTATCATAGCCAAAAAGATGGTTTTTCTTAATAAGATCGGCAATTCCTTCGGGTAACATTTTTTCCCAACCTGGTGTTCCTTGACTAATCATTTTGAAAACTTCGCGAGAGAAAATTTTAAGATTTTCTCTTTCAAAATCGGTGATGTCGGTTACTTTCCCGTTGTAAGCGAAGAATTTGTATAATTCTTTCATGCGAGGATGTACTTTTAGGTTTTGCGAATTAATCACATTACCATCTTCATCTTCCATAGGATATAGGAAAACTTTTAGATCTCGGTAAAATAATTTACCAAAAGCTTCTAGAATCCCACCACTCAAATGTCGGTAATATTTCTCATCAAAAACATCAATTAGATTATTTACACCTAGTGCTAGTCCCATTCTTGCTTTTGTATAAGAAGAGAAATATTCGACTACTTTAAAGTATTCTTGAAAATTAGAAATCATAACTGTTTGTCCTAGCGAACAAAGTAATTCGGCTCTATCCATAAAATCTCTTTCATCAATTTCGCCATCTGAACGAAGATTGGAAAGTGTGATTTCGAAAATAACCAAAGTGTTTTCTTTTTTTACTTTATTGCCATCTACAAACATTTGCAACGATTTCTCGTACATGTCCATATTTACTTTTGTCACAGGACGGAAACTTCCGCGCAATGCCAAAATGTTTTTTTTGTATAAAACTGCTGCTGGCAAGATGTTTTTTCCTGTTGGATCGAACATTACAGCATCGGTCATACCATTTTTTACCAATTGTAAACTCATTAATCGGTTATCAACATCGGCAAATCTTGGTCCTGAAAAATTGATGGTATCTATTTCTAATTGGTCATTATCTATATGATCATACAAATAACGCAACAATCTTTTTGGGTCATTGTATTTGTAAAATGCACCATATATTAGGTTTACGCCTAGTTTTCCTAAAGTTTCTTGTTGCAATTTCGCATCAGTTTCTTTAAATCTGATATGAAGTAATATTTCGTTATAAGCTTCATCAGGCTCAATTTGATACCTAATTCCTACCCAACCGTGACCTTTAAACTGTTTTGCAAAATCTATTGTAGCAACAGTATTGGCATAACTAAAAAACATTTTTGTAGGATGTTTGTCACGTTTTAGTCGTTGCTCCATCAGTTCACTTTCATGAGATAGCATCTTTTTTAGACGACTTTCGGTAACATAACGACCATCATCTTCGATACCATATATGGCATCACTAAAATCTTTATCGTAGGCAGACATTGCTTTTGCAATCGTACCAGAAGAACCACCAGCTCTAAAGAAATGGCGTACCGTTTCTTGTCCAGCACCAATCTCGGCAAAGGTTCCGTAAATATTATCGTTAAGGTTGATACGCAAAGCTTTATCAGTTGTTGACGGTATTTGTTCAATAACTTTGTCTCCTTTTAGCGTAATTTCGTTTTCTGAATTTCTCATACTTGGGGTAAATACTTTACAAAGTTAATAAATTAGACAGCTTTACATAAAAATAATCTTTATTTTTGTGAAAAATATTTTAATTGAAAGTCTATTTTTTAGGTACTGGCACTTCACAAGGCATTCCTGTTATTGGTAGCGACCATCCTGTATGTCGTAGTCAAGACCAAAAAGACAAGCGTTTGCGGGTCTCAATTTGGGTAGAATGGGATAATAATTCTTTTGTAATAGATTGTGGGCCAGATTTCAGACAACAAATGCTTACTTCGAATTGTACGAAAATTGATGCCATTTTATTTACTCACGAACATTCCGATCATACGACAGGTTTAGATGATATCCGACCTTTTTTCTTCAAACAAGGAAATATTCCTATTTACGGACATGAACGAGTTTTGAAAAACCTAAAGAAACGTTTCGATTATATTTTTGAAACCGAAAATAAATATCCAGGTTCGCCAGGAGTTTTTCCTATTGAAGTTGAAAATAATGTTTCGATTGAAATCGATTCAAGAGAAATTATTCCTATAAACGCAATGCATGGAGATTTGCAGGTTTTTGGTTATCGTTTTGATAATTTTGCTTATTTGACTGATGTAAAAACCATTGAAACTTCGGAAATAAATAAACTTAAAAATCTTGAAGTTTTGGTAATAAATGCTTTACGAGAAGAGTCTCACAATACCCATTTTAATTTGCAGGAAGCTTTAGATTTTATTAATATTGTGCAACCAAAAAAAACTTATTTAACACACATCAGTCACACTTTTGGGTTTCATGAAGAAGTGCAAAAAAAATTACCTAAAAATGTGTTTTTGGCTTATGATAATTTAATAATTAATATTTAAAAAATGAAAAAACTAGTTTTATACGGATTAATATTTTCGGTATTATTGAATATTTTTCAATACATGTATTCGACAAAAAAGTTCAATTTTGATGAAAATCGTGCTGAAAAATTTAAGGTAAAAATGACTGATAGTATTACCAAAATTGTAGCTGAAAAAGAAGATGGCGATTATTTTTCTTTGGCTTACGATGAGAAAGCGCAAGATTATTTAGAAGGCTACGACGTTCAGAAATTGATGCCGCAAGTAAAAGAAAAATTAATGGATATGAACTCGAATCCTACGGGAAACAAATTAATTCCTTATGATAATATGGTGATTAATAAAGTACGTTTCTTAAACCACCGATGGATTATTGCCGATTTTACTGGCGATTCCAACTGGGGAGAAGTTATCTTAAAATACTTTTTAGAAAAAGATGGCTCCGTTACTTTTGAAACTGCCGAAACGGTCATGTATCCACAACAATAAAAAAAAGGACTTCATTTGAAGTCCTTTTTTTTAATTTATTTCCAACCAATTTTTGAAATCATAAAAATTTTGTGGCGAAATTCCATGTCCAATTGGATATTCTTTATACACGTTTTCAATTCCTAAATTATCTAATGAAGGTTTAGCTTTTCTTGCCCAATCAACAGGAACCACTTGATCTACAGAGCCGTGAGAAGCGAAAAATTTAATATTAGAAAAATCATTATTTTCAAAACCTTCTTTAGCAATTTCGGTATTAAAATAACCACCCATTGCGACTACTCGTTGCATTTTTTCGGGATAAGATAAAGCCACAGCATAACTCAAAATGCAACCTTGACTGAAACCTATTAAGGTCACATTATTAGCATCAATAGGATAATTAGCTACCAATTCATCAATAAAATTAGCAATTACATCTCGAGAACTTCGAGCTTGATTTAGGTCTGAAAATTTCTTTTCATCGGCATCAAAATTAATGGCATACCAAGCATAACTTCCAAATTGCAAATCGTAAGGCGCGCGAGCCGAAATTACATAATAATGGTCGGGTAGCTCTGATGCAAATGAAAATAAATCTTCTTCGTTGCTACCATAACCGTGAAGTAATAACAGTAATGGATTTTTTTCAAGCTTTATTTTTGGTTCTCTAACGAGGTGATGTAAAGTCATTTTTTTATATATTTTTAAACCATTTTTGAAAATAATTTCCCAAAAGAGGAATGGGTTTCATTTCTCCTTTTGCCGCTGTTAGCATGCCGTACATACTCAAAACTGAAACAAATATCCACATCGAAATGAGAATCATATCGTTTTTAAAATTTGATATAATCAATCCTAAACCTACAAAAAGAATAGTGATTCCCAATCCTTGTCTGATATGAAATGATGCAAAATTATTTTTGTTTTCCGAATTTATCGATAAGGCAATTAATGGACCAATTAAAATAATATAACTTAATATTGCTGCCGTTTTTCCGTCTTTTTTTTCTTCCATTTTTATGCTAAAACTATTTTTTTTTGATTGTATATTCCGTATACTTTTCCTTTTGTTTTCGTGCCAAGAAAAGCTGAATTTTTAGATTTTGATAAGATATTTCCTTCTGTAAATGTTGATTCTCCTTCTGGATTAAATAAAGTAATATTTGCTTTTTGTCCTTCAATTATTGAAGCCGTTTCTTGATCAAATATTGTTCTCCCACTTACTAATTTTTCGACAATAATTTCCGTAGGCAAAATGGTTTGTAAAGTACCAAAAACACTTTCTAAACCAATGGTTCCGTATTTTGCTTTGTCAAATTCCATTTTTTTATTTTCAATATCAATCGGATTGTGGTCCGATGTAATACAATCGATTGTATTGTCTAGAATTCCTGTGATTAATGCTTTTTTATCTTCTTCAGTTCTAAGTGGAGGCAAAACTTTATAACGTGTGTCAAAACCTTCAATTTCTTTATCCGTTAATATCAAATTATGTACCGCAACGCTACAAGTTACTTGTAATCCTTTGGCCTTAGCTTCCTTAATTAAAGCCACAGACTTTGCACTAGAAATAGTTGGAATATGTAATTTTCCACCTGTATATTCTAGTATAAAAAGATTTCTTGCAATGATTAATTCTTCTGCAAGCGACGGAATTCCTTTCAGTCCCAACATTGTCGAAACGATACCTTCATGAACCATTCCTTTGCCTTTGATGGTGTTATCTTGCGAAAAAGCAATAACCAATCCGTCGAAATCTTGGGTATATTGTAAGCTTATTTTTAGCAAATTGGCATTATCTAAACTCTTGTTATAATCGCCAAATGCTATTGCTCCAGCATTTTTCATATCAAATAGTTCGGCCAAATCGTTTCCTTCACTTTTTTGAGTTAGCGCTCCAAGTGGGAAAAGTTCGGTAGCAAAACCGTTTGCTTTTTGTTTTACAAAATTTATTTGCGATTGGTTGTCTAAAATAGGGAAGGAGTTGGGTTGTAAAGCAATTGCTGTAAATCCAGATTTTGCGGCTACTTGCAAGCCATTCGTGATGGTTTCTCTGTCTTCAAAACCAGGTTCGCCAAGGGAAACACTCGTGTCGAACCAACCTTGAGAAACGTGTAAATTATCGCGTTTTATTTCTTCAAAACCTTCGGTATTTTCAATATTTGAAGCTATTTTTTCGATAATTCCGTTACTAATTTTTATATCCACAATTTTATTATGCCATGGATTTTTAGTGTCGATAATTCGTGCGGCTTTGAGTATTAAATTCATTTTACAAATTTTTGTATAAATAGTTCAAGGAGTAAAAATAATAGTGTAAAAATAAGAAACCATTTCCAAATTTGGCTATCGGTTCTGTTTATTTGAATCGTGTCAAAAAAGGATTCAATGTTAGAAATAACATTCAAATCGGCTAAAGTTTCGTCACTTGGAAGCGTCAAATTACTTTCTTTTCTGTCAAAATTAAAACTAATGTTTCCAATATTTTTTTTGCTTTGAATGACTTCAAAATTACCTGCTAAAGTTGGATTGTCAGCACAAGAAATTTTAATTTTATCGCTCATAACTTGTTGAGATGGAATAAACTCTTCCAAAGGATTTCTTATAGAAATAATTTCGTTATTGGTTGTATTTGCTGTAATTAAAAATGGATTGGTGTTGCCAATAGTTTCATATTTCACACCATTTTTATTGTTATTCATTGCCATTTTGTAAAAAGTAGGCACAATGAGTGGCGAATTCTGAAAATTACTATTTGTCTTATTTATAGGAGCCGAAAAAACAAATAATGAACCCATTTGTTTTTGTATTGATGTTAAAAAAGCACTTTGATCATCGTAAGTTATTGCTTGTGATGCATTACTTTTTATCACAAAAGATTGTAGCGTATTTGGATATTGAAAATTGGTAATTTTCTTCTCAAAAACATTTGAAAATAATGGATTAGAAAAATTTATTTTAGTGATTTTCTTTTCTTGATTTTGAAAATTTGAAAACTGAATTCCTCCAAAATTATTTAAAAATGAATTCAAATTTGAAATTTCATTTTTTTCTGACGGAATCAAAACAACATTTCCGCCTTTGGCAACAAACGATTTCAAATTGGTTTGCAAAGCCACGGGAATATTATCTAATTCGTTTAGTACAACGGCATCTTGTTTGTTTAGTTGGCTATAATCTAAAGTAGAAATTAATGAATTTGAATAATTAAACTCTGGTTTTGTATAAATTCTAGATAAAAAATCACTTTTTTCGGTTACACCAATACTTAGAACATTCGTTGTTTTGGGTTCGGAAATAGAAAAATATAAAGTATTATCGAAAGCCAAACTATTATCATTGATGCTTACATAACCATTAAAATCTGCTTTTGGAATTGTAAAATTGATGGTTTCTTTGTTTTTTTTGAGATTCAAAATTGTTTTAGCAATTAAATCTTTTTGGTTGTAAACCGAAACCGGAATCGCTTTTGCGTCATCAAAATTAGAAGAAAACTGAACTGATATTTCATAAAAATCATCTAAGGTTTGGGCTAAATAAACACTATCAATGGCGATGTTTTTGAGTTGTTCTGCTTCGGGAATGATGAAATAAGTTTTGTCTTTTTCAGCATTTCTTTTTAAATGGTTTTTGTTCATTCCAATCCCATCGGTAATGACGACAATGTCCTTATTTACAAAGGTTTTTCGGGATTTAATTTTTGTTAAAGCAGTTTCTAATGAAAACGGGATAGCGCTATATTTTAGATTTTGTAAATCTTTTTCGATAGCATTTATATTGGTATTCCAATAATTTTCATCGTTGGTAATTACCGAAAAATTACTGTTTTTAGGCGCAAATTCTAATAAATCTTGAACCGCTCGTTTTAGCAATTCTCCTTTCTGACCTTTGGCTTGCATACTGTAAGAATTGTCTAAAACTATAAACAATTCGTTGTTTGTATTTTCGCTGTCTTTTGCTTTAAAAAAAGGTTGTGCAAAGGCAAAAACAAGAAACGCAAGTAGCAATAATCGTGTGGCTAGTAATAACCATTTCTTTATTTTAGAACTTTTTCGGGTTTGAATGGAAAGTTCTTTTAAGAATTTTACATTGGTAAAAAACTCTTTTTTGAAACGCCTTAATTGAAATAAATGCACCAGAATTGGAATAACCAATAAAAAAAGGAAATAGAGAATTTCTGGATGTTTGAATTGCATTTATTTTGAATGATTTATCAAAGATAATTATTTTTTCTTCTTCTTTGCCGCTCTAGTTTTTAAAATATTTCTATTGACAGAAGTTCCTGTTTTTTTCTTCGTTTTAGATGGTCCACCTAAATTTACTTTTTTGTTTTTTTCTGATTTTTCGTGATGAGAAGCACCACCTTCTAATTTCACTTTTTTAAGTAAAAATTTCACCACTTCTTTCTCTTTTTCTGGACCAATAAGCAGTTTTGAAATTTCGACTTCTTCAGGTAAATCTAGAATTGTAATTTCTTTACCCATTAAAACTTCGGCACCAAATTTTATTTCTTCTTCACGAGGTGCAATAAAACTTATTGCAATTCCGCTAGCATCAGCCCGACCTGTTCTTCCAATTCTATGAATATATTGCTCTGGAAGTTCAGGTGCTTCAAAATTTATAACGTGTGTAATGTTTGAAATATCTAGACCACGCGCCATTATATCGGTAGTAATCAAGCCTCGCAATTCGCCTTCTTGGAAAGTCGCCATCGTGGTTAGACGATAATTTTGTGATTTATTAGAGTGAATTACTCCAAACTGGTCTGGAAAATCTGCTTCAATTCTTTCGTGAAGCATATCGGCAATTTTCTTATTGTTTACAAAGACTAAAATACGAGACATTTCCTTATTGGTATGAAGTAAATGTTTTAGTAAATTAACTTTGGTATTAAAATTAGGAACATTATACGATAATTGTTCAATTTTTTCTAAAGGAGTTCCAGACATCGCTAGTGAAACTTCTTCTGGAAAATCGAAATAATCGTTCAGAATTGCATCAACTTCATCAGTCATTGTAGCCGAAAATAGTATGTTTTGACGTTTGGTTCTTAACATGGCGAGAATCGAAGTAATTTGAACTCTAAATCCAAGATTTAGCATTTCATCAAACTCATCAATCACTAATTTTTGAGTATCATCGAAACGAATTACCGCATCAAGTGCTAAATCCATTACACGTCCGGGTGTTCCTACGAGAATATCGACACCTTCATAAACTTGTTTTTTTTGTGTATTTATATTTACACCACCATATATTCCTAGGGTTGAAACCGACATGTATTTTGTCAATTTTTCAACTTCTTCTACAACTTGAACTACAAGTTCACGGGTTGGAACAAGAATTACAATTTTAGGTGTATTGGTATTTGTAAATGTATATTGTTTTAATAATGGTAAAAGATAAGCAAAAGTTTTACCAGTTCCTGTTTGTGCAATTCCCATCATATCGCGACCAGACATAATTACAGAAAAAGATTTTTCCTGAATAGGCGTTGGTGTTGTTAATTTTAATTCGTCTAATGCTTTCTGTACCGATTTTGGAAGATTAAACTGCTCGAATGATGCCATTTTGTTTTATTTTGTGCAAAGGTATTCTTTAAACTTAATATTCATCAATAAATAAGTGTACTTCGTCGGAAAAAAGGCATTTTAAATTAAAAATGTAGTATATTAGTCATATATTATAATTAGAAAGCACATTTTGGTTATGGATAATAATTTTTCTCTAAAACAATTTGAAATTCTTTTAGAGCTTTATAAATCATCTTTTTCAAATTTTGATTCTTTAGAAAATTTGCATAAAGCAATAACAAAGTCTGTTGCTTCAGGTTTGGGGATTTCTCGAGCCAGTATTTGGGAGTTTGAAGATAATAAGTTAGTTTGCAAAATTTTATTCAATTCTGAAAAGGAATCATTTGAATCACAATCAGAATTGTTACAAACTGATATGCCTAATTATTTTGATGCACTTCAAAAAGGAATTGGAATAGTTGCTGACGATGCTCAAGAAAACAAACTCACAAACGATTTAAAAGAGGATTATCTAGTCCCATTAAACATAAAAAGCATGCTTGGTTTACCTATTCGAGAAAGCGGTAAATTAATAGGAACCTTATGTTGTGAGCATACAAGTACTAAGGAATGGTCTGAAAATGATATTTCATTCTCAAGATCAATAACAGATATTTTAAGCTTACTTCTTGAAGAAAATGAAAAAAGAATTGCTGAGAAGAGTTTGCTGGAAAACCAAGACAGGTTCAAATTTATATCAGAAAACATTTCAGATGGAATATATATTATAGAAAATGAAGTTCTAGTTTTTGCTTCTTCAACTTATCTTGAAATGTTAGGTTTATCTGAAGAAGAAAAAAGAAATAGTCATAGTATTGATATGTTTGAACTCACACATCCAGATGATAAGAAAAGAGTTATAGATATTATTTATGGTGCTGCAAGCAAAAAATTACCTTCAACAAAATATGTATTTAGATGCCGAAAAAAAAATGGACAATACATGTGGCGTGAGGACATTATGAATATTCACTATGATGTTTCTGGTCATGCATTTCGAGCGGTAACTATTGCCAGAGATATTACTCAAGAAAAAGAAAAGGAACTAGAAATTATAAAGAAGCAAAAAGCAATCGATTTACAAAATAGATTGTTAATAAAACTATATGCGAAGACAATCGATTTAAGTATAAAAGAAAAAATAAATTACATAACAATAATTGCCATCAAAGGACTTACAATAGATAGAGCAAGTTATTGGGAAATAGAAGGAAATCAATTAGTATGTAAGGATTTGTTTGATAAAATTGAAAATTCACATACAAAGGATCAAAAACTTAATACTAGAGATTTACCTAAATATATTGAAGCAATAAAGAGTCAAACTGCAATTATTGCCGATGATGCTCTAACAAACGAAAGTACTTCCGAGCTTGTAGATGATTATCTAATTCCGTTAAGAATAACAGATATGTTGGACATTCCTGTTAGAAAAAATGGAAAATTCCATGGTGTTTTATGTTGTGAACATTGTGACAAACCAAGAGTTTGGAGTGAAAATGATGTGTCATTTGCAAGATCATTAGCCGATTTTTTAAGTTTGGCACTTGAAGAGGAAAAACGAAAAAAAGCTGAAAAAAGGCTGAATGAAAATCAAGAAAAACTAAGACAAAGCGAATACCAACTTAGGTTAATAACAGAAAATTCTTCTGATGGTTTTGTTATTATGGAAAATGAGAAAATAACCTATGTATCTCCTTCGTATGCTAAATTTATGGGATACAAAGCAGACGAGTTAATTGGTATTTCTGCGGATCAGATTTTTGAAAAAATGCACCCGGAAGATAGAGACCGGGCAAAAAAAACCATAGATCATAATCTCAAAAATAAGTTAACCTCTTTTAAATGTGAGTTCAGATTTAAAAGAAAATCAGGAGATTATTATTGGCGTGAGGATTATGCTAACATTATATATGACGAGAAAGATGAAAATAACAGATACTCTAAATATATTATTATTTCTAGAGATATTCACGAACGCAAGCAAATAGAAAATAAACTCATAGAAAGTGAGAAACAATTACGATTAATTACCGAAAACACTTCCGATGGAGTTGTAGTAATTGAGAACGGAAAACTTACCTACGTTTCGCCTTCTTATACTAGATTATTGCAATATTCTAAAGAGGATTACGCGAATTTTACTATCGATGATATTTTTAATAATTTTCACTTGGATGATTTAAATATTGTAAGGCCTTATATTTTTGATAGTTTGTCTAAACAGATACCGGAGATTAAATATGAATTTAGGTTTAAAGACGCAAACGGGTTATATCATTGGCGTGAAGATTCCGCAAATATTATATATGACGAAAACGGTAAGTATTCTAAATATATTGTCATAACCAGAGATATTTCTGCCAGAAAAGAAGCCGAAAAAGAGAAAAATAGATTATATAAGATTACAGTAAAACAAAACGAAAAATTAATAAAGTTTACCCATATCGTTTCGCACGATATACGCTCGCACACGAGTAATTTAAGTATGATTCTCGATTTATTTGAAGAAACAAATGATCCAGAGGAGCAGAAAGAATATTTCGATATGCTTAAACAAAGCACAAACAAACTCTCAGACACGATTTTTTATCTAAATGAAACTGTAGCCGTTCAAAGTGGAGAAAAAAACGAAAAAATAAAACTGAATTTAAAAGCCGAAATAGAAAAAGCAATTTTAGGAATAAATGCTATTATTCTTACAAATGAAGCCAAGATAAACATACAAATAGATGATACAATCGAAATTATTGCGACACAATCCTACCTAGAAAGTATAATTTTTAATATGCTCACCAATGCCATCAAATATAAATCACCTTCTCAAAATCCAATTATAGATATAAAAGCTAAAAAAATGGAGAGCGAAACAAGACTAACAATTCAAGATAACGGTATAGGAATAGATTTAGTAAAAAATAAAGATAAAATTTTCGGAATGTATAAAACTTTTCACGGAAATCCAGATGCTGTAGGATTGGGCTTATTTATGGTAAAAAACCATATAGAATCTATGGGAGGAAGAATAGAAGTAGAAAGCGAATTAGATAAAGGAACTACTTTTAATATGTATTTTGTATGAGAAAAGTAAATCTAACATATATTATTGATGACGATAATATTTTTGTTTTTGTATTAAAAAAAATACTAGACAGGAATGAAAATTTTGATCAAGTTCTCGATTTTAAAAATGGAGAAGAAGTTCTAAAAATTCTTTCAAATAAAAATAATACGTTTCCAAACATCATTTTATTAGATATAAACATGCCGGTTATAGATGGTTGGCAATTCCTTGAAGAAATTGAAAAATTACCCAATAAAGAAAAACTAAATGTTTTCATTATGTCTTCTTCTATCGATACAAATGATATAGAGAAATCTAAATCATTTTCGACAGTCAAAGATTTTATATCAAAACCTATCAATAATGACAAGCTAAACAAACTTATTGAGAGTATTTCATAAAGTCATAAAGTTGTAAAGTCGAATGTCATAAAGTTTTGCAAATTTTTGAGTATTCAACAAAAAAATGTTCAGCTTTTGCTGAACATTTTTTTATTTAAAAATCTAAGTTAGTCTAAAAATCTAATTATTCAACATTACTGGCATAACTAACATAGTAACTGTTTCGCCTTCGTCAAGACCATCAACAGGAGTAAGGATTCCCGCTCTGTTTGGCATAGACATTTCTAACATAATCATATCAGATTGTAAGTTACCTAACATTTCTAATAAGAAACGTGAGTTGAAACCTATTTGCATGTCATCACCCTGATAATCACAAGTTAAACGTTCTTCAGCTTTGTTTGAATAATCTATATCTTCAGCAGAAATATTTAATTCTGTTCCTGCAATTTTAAGTCTAATTTGGTGTGTTGTTTTGTTAGAGAAAATCGCTACACGACGCACAGAACTTAAAAATTGTGTTCTGTCTATCATCAATTTATTTGGATTTTCTTTTGGAATAACTGCTTCATAATTAGGATATTTTCCATCAATTAATCTACAAGTTAAAATGTAATTATCAAAAGAGAAAGTCGCATTTGAATCGTTATATTCGATAGTTACTTCTTCGTTTGAAGTAGCAAGGATTCCTTTCAAAATATTTAAAGGTTTTCTTGGCATAATAAAATCTGCTACTTGCGATGCTTTTACATCGGTGCGAGCATATTTTACTAATTTATGTGCATCTGTAGCAACAAAAATTAATCCTTCTGGTGAAAACTGAAAAAACACACCAGACATTACTGGACGCAAATCATCGTTTCCAGCTGCAAATATTGTTTTGCTAACTGCTGTCGATAATACTTCGGCAGGAACAATTGTTTTAGATGGTTGGTCTAGGTTCACTGATTTTGGAAACTCTTCTCCTGGAGCATAAGCCAAAGCGTATTTTCCTGATTGTGAGCTAATTTCGATAGTATTATTTTCTTCAACCGTAAATGTAAGTGGTTGTTCTGGGAATGTTTTTAGTATTTCCAACAATAATTTTGCAGGAACAGCAACGCTTCCTTCACTAGTAGAATCAATAGTAAGTGAAGCTGACATGGTAGTTTCTAAATCAGAAGCAGAAACTAATAATTCATTTTTCTTTAATTCAAATAGGAAATTATCTAAAATAGGTAACGTATTACTACTGTTAATAACGTTTCCTAAAACTTGTAATTGTTTTAATAAATAGGAGCTTGATACTATAAACTTCATCATTTTTTTTTTAAATTCTTCTGTTCTGAATTTCAGAACTTTATTATTTTTTACAAATATATCGTAAACTAATCAGTATTGAAAACATTTTTATCAACAACTAACGACCAAATTGTCTTTTTCTTAAATAAGTAATCACAATTCCAAAAAACAGTAATAAAACCAATGGTAATCCGACGGTTAGCAATTGGGTATAGGTATAGTTTTCAGCTACTTTTTCTTTGTCTAATAATGGTAAATCGACTTCCTTACTGCGAATGTTAATAAGTCCGTTGTCATCGAGTAAATAATTGACACAATTCATCAAAAATTCCTTGTTGGCATACATTTTATTCGTCCATTTATCGAAACCTAATTCTAACGGTTGTCCTTTCTCATCAAGTTGATTTTTGATAATATCACCATCGGAAACTACAATCATTTTAGAGGATTTTCCTTTGGCTTTAAAACTAGCGTCGTCAAAAGGTAAAACTCTATTTTCAAATACCGAAGAAAAATTCCCTTCTAGCAAAATACTAACAGGAATACTTCCTGGCTGAAAGTCTTGTGGATTTGGTTTTTCATTTACCATTTTCAAATCAATCTCAATAGGAGTTCCTATTTTTTTTGAATAAATAGAAGACTGTAATAAAATTGTTTTTTTGATTCCGTTTTTCAAAGTATCAATTTCATTGGTGAAATCTAATTTTACACCATCAATATTATTTACGATTGGATGCTTACTTTCGGAAAAAATATACGGCGCAAAATACCAAGGATATTTCTCGTATTGCGTTTGGTTTCCTTTGTTTCCAGATGCTAACGAAATAGGTGCGCATTGAATATCTTTTACCAACATTGGATTTATCCTGAATCCGTATTTAAAAAACATATCGTTTAAACCCAAATCGAAAGGAAATGCAAAACTAGATCCCGTTTTGTTTAAGCTTTCCATATCAATATTTACGGTTTCTACCAACCATAATGTCTTACCACCATTGATGATAAATTGATCTAAAATTTGTTTTTCTTGGTCAGAAAATGCAGCTTTTGGTTTGGCAATAATGGCTAAATCGAAGGTCTTTAATGCTTTTGCAAAAAGTACGGGATTTTTAGAAACCGAATCTAAAGGAAAAGGTGCAATAAAATAATTCTCCCGAACCGATTGCAAAAAGTCGGCTTTAAAAATATCAGGCAATTCATTTTTACCTTTTATAACGGCAATTTTCTTTTGTTTTTTAGTTGTTATTTTATGAAAACCATCGGCAAAAGCATATTCTAAATGTTGTACAGAACTGACTACTTTTTGTTCAGTCGTGGCTCCTAATTTGTTTTTTAATAAAGAAATTTTGGTGCTTTTGTCTTTATATGTAGCAATTACCCACGGAAAAACTACTTCTTGCGATTGCTTTCCTTTGTCATCGACCGTGATTTTTATAGGTGTTAATCCTCGTTGCACAAAGGATTCCATTATAGCATCGGATTCTTCAGGATTTTCTAAAGGATTTACAAATTGATAAACTATATTAGGATTATAAGCCTTAAACTCATCAAGAATTTGTTTTGTTTCGTTTTGTAAACGTTTAAATTCGGGCGGGAAATTACCTTCTAAAAAAACATCGATATACAATGGTTCTTTGGCATTTTTTATAATGTTTAATGACGTTTCAGACAAAGTATAACGTTTGTCATGCGTTAAATCGAAACGATGAAAAAATTGACTTCCAATGCCATTTACAACAAGAATAGTAGCAATAGTAAGTAATAATATCTTAACTTTCTTTTTCTTAACTGGTATCATTACGATTTGTAGGATTTTAATTTATAAACGGTAAACGACAAAAATAGTACAGTTATACTCACAAAATAAAGAATATCTCGAGTGTCTATCACGCCACGACTCATGCTTTTGTAATGATAATCCATTCCAAATGATTCAATTATTTTGCCAAAATCGCCAAATATCTTGTAATTTTCAATGCCTTGAAAACCATAATAAAGGACAAAACACAAAAACACCGAAACAATAAAAGCTACAATCTGATTGTCTGATAAAGTGGAAGTATAAATCCCAATAGCAGTATAAGTTGCCATAAGGAATAATAAGCCAAAATACGAACCTAACGTGCTTCCAAAATCGATATTTCCTTGAGGTAAACCCAAATCATAAATCACTTTAACATATACTAATGTTGGGATTATTGCGATTATTAATAATAAAAAAGCACCCAGAAATTTTCCGTTTACGATTTCCCAAAGTGATAATGGTTTTGTTAATAGAAGTTCCATAGTTCCTTGTTTTTTCTCATCCGAAAAACTACGCATGGTAACAGCAGGAATCAGGAATAAAAGTATCCAAGGCGCAATGGTAAAAAACGGTGTCATGTCTGCAAATCCTGAGTTTAAGATATTGTAATCACCTTCAAAAACCCACAAAAACAATCCAGTGAGCAGTAAGAAGATGGCAATAACTAAGTAGCCGATGGGCGAACCAAAAAAGGAACGGAATTCTTTAAATAATATGGCTTTCATTTTTTAAAAGGGTTAAAAGGTTTAGAAGTTTAGAAGGTTTAGGAGTTTAGAAGTTTAGGAGGTTTAAAAGGTTTAGAAGTTGAGAGTCAAACTAAACTTTTAAACCTCCTAAACTTCTAAACTATTCTAAAGAAACTAATTTATCTACACTCCAAGCTTCTGGTTTGTCGTTAAATAATTTTTTGGTAAATGTCCAAACATCATAAAATAATTCTGAGTTTCGGTAATTTTCTAAATCTTGCTCGGTTTCCCAATAACTGTAGGTAAAGAAAATACATTTGTTGTTTTTGTCTTGGTATAATTCTAAGAAACGATTTCCTTCGGCATTTCGTATTTTTTCTTTCATTAATTCGAAATTTTCTAGAAAAGCTGGAATATTTTCTTCGTGAAAACTTAATTTTACTATACGTACAAACATAAGAATTTAGGAATTAGGATTTTCGATTTAGGATTTTTTTAACTGAATACAACATTTACAACATCTCGATATTTCAGTCCCAATAATGATTTAGCTGAACCAACTGTTTTGGGGTTGCTTTTATAAATGGCAATTTCAAGAAAACCAGCTTCGTTAAAAAGAGCTAACTTTTCGCCTTCATAATCTCTCAGTGTGTACTTTTCAGACACTTTAAAATCAGAATAATTAGCATGTATTTTTTTGATGGTTTTGGTTCCAAATTTAATCTCAAAATTGCGATTATTTCCAATTTCGGCAAACATTTTTTTCGAAATATTAGTAACACAATTCCCGAAATGATCTACATAAACTACATAACCTTTTATACTATTTGAATCGGAAGCAACGACAGCTTGCAATTCGTTTACAATTTTTATAACTGAAATTTCTTTGCCAATTACATTTAGCGAACCACCTTTTGCGAGATGACAAGCTACTTTTACAAAGACATCTAAATCAGTCGAACCATCAGGCAAACGGTTATGAATGTTGATTTCGACCATTTTTTGTGGTACAATTTTCTGAGTAAGAATACTCAAGATTCCGTTATCGGCACAAACAAAAAAATGATTGTTCCATTGTATGGCAATGTGTTTGTTTTCGGTAGTTCGTTCGTTATCAATGCCAATAAAATGTACAGTTCCTTTAGGAAAGCTATTATAAGAAGCATTTATAATATAACTCGCTTCGGATATATTAAACAAATCTACATGATGAGAAATATCAATGATTTGAACCTCAGGGTATTCCGAAATTAACTTGCCTTTTAGTACACCAACAAAGTGGTCTTTCAAGCCAAAATCAGTAGTAAGCGTAATTATTGACATCTTTTTGTTTATAACTATTCTGTAATCGTTCCTCTAAATTTATTAAATTTGAGATATGCAAAGCTAACTTATTTTTTTAATTTAATCTTCCTGCTTTTGAACGAACGAATCATTGAATTACACGACATTGCTCCCAAAGAATTTTGGGGTGCACAAGACGCTCATTTAGAAACAATTAAAAGGTACTATCCGAAGCTAAAAATAGTAGCGCGAGGAACAACCTTAAAAGCCTTTGGCGAAAAAGATGAGCTCGACGAATTCGAAAAACGCTTCAACAGACTCATGGTTCACTTTACACGTTACAATACTATTGATGCCAATGTTATTGATAGGGTTATTCTGAACGATTCTCGAGAAGAACAAAAAATGGCAGACAGTGACAAAATTTTGGTTCACGGAATAGGAGGAAAGCTTATTAAAGCGATGACGCCAAACCAGCAATTATTGGTTGATTGTATCAATAAAAACGACATGGTTTTTGCCGTAGGACCAGCAGGAACTGGAAAAACCTACACGGGTGTTGCTATGGCCGTAAAAGCATTGAAAGAAAAACAAGTAAAACGGATTGTCCTAACGCGTCCAGCGGTCGAAGCAGGCGAAAATCTTGGTTTCTTGCCAGGAGATTTGAAAGAAAAACTTGATCCGTACATGCAACCATTATATGATGCTTTGCGAGATATGTTGCCACCACAAACCCTCGAAGACTATATACTAAAAGGAATTATTCAAATTGCACCATTAGCATTTATGCGTGGTCGTACGTTAGATAATGCCTTTGTAATTCTCGACGAAGCCCAAAACACTACCCATTCGCAAATGAAAATGTTCCTGACTCGTATGGGGAAAAACGCCAAGTTTATGATAACAGGCGATCCTGGTCAGGTAGATTTGCCACGAAGAACCATTTCAGGACTTAAAGAAGCGATTTTAGTGCTGAAAGATGTCGAAGGAATTAGTATTGTTTACCTCGATGACAAAGATATTGTTCGTCACAGGTTGGTTAAAAAAGTAATTGATGCATACAAACAGATCGAAAATACTGATTAAATTACTAAGATTATAAAGTTTTTTTTGAAGCGAAAGGCTTGGGACTTTTTGCAAACGCAATTCCCGCTTTTCGCTTTAATCTTTTTTTCGTTAAAACAAAAAAGAGAAAAAAGGATTTCCGCTTCAATCGGGGCTAATTAGAATTTGAATCGAATTATTGGAAACTTCCTTAATTTTCATCAAAACTAAATATTAAATTTTATTTTATGTAGTTTTACCAACTTACTAAAAACATTCAATTTTGAAAAATGTACTTATTACTGGAGCAGGAAGCGGGTTAGGTAAAGAACTAACCTTGCATTTTTCTAAAAATGGTTGGAATGTTATTGCAACTATGATTCACCTTGATCACGGTAAAGAGCTAATGGGTTTGCCAAATATTAAGTGTTATGTTTTAGATGTTACATCGACCGAAATTATTGAAAACACTAAAATTGAATTATTAAAAGAATATAAAACCATCGATGTTGTTATAAATAACGCTGGTGTTGGTTACAGAAGTTTTGTCGAATTATCTGAAGATGATAAGATAAAAAGTATTGTAGACATCAATTGGTTAGGAGTCGTAAAAGTATGCAGGGCATTTATTCCTGTATTTAGAGAACAAAATAAAGGATTGTTTATAAATATATCTTCGGTTGCAGGTTTGGTCAATTTGCCTTTGGGAAGTTTTTATCATTCAACAAAAAAAGCAGTCGAAAGCTTCTCAGAATGTATGGCTTATGAGTTGATTGATTTTAATATCAAAGTTTGTACAATACAGTTTGGAAATGCAAAAACTGATTTTCAGAAAAATGTCACAAAATCTGAAAGATCAACGATAGAATCTTATAATGATTTAATGGATAAAATTACGGATCTTCTACATAAAAAAACAGCTAAAAATAAAGATTTATTGCCAACAATCACTCAAAAAGTGTTGAGTATTGCCGAAAATCCACCAAGAAGATTCAAACGATTCACGATTGGTTTCGACGCCAATGCAATGAATTTTCTCCGTAGGATATTAGGTTACAGACTATTTAATAGTATAATAAGGCGTTCTGTTTTGAAATAGATTACTTCAAAAAAATATTAAAAATGTAGTTGTAATTTCCTATTTTTGCAAAAATACACACAACTACACAATGAACACAATTACAACTACAAATTTCAATTTCCCAAATCAAAAATCAGTTTACCGAGGCAAAGTCAGAGAAGTTTACAACATAAACGATGAGCTTTTAGTAATGGTTGCCACCGATAGATTGTCCGCCTTCGATGTTGTTCTACCAGAAGGAATCCCATATAAAGGACAAATTCTGAACCAAATTGCCACTAAGTTTATGGAACTCACACAAGATATTGTTCCAAATTGGCTAATTGCAACACCAGATCCAAACGTGGCTGTCGGACACTTGTGTGATCCGTTTAAAGTAGAAATGGTTATTCGTGGTTATCTTTCAGGACACGCCGCTAGGGAATATGCTTTAGGAAAAAGAATAATTTGTGGCGTAACAATGCCAGAAGGTTTGAAAGAAAATGATAAATTCCCCACACCTATAATTACACCAACTACCAAAGCTGATAATGGTTCGCATGACGAAGATATTTCTCGCGAAGATATTTTAGCAAAAAAGATTGTTTCTGAAGAAGATTATTTAGTTTTAGAAAAATACACGAGAGATTTATACCAACGTGGAACCGAAATAGCAACTTCACGAGGCTTAATTTTAGTAGATACAAAATACGAATTTGGTAAAACCAAAGAAGGAAAAATTGTTTTAATAGACGAAATTCACACACCAGATTCTTCGCGTTATTTTTATGCTGATGGATATCAGGAAAGACAAGACAATAATGAAGAGCAAAAACAATTATCTAAAGAGTTTGTGCGTCGTTGGTTAATAGAAAACGGATTTCAAGGGCAAGAAGGACAGCAAATTCCACATATGTCAGCGGAATATATTACTTCGGTTTCAGAAAGATATATAGAATTATATGAAAATATTTTAGGTGAAAAATTCGTAAAAGCTGATATATCAAATATTGATGAACGAATTGAAAAGAATGTTTTAGAATTTTTACATAAATAAAAAAAGGAGCTTCAAGCTCCTTTTTTTATTTATGTAAAATTGATTCATATTCGGTTATATAATCTTGAACAGATATTTTTGTCATTAATTCTCCAATTAAATCAAACGGAATCGCGTCCCATTTTTTAAATCGAATGCAACTTTTTCCCATATCGAGTTTGTGTTTGCTGTGTTTTGGGAATTCGGTTGTAAACCATTCTAAAAGTTTAGGATTCATGTAAATTCCCATGTGATAGAATGCGATGAAGTTTTTTTGTGATGCAATAGATGTAAATGATAAAGGCAATTTTGGGTCACAATGATAACCTTTTGGGTAAATAGAATGAGGAACAACATAACCAACCATTCCGTAAATCATACATTCTTCGAAACCCTTTGGCATATTTTCTAAAATAGTTTGACGGAGTTTATTAAAAGCTTGTTGCCTTTCTTGAGGAATTTCTGTTAAATATTTGGATACGTTTATTGCTTTCGATCGCATTTCAAGAATTATTTTATGTAAAGTTAATATTTTCAGCGAAGTAAAATTAATAAAAAACACCTTCTTCCTCCTTT
>NZ_JAYWDT010000111.1:0-18490 GCF_043779715.1 Flavobacterium sp.
TACTAACTTAGTGGCTCAAAATCAGAAAGTAAAACTATCGGATGATTTAAAAATTAAATTTAAAGAATCAAATATAAAGTTAAGTAAATCTATTTTGGAAATGAACCTAGACTTGTTTGAAATAAGTTTAAAAAAATAACCCCTAAATATGAGAATGAAACAATTATCGTTTTTATTATTATTTCTAGTCACTGCTTTTGCAAATGCGCAAAATGCACAAGACATTATTGATGGCTTGAAAAAAGATTTGAAATCTAATCCAGATGGCAAAAAACGAGCAACTATTTATTCTGATTTAACATGGTATTATTCTAATATTTCTTTAGATTCATCTATGGTTTATGGTGAAAAAGCCTTGTTTGAATCAAAAAAAATAAATGATTCTACTATAATTGCTCAAGTTTACAGTGATATTGCTATGATTTATTTTAAGAAGAGTGATTATCAAAAATCAAATGAAAATTATTTAAAAGCTTATTCAATTCGCAAAGCTAGAAATGATGTAAAAGGAATGGCAAAAATAAATGCTAATCTTGGTAATATCTATCAAGTTCAAGGAAAATTGAAATTAGCTATGCGAACTTATCTTAGCGCTTATGAGTATTTTAGTAAAATCAATGATTTAAAACAATTATCGATTATTAAGGGAAATATTGGCTCCATATATTATGAATTAAAAGATTATCCAAAGGCTTTAAAATATATAAATGAAGTAATTAAATATTTAGAAGAAAACAAATTAAAAGAAAGTTTATGTAGGAATTATTTAACAAAAGGTAATATTTTATTATCTATGAATGACACAATAGCTTCAATGAAAGCCTATAATAAAAGTCTTATTTTTTGTAATGAGATTGGTGATTTATTTACGATTTCTAAATCCAACAACAATTTAGCTATAATTAAACAAGCTCAAAATAAGACTGAAGAATCCAAAAAATTATTTGCTAAAGTGGCAGAACAAAGAAAAGTTTTTAGTTCTGATGGAGCATTTAATAAAAACAGATTAAATGAAGCCTATACTTTACTTAAGGATAATAAATTTGAAGAAGCAAAAAAAATACTATTAGAAATTAATAAATTTTTTATTGAAAAAAAATTAGACTTTGAACTATCTAATTCGTATAAGTATTTAGTTCCTATTTATGCCAGATTAAATAAACCGGATTCTGTTATACATTATCAAAGTTTATATGAGCAAAGTATTGAAAAAGCCACTAAATTGGCTTCCGTAAAAGAAACTGCCGAACTTGAAACCAAGTATCAAACAGAGAAAAAAGAGAAGCAAATTATACAACAAAAAGCTGATGCCAAACAGAAACACACTTACTTAGTTGGTCTTTCTGTCTTGGCTGTTTTTTTAGGTTTAATTGGTTATTTGGTGTACCGCCAACAAAAACTTAAAAATACACAACAAGAACAAGAATTTAAGCTAAAATCGGCAATTTCTAAAATTGAAACCCAAAACAAATTACAAGAACAAAGGTTGTCCATTTCTCGTGATTTGCACGATAATATTGGAGCACAATTGACTTTTATAATTTCTAGTGTGGATAGTGTGAAATATGGTTTTGACATTACAAATGAAAAATTAGATAATAAATTAGACAATATTTCAAGTTTTGCAAAAGAAACCATTGTGGAGCTTCGAGACACCATTTGGGCAATGAATAGCAACGAAATTTCTTTTGAAGATTTAGAAGGTCGAATTCATAATTTTATCGAAAAAGCAAAAGAAGCTAAACAAGAAATTAATTTTTCATTTGAAATTGATAAAAATTTAACAACTAAAAAACTTTCTTCTGTTGAAGGAATGAATGTGTATCGAACTATTCAAGAAGCGATAAATAATTCATTAAAATATGCTAAAGCCAGTATAATTACAGTGAACATTAAGTTGCAAGAAAATCAAATAATAATTTCCGTTAAAGACAATGGTAACGGTTTTGATGTTGCCACAGTCGAAAAAGGCAACGGACTTAATAATATGAAAAAACGAATTAATGAAATTGGCGGGAAACTAACTATTTCTTCATCGGATAATGGAACTTCAATTGAAGTTTTGATATAAAATTTCAAAAGAAAATATTTTAAAAATACGACAATTGTCGTATTTTTTTGTGCTCGGCAATTACGCAACTTTGCTTCATAAACTTTTAAACTATAAATTATGAAAAAATTTTTACACGTTCTTGTTATAGTATTTTCAATTACAACTTTTGCCCAAGCTCCAGCTTTAGAGTGGGTTAAACAAGTAGGTAGCAATGGAAACGAACAATTAAACCTGAACACCATTGATAATAATGGAAATGTATTTACAGCGGGTACTTATACTAATTCAGGTAATTTAGTGATTACTAAATATGACACTAATGGTTTGGTTTTATGGACAAAAACAATTGGCGGAAATGTAAAACCTGCTGACATAAAAGTGGATCCAGTAGGGAATATAATTTTAGTTGGAGAATTTTCTTCGCTAGTAGATTTTGACCCAAGTTCATCTGCAGTATTTAATTTAGGTATTCAAAATGTTACTTCACCTCTTTTTAATTTTATTTTAAAGCTCGATACTTCGGGTAATTTTATTTATGCAAAAGAAATTGGCGGAACTCCTAGAAGTATTTGTATTGATGCAGGCGAAAATATTTATTTAACAGGTACTTTTAGTAATTCAAAAGATTTTGATCCAAGTCCAACCATTACAAATAATTTTACTTCTTTTGATGGATATTCTATTTTTATTACAAAATTAAATAATAATGCTCAATTTGTTTGGAATAAAGTAATAGGCAAAACAACAGCAAGTACAAGTGGTTTTGGGTATTGTGGCGGAAATAAAATTATGAATGATGCCAATAATAATGTTGTTGTTACAGGCCACTTTAGCGATGATGTAGATTTTGATCCAGGAACGGGAACTGCAGCATATACTTCAGGAGGAACTGCACACACTAGAAACCCATTTGTTCTAAAATTGAATGTTGCAGGTGACTTTGTTTGGGCAAAATTTTTTAATTCTAATGAAATGAGCGAGTCAAATGATATGGATTTTGACAGTAATGGCAATATTTATACTACAGGAACCGCCAGAGGTTTTATGGATTTTGATAGTGGTTCAGGTACTCTATATCTAAGTCATTCTTATCAAGTTATACCATATGTATCTAAAATGGATACAAACGGAAATATAATTTGGGCAAAACAAATTTTCGCAACAGATAACGGAGTGGATTTAAATAGTATACAAATTGATGATAATGGAAATATCTTTTCATTTGGAAGATTTAAACACACAGTAAGTTATAATACAACAACTGGGTCAGGAACTGCAACAACAGCTGGTTTTACGGTATATAATGTATTTTTAACGGCTTTAAATGCTTCTGGAAATCTAGTTTCCTTCAATCATTTTGGAGGTTCAGATATGACATTTCCTAATAAAATGATACTAAAAAACAACAACATCTATGTTAGTGGTTTTTTTAGCAACAATGTAGATTTTGATTTTTCGGCTACTGTAAATAGTTTAACATCTGTTGGAATGAGAGATAATTATATTGCAAAATATAATATTTCCAATTTTTTAGAAACAAAATCTTTTGAAAAGCCATCAATTATTTCACTTTATCCAAACCCTACAACTAGTCAAATTAATCTTTCGTTTGAAAATAATCTAGAAAACACAAGTTTAAAAATAATATCAATCACTGGACAAACTGTATTTGAAAAAAGAGATATTTCAGAAAGCAGTTTAATTTTGGATGTTTCGAATTTAAGTAACGGAACTTATGTAATTCAAGTAATTGATAATAATTATATAAGGACTTCAAAATTTATTAAGCAATAATTTTTTAAATTAAAATCTTAAAAATACGACAATTGTCGTATTTTTTTGTGTTTGTAAGTTTCGCAAATTTGTAATGTTAATAACAACAAAAACTAAAAAATCATGAAAAAATTATCTTCTTTATTACTAATTGCATTATTTGCAATAACGTCTGTTTCTTGTTCAGATAATGACGATGTTGCGACAATTCCGCCAGTAACACCTGTTGCTAGCGATGGTTTCAGATGGACAGACAGTATTAGTTCAGCAGAGCAAACGGTAAACAATCCTTATGCTAGCAATCAATACAAAACTATTTTCGCAACAAATACTGGTGGTAGTACAGTTTATGAAATCAATTTAACTTCAATTGCGGTTGGAACTTATGATGTTATGGCTTCTGGAAATGCATTTTACTACAGAAGCACAACAATGTCTTCGTCTTTTAATCCAACCTCGGGAAGTGTAATAATTACGGCTAATGCAAACAATAAGTTAACAGGAACATTTACTGCTACAGGATCAGGCGGTGGTGTAACTTCTGTTTCGGGTTCATTTACAAATATTGTCATTAACTAGAAATTAAACCAATTAATAAAAAACCATTATTTAATCTCATTAAGTAATGGTTTTTCTTAATTTTATAAAAAATAGAAAATGATAAAAATAGCCATAGTTGATGACAATTCTTTTCTGATAAAAGCCACTCAAGAGAAATTGTCTTTTTTTGATGATTTTGAAGTAAAATTTACCGCTTTCGATGGTAAGAATGCAGTCGAAAAACTGTCGCAAAATCACAACATTGATTTGATTTTAATGGATATCGAAATGCCAGTCATGAACGGAATCGAAGCTACAAATATCATTAAAAATAAATTTCCACATATTAAAATCATTATGTTGACTGTTTTTGATAATGATGAAAACATTTTTAATGCTATAAAAGCGGGAGCAGATGGTTATCTGTTAAAAGAAGTAAATCCAAAAAATTTGCAACAAGGTATTTTAGATACTATAAATGGCGGAGCAACCATGACACCTTCAATAGCCTTGAAGACATTAAAACTTTTTAGAAGCCCAATCAATTTCGATAATGTTTCTAATAAAGAAGAAATAAATCTGACCATGCGTGAAGTTGAGGTTTTAGAGCAGTTAAGTAAAGGTTTGAAATATGAAAGTATAGCCGAAAATTTATTTTTATCTAAAGGAACAGTAAGGAAACACGTAGAAAATATCTACTCTAAACTTCAAGTACACAACAAGCTTGAAGCTATTCAGAAAGCAAAAACTAACAACATAATATGATGGCGCTTTCTAAAAATAAGATTCAAATTATCGTAATGTCAATTATTATTTTACTTCTTCTAAATTTATATGTTTTATTTCTAGCTTAATTTTATATTTTTATAAAAAAATAACAAAATGCGAAATAGAATCATTGCCGGAATAGTTTTAATCGTTGCAGTTGTGTTTTTGTTTAAGTTTTGTACATTCAAAAAAAGTGACAATTCGAGTTTAGAAAATAGCACAGCGTTAATTCAACAACAAATTGTAAATGTTGGAAAACTAGTTGTTACCGAAGGTCATTTTGCCGAGGTATTAACTTATAATGACCAAGATTCTTATTTTGGAGGCATGGTTTCTTTCGACAAAAAAGCATTAATTGTAGTAAATGCCGATGTGACTGTTGCTTACGATTTGCATCAAATGAAATATGATATTGATGAAAAAAACAAAATAATTACCATTCTTAATATTCCAAAGGAGGAAATAAAAATTTCGCCGGATATCCAGTTTTATGACGTAGATCAAAGCAAATTGAATCCATTTACGGGCGATGATTATAATAAAATAAGCAGACAGGCTAAGGCAAGTTTAGCCAAGAAAATAGAAAAATCGACCTTAAAATCGAATGCTCAAAATCGATTAATTTCCGAATTGTCTAAAATGCTAATTCTTACCAACTCGATGGGCTGGAAATTACAATACGAAGGAAATATTATTGGAAAAGAAAGCGATTTTTCTGCCAAAATAAAATCGTAATTTACACCGATTCTTTTTCTAAAATCAATTCCAAACCATTGCTAATTAATTTTTTAACTTCCGGTCTAGAGATTTTTAAGTTATCTAAATGAGAAATTATTTTAGTAGTCAAAATGGTGTTTTTGGTATGTATTAATTCTACAATTTCAACAGAAAGTAACCAGTCTTTTGGGTGGTTTTCGAGTAATTTTTCGAAAGTATTTTCTAACGATAAATCAGTCGATTTCCCTTCGCGAATATCACGTACATTTTGGTACAAACCTTCTAATTCTTCACGTTCAGGTGTCTTTACAGATTTGATGGTTTTAGATGAAGGAATATGTGTAATCATATCGAAACTATGCACATCGGCTGGGCCAGAAAAAGCTGAAATCACTTTTTTGCCAACTGCCATGTCATAAATTCCCCATTCTGGCTGAAACAAAATGGTTTCCCCATGAGTAACAGTACAGTTTTTGAAACTAATTAATATAATTTCTCCTTGTAAATTGCGTGAACCTGTAATAATCTCACCCGAAACTATAATATTCCCTTCAAATTCTAGGGTCACTTTTCCAGTTTCATAAATATCGTAAGCTTTCAAATCGCGCGGACTCATGTCCTCGATAGCGAGATTAATTCCTTTTAGTTTCCCAATTGGACTTCCGAAACCTTCTGCATGATAAGACGTTCCGTGACCAACCAATTCTTTTTCTCTATAAGATAAAGCTGTTTTTCCAGTAGTTTGAATATAAACTGGTTTTCCGTCATCTTCAATAACATTGGTAAATAAACCTGAAATTTGAATTCCTGTACTCATTTCGATAGTTCCAATCGCTTTCGAATTAATTAGTTTCTGAATGCCAGATAATCCACCAGTCCTCAAAGCCATTTTGTTTGCAAATTCTTCTAGGACTTCACTTAAATGGGCAAAATCGGGTGTTACAAAAAGCTGAGGTTGTGGTTTTGTAATGTCGAAACTTTGGTTTACCGCATCAATAGAGTAGGGAAGTTTTTCTACTTCATCTGTCATGCACCAAGCGCTTTCGCCAATAGAAGAAAGCAAACCAGCGCCATATATTTTTGGTTTTTCTACCGTTCCTATCAAACCGTATTCGACAGTCCACCAGTGTAAGTTTCGAATTTGTGCCATTTCTGACATTTCTCCCATATTATTTTGAAGAAAATCTACTTGTTTTTCGGCAGCATCGATTTCAGCTTGTGGTGTTCCTTCAGCTTCTTTAACTATCGATAATAATCGTACTGCTTCATACATTTCATAATCTCGTGACGATGAAATGGCTTTGCAACCTATTTCACCAAAACGACGTAAATATTCGGCATATTCTGGATTGGCAATAATAGGTGCGTGACCAGCTCCTTCGTGAATAATGTCTGGTGCAGGCGTGTATTCTATATGTTCTAATTGTCTAATATCGGAAGCAATAACAAGCACATTGTAAGCTTGAAATTCCATGAATGCATTAGGCGGAATAAATCCGTCAACGGCTACAGCGGCCCAACCAATTTCTTTTAGAATTCGGTTCATACCGTACATGTTTGGAATGTTATTTATTTCTAGCCCTGTTTTTTCTAGTCCTATGAGATACGATTCATGAGCAACTTTCGACAGGTAATCTACATTTTTGCGCATCACATAACGCCACACAGCTTGGTTTATAGGTGTGTAATCACTATAGTCTTGTGGTTTTATAAACTGCTTTAAATGCTTTGGTAATCTGTCAATCAGCGGGTTGCTTTCAAAATGCGCTTCCATAATATTGTACTTGTTGTTTGGAAGTAAAAGTACTAAATCTTTGGATTTATTTCAACTGTAATTCAAGTTGTTTGTTCTTATTTATTCTTCTTTTTAGAATGTTCAGATATTTTAGGGCTAATTTATTGTTGTAATCTGAATATGCTTTTGATGCCCACTCGACTGCAGTATCTAAATTTCCATTAATTTCATTTATAATGGCCATATTATAACAAGCTCTACCAGCAATTTCACCATTGGAATTGTCTACTTCTTTTGCCCAAAGCTCGGCTGCACTATCCCATTTCCCGGTTTGAGCTCTTCGCATTGCAGTGACAAAATTATCGGTACCTTTTACAAAATAATCTCTCGAAACTCTTATGTTATATGGTAATATTCTTCGCGCATAGGATTCTCCGATTTTGTCACTAATGTTTAAAACCGCTTCTTTTCTCCCTATAATAGTTTCAATTGCTTTAACAGGATTTATACCTTTTCCTGATAATGTTACGTCGTCTTGCGTTGAGAATTCTTCTAAAATCGCTTTGTCTTTTAGCGAATATATTCTCCATCCAGTTTTTATTAGGGTTGTAATTGTCGCTTGGTGTTCTATAAGTGGAATTTTTAGTCCTAAAATATTCGTTGTTTCTACGTTTGCAACTTTATATGTAACTTTTGCATCGGTGTCATAATACGAAAGTTCGTAGACTACATCTACTTTATTTTCTTTGCAAATTTGAGCTATTTTTTCCCAAGAAATCGATTCAGGGAAAAGATCTAAACCAGTATTTTTGAGATTTGGTATTTCAATAATTTTAGCACCAGTGATTAGATTGTTTTTAGAAAGTTCATTTTGTAAACCTGTTATAGTATTTTGCGCACCTTCTTTATCTAAGTTTTTACCTTCGATAGATAAAATTTTGTCTATCTCATCGACAGCTTCATTTTTTTTAGAAGGTATACTTCTGTTGATTATTCCTATAGAAATATCTTTAGCATTTATGTTTACTGGGGCAGGTTGTAAGGCATTCATAGTCAGTAAATTTGTAGAACTACATGACGATATAAAAATGCTAATAATGAGTAGGAGTATCGTGTTAAAGTATTTTTTGGTCATATTTTTGTGTTAAAATAGCTGGTCTGTTTTATTAACAAACCAGCTATATAATTTTAATATTTATTTTCTTATTGGGGGATATTGTGCTAATATACTGTTAACGAAAGATTTTATATTCTCGTCTTTTTTGTCTGTGTTTTTTGTTAGATATCCAACACCTTCGCCTTGCCAAATTAACTCTTTTTTCTTAGCGTCTATCAAATCAATAATCAGTGTTCCTTCGGTATTTGTATTGACACTGTAATTTGCACCCCAATATGGAGGACTCCAGCCCAATCCCCAGCCATAACCGTAATTTGCATTAAATTGGCTTACATTAATGTTTTTTTCAGCTTTGGTATTAATATTAATTAACAAATCAGGAGTTTCACTTTTGGTAAAACCTTTAGTAGTCATTTCTTCATCGATAGAACGAAGGATGCGTTTTTTATCAAAATCGGAAATTTCCACTTTGTCTATACCGGTTTTATGAAAAGCATAGGTTTTATAAACTGAAAAATCTGTTTTTTTGTCATAATCAGAATTTACTCTTACCGGACTACATGATGCTAATAAGAATGTTATCAATATCGATAAAAATTTTATTGTTTTCATAATTTTATTTTTTTATGGTTTAATTTATAAAGTTGTCATTAGAACCTAATAAACTTTAAACTAAAATAACTTTTCATCCACTATATTAGGGATGGTAATTTTCAACAAAGGTTGCGTCGCCATAGCTCTTTTTATTGCAAAAATTGCATTGTCGTTTCTTGCCCAGCTTCTTCTTGATATTCCGTTGTTTACGTCCCAAAAAAGCATCGATTCTAATCGTTTTGAAGCCTCTTTAGAGCCATCAAGAACCATACCAAAACCACCGTTTATAACTTCGCCCCAACCAACTCCACCACCATTGTGAATAGAAACCCATGTTGCACCACGGAAGCTGTCACCAATCACGTTTTGTATTGCCATATCGGCAGTAAAACGAGAGCCGTCATATATATTTGAAGTTTCGCGATAAGGCGAATCTGTTCCTGAAACATCATGATGGTCACGACCCAGAATTACAGTTTCAATTTCTCTTTTTGCAATGGCTTGGTTAAAGGCTTCGGCAATTTTTATTCTCCCTTCGGCGTCAGCGTAAAGGATTCGTGCTTGCGAACCAACCACTAGTTTGTTTTCCTGAGCACCTTTTATCCAAGTAATATTATCTTGCATTTGCTGCTGAATTTCTGAAGGTGAGTTTTTCATCATTTCTTCTAAAACGGCACAAGCAATAGCATCGGTTTTTGCTAAATCTTCTGGTTTTCCTGAAGCACAAACCCAACGGAAAGGCCCAAAACCATAATCGAAACACATAGGTCCCATAATGTCTTGCACATAGCTCGGATAACGAAAATCGATTTTATTGTCGGCCATAATATCGGCACCAGCACGAGAAGCTTCTAATAAAAAAGCATTTCCGTAATCGAAGAAATACGTTCCTTTTGCAGTATGTTTGTTTATAGCTGTCGCATGACGACGCAATGTTTTTTGAACTTCTTCTTTAAATTTATCTGGATTGTTTGCCATCATTTCATTCGATTCTTCAAATGAAAATCCAGTAGGGTAGTAGCCGCCAGCCCAAGGATTGTGTAACGATGTTTGGTCGGAACCTAAATCGATATGAATGTTTTCTTGGTCAAATCGTTCCCAAACATCGACCACATTTCCTAAATAAGCAAGAGAAACGACTTCTTTATTGGCTTTCGCCAAAGTGACTCTGGTAACCAGCTCGTCTATGTTTTCGAAAACTTCGTTTATCCAACCTTGACTGTGACGAATGTGTGTGATTTTTGAATTTACTTCGGCACAAACCGTAATACAACCTGCAATGTTTCCTGCTTTTGGTTGCGCACCGCTCATTCCGCCAAGTCCTGAGGTTACAAATAAACCACCGGAAGTTGATTTCTTTATTTTTCTAAAACCGTTTAAAACCGTGATGGTTGTTCCGTGAACGATTCCTTGCGGACCAATATACATATAACTTCCTGCTGTCATTTGTCCGTATTGAGAAACGCCTAAAGCATTCATTTTTTCCCAATCGTCGGGTTTAGAATAATTAGGAATAACCATTCCGTTAGTCACCACAACTCTTGGAGCTTCTTTGTGTGAGGGAAATAATCCCATTGGGTGACCAGAATACATCGATAAAGTTTGCTCATCGGTCATTTCCGATAAATATCGCATCGTCAATAAATATTGTGCCCAGTTTGAGAAAACGGCACCGTTTCCGCCATAAGTAATTAACTCGTGAGGATGTTGTGCTACAGCATAATCTAAATTATTCTGAATCATGAGCATAATGGCTTTGGCTTGTTCACATTTTCCTGGATAATCGGAAATAGGGTGAGCTTTCATCTCATAGTCTGGACGAAAACGATACATATAAATACGTCCGTAAGTTTCTAGTTCATCTGAGAATTCTTTGATTAATGTTGCATGATGCTTTGCTTCGAAATAACGAAGTGCGTTGCGAAGCGCTAATTTTTTTTCATCGTCCGAAAGGATTTCTTTTCTTTTAGGAGCATGATTTATTTCTAACTCGTATGGTTTAGGGTTTGGAAGTGTAGTTGGGATTCCTTGTTGTATTTGTTCTTGGAAAGTCATTTTTTTAGATTAGTTAGATTTTTAGATCAGTTAGGTTTTTTCTCAAATAGGAGAAGTCTAAAATGTCTAAGATTTCTGGTTTTTAATTATTCCTGTTTTTTTATCGAAACCATAAGGGCAATGGCGACAACCGCTTTTGCAACAATAGCCACGTTTTAGGTGGTATTTCTCGGTAAAACACTTGTAGCCTTCGGGTGTGTAATAAAAATCTTCACCTTCTATGGGTTTATTTTCTTTACTTTGTGAATTCATATTACAAATTTATAAACTTTAAAGTATGTTTCTAATTGTTTCTAAATATTTAATTCCAAAAAAATACCGAGGACTTACTTTTTTTCCTTTTGTAATTATTAGAAATGATTTTGATAAAACTGATAAAGTTTTAATAAACCACGAAAAAATTCATATTCGTCAGCAATTAGAGTTACTTATTTTGCCTTTTTATATTTGGTATTTTACAGATTTTTTAATCAAAACAATTCGATACAAAAATAGTAGCAAAGCCTACAGAAATATTGTATTTGAAAGAGAAGCTTATGCTAATGAAAAAGACCTTGATTATTTAAAATCAAGGTCTTTTTGGAGTTTTTCAAAGTATCTGTAATTTAATAAATTACTTTTTTTATTACCACTTTATTGTTTTCTAAAGTTACTTTAACGATTAGGACATTTGTTGTTGGTCTTAGTTCGGTTAGTTTTACTTCATTTTTAATGATATTTTTCTTATCCAATAGTGTTTTACCCAAAACATCATAAACAATTACATCTTTGATTGTTTCATTTGTAGAAGTTACATTGATACCATTATTAATAAAAATTTTAATTTGATCATTGTAGTCAAAATCATCATTAGATAATGCAGCTTCTGTATAACGTAGAACAAATCGATCGTTTACAACTCCAGCGTTTGACGTGAAACTATAAGGAGCTAAACTTAAATTATGAATAATATTTAGCAATTTATCTTCTAAATATATAATTTGTGTACCATTCGTAAATAGTCCGTCAACTGATTTTATTGCAATATGATAACCACCATCTGATTGTACATTTATCCCTATGGGAACAATATCATTTTGATTAAATGGTGTTGGTCTGCCTTGAATTATACATTCTTTACTGTCTGCAAAAGTATATATTCCTATGGCAGTAGTAATTCCAATTGTAGCATCAAAATTATTATCAAAACGATTTGTAGCTCCTTCAACGTATCCTAATAGGGTAGTCTCTGAAGAGTTTGTAGTATCGTCAACAATATCTAACCATATTCTATGTTTTTCAATAGTATTTGTATTAGAAGATTGATTGTTTGTACTTGTTTTAAAGAAATTGTCATTCGCCATTAGAGCACCTGCGTTTCTTCTCATAGCATTGTTAAACTGTATGTCAGTGCCTACTAAATCTTGGATACCTTCTATGCGTTGCGTCATAAATGCTTGCCCTGATTTTATAATATCTGATGCTCCAGGTACTGTTGGTCCTGTGAAATTGATAGTTAAATAATCACTTGAATTATAATTATATACGAAAGTTTGATAAAAAGGACTCGCAATTATAGTAGGAGTACTTAAATGCCTCCATACTCTTAAGTTGCCTAATAGGTTAGTGCTATTTGTAGATAAAAACTGTAATCCATTGATGGCCGATGGATATGGGTTGCCAAGTAAATTCCAGTTGTCGTCCATTACATTAAGTCCAGCAGTCGAGTAGGTAGATGGTACAGTTGCCCCAGTCATATTGCCACGAGTAGCCTTTATTGTTATGTCTCCGTTGTTTGGAACACCTGTAAAAGTACTGTTTATGGTGCTTGCTGCCATCCCATAATTACTAGAACCTCTAAGTATGTAACCTTTTCCTGGAGTCATAGTTCCTGTAAAAGTGTCCCATCTACCAAGTCCATTTCTAGTATTTAATCCAGTTGTATTCCATGAATATTTTGGACCTTGTACAGGAGTGGCATATATCCCACTAATGGTTTGACTTGCCACTGGTGATGACCAATATACAAAATCAGAGCCCCTAATGTTGATTGCGTCTCTTCTGTATATAATGTCGCCACTATTAACTGCATTGTTTGTTTGTAATAATGATGCATTATTATTTAATGTAAATATACCTCCTGCATTCACGGTTACAGCATTGGTTACAGTTATAAAATTATTAGAATTTATGGTCAAATTACCACCGTTTTGAATTGTTAGCGTTCCTGCTAAAGCTTCGTAACTAGCTCCTGAAACGACAGGGTCGTTAGTTACATTTGGTATAACTACACAATCGGCGTTGTTAGGAATTACTCCTCCGGACCAGTTAGTGGCTACACTCCAATTTGTATTTGTAGCTCCAGACCAAGTTTTAGCACTTGTGTCTGAAATTGTGAATGGACCAGGAATGGTTAAAATCCCACAGCTAACAGTGTTTAATTGAAAGTTAGAATAAGTACCAGCTGATAAGTTGCTTAAAGTGATTTTAGGAGCTCCAACGATTAATGTTGCTGCTGCTGGACCTGTAAATGTCCATTCGTAATTCCCAACAACACCAGTACTAAAACTAGTAGATACTAAATAATAAGTAATTCCAGTTGATAGCGTTGCCACTATACTTGGGTCATCACTACAATTTCCAGCTGCTGGATTTCCATCATCATCAGCAATTATAAAATTTGCTGGAGTTCCACAAGGTGCAGCTCCGTTAAATGCATTTTGATATAAAGATGCATGAGCGTCAAAATTTGTTCCTGGAGTACACATATTAAGTGTATATGATCCGTTAGTCGAAACTGTAAACGGAAAAACATCGTAATAATAAGTAGTGCCAGCTGTTGCGCCACAAGTTGTGCCTCCGTTATTTCTAATCCAAGTTGTATCTGCAACTGCAAG
Organism: Flavobacterium sp.; assembly: GCF_043779715.1. GTDB lineage: Bacteria > Bacteroidota > Bacteroidia > Flavobacteriales > Flavobacteriaceae > Flavobacterium. The sequence continues at coordinate 14,229 of NZ_JAYWDT010000111.1, forward strand.
TGCTCCAGTATTAAATAGTGCACCTTGAGCTATACTAGCGCCTCCTGCGGGTGTAACAGTTTGAGAAGTTGGACTTCCGTTTATGTTGTAACCAAGATTGTAACTTCCACTTAGATTTGTAGTGTTAAATGATATAGAACCGTTAGGTGTAGAACAGTTTGTATTGTTTGTACTGGCGTCAAAACTATAACTAGGTAGAGTAACATTTACAACAGTGTCGTCATTACATGGACTTCCGCCACAAAGCCAATAGGCTGTGTATGGTGTAGTTGTAGTAGGAGATATAGTTAAGTTAGGAGTTGTTTGAAGTACAGTTGCTCCTTGCTGCCATCTCTGAAAAACACAAGGTTGAGGGTTGAATAGTGTACAATCTAAATCGCCTGAAACGATACCTGGCCAATCGGTCGAGTTTCTTCCTGGGACTGGAAAAGCGTATGTTCCCGTGTCATTTTCTGCACCAGAAGTTGCTAATGCACCAGAGGTTGTTGCACTCCAGTTTGCTGATAATTGAGAAACGATTACCTGAAATGATCCTGCCTCGTTAAGTACGATTTGAAATGAGGCTGTTCCTGTACCAGCTGCTGAACCAGCATTGTAAGGCACAACATTATTATAGCTTATCACAAAACGTCTGTTTGGAGCAGTACCTACTGTTTGATAGGTTATTGTTCCTCCAAAACGAATGTCTATGTCAGCAAAAAAACCAGCGATATAATTGTTTGGATTTCCTGCAGCTGGTATAGCAAAAGCACTATAACCTGTAAATGCAAAAGTAGGACCAAAACCTAAAATACCGTTAGACGATATTACTGCTGTGGTATATGTATTTCCATAAAAATTAAATGGGAATCCAATAGGTATCTGACCTGTTACACAGTCATCGCAAGCGGTTGGGAAGGCGGTTGTGCCTGCAATAGCAACTGGACCACACGATGATGTTACCACGGTATAGGATATCGCAGTTGTTGTTGCGCTCAAAGTAGTTGATGTTCCGCAATCTATAGTCACATCTGCGGGTGCCGTTGTTACACATTGTGCAATAAGAGTATTGTTGCTGGTTGTAAATAAAGTAAGTAGTACTAGTAAAACAAAAAGCTGCTTTTTCTGAAAATAATTCTGCTTCATAATAGTTAGTATGTGTTTTTTGGTTTCGGAAATATATAAATAAAATCAACATAAACAAATTATTGTGTAAAAATATTATTAGATAATTGTTAATAATTGAGAATAAGTGTTATATTGTTGGTGTTTTAGAAAGTTTTTAAAATTCTTTTAAAACCACATTTTAGGAATTAATTTTTCTAATTTTAATAAGTTTGTATTAAAAACGACTGTTGGAATATTTGATTCGTTATCTAAATTGTATTGTCATTTCTAAATAAAGTTTCCGTTTTCTATTTTATAAAGTTTCTGTTCATGATTTTACTTTACTTGAATTTATTTTGTCATATTCAGTTTGGGTTTTAATAAATTTAATACAAGTTATTTGATGCTAGCAAACCCTCCGATCCTTCCCTAATATCTGGTTTTTTCTACGCCATAAGATGCGGAATCTCCTTTCAGGCAATTCCGAGATTACCATCTCGGGCGTATTTCATTTTGGAATAATAATTCTCTCTGCAACGATCGACCAATAAGGAGTTCTATATTTATAATTTATTTTTTGTAATTAGTATTTTTTTAACACTATAACAAAAAAAGACCTTGATTATTTAAAATCAAGGTCTTTTTTATTATCTATAATTAATTTAAAAAAGCTTATTTAATATTATTATTAATAGTATCATAAATCTTTTACTTTTTCTAATCTAACTTGTTTTAGTTCAGGAGTAGGTAGAGCAGTAGGTGCTTCGGGGTAGCGTAATAGTTGATAGTTTACTGTTTTGCCAGTTGCATCTTTTTCATCAGCTCTGTTGCCAATAATATGCCAAGAAAAACTAACATTAGATTTCCCTCCATTTAATTCTTTCACTGTAAAACCATCTTTTGACTTACTAGTTACAAAGACTCCATTACAATCGCCTTCTAATTGAACAAAAACTTTTAATGGATGCTTGCTGTCAACAAAGATATTTTTGCTAAATATAGGATCCACTTTAATTGTTACTTGTCCGTTATTTAACTGTCCTACACCATAATCCTCGAATAAAACTTCTGGAGCTTCTGGAGCAAACATAATTCTTTTAGAATCATTTGCTTTGTCGCTTGAAACGATTGTTGAAACCGTTCCTGTTCCTATGATTTTATAGTTTGTTGATCCTCCGACATTTGCACTAAGGTTGGCACCAACATAAGCAAATGATGTGCCAGTTCCACTTGTGAAGTAGCCACCGTAACTTACATCTCTAATATTAACTGCTCCACCTCCAACATCTACAGCCGTTGCAAATCCTGCGATACTCGCAGCTGGGTCATCTCCTAGTGTTGCAGTTGCGGTTAGGGCATCAAAACGAGCTGCGTTTCTAGCACCAGTGGTGGTAGTTGCAAAAGCAGATAATCCTAAATCTGCTCCTGTAGCAGCTACTCCTGATCCTATACCTGCGAAAGATGATGCTGTAGTTCCTCCTTGTCCTATACCAGCAACTCCAGTACCTGTTACAGCTGTTTTTCCAAATCCTGCTAATCCGTAACTTGTCCCATTAGAGGTAGTTCCTGAATTTGCTAATGAAGTTAATCCTACATTTTGACCTGATATAATTGCTCCAAGTCCGTCAAGATTAGTGTTCGTATTGTTTGCAATAAGAGCAGTTGATCCGGTTGTTGATCCAGATTGCACTATACTTACTCCTCTTGCACTTGCAAGAGTTGAAGAATTATTTACCAAGAGTCCTCTTTGATTAGTATTACTACTGTTTGTTATGCTTACCAAATCAACTCCTGTAGCTGCAACTCCAATTCCAGTATTTCCGCTAGAAGCAATCTGAATTCTAGGTGTATTATTTGTAGTTATGTGTAATGCAGTTGCATCCGAAGTTCCTAAATAATTTACACCCGGCGCTGCAAAAGTTCCGGGAGTTGTAGAAGCATTACCTGTAAGAGACCAGTCAAGACCTCCAGCAGAACCTGCAAAGGCTATCCATCTTGTACCATTCCAAAAATATAATCCTGGACCTACGTTGTTTGGGCTAACTCCAGCTGTTGCGGTATTGTATATCGTTGTTCCTGCAGGTATTGCACCACCTTGTGGGTTTATTACAGGTGCTTGCAAGCTTGAATCGGTAAGTGCAATTCTAGGCGGAACCATACCTCTGTCGGTAGCTGTTAAGTCTAGCAATCCAGTTGGTAAAGTAGTGCCTATACCTACATTTCCAGCGTTGGTGATTCTCATTCTTTCATTAAAAAAAGGTGTGGCTGCTCTTCCAGTTGAAAATATAATAGATTTAGTATTGTTTGCATTTGCAACATACATATCCTGACCACTACCTACATAGCTTACATCATTTACTCCACCTATATTGTAAGCGGTTGGAAAGTTAAATGTAGAATTGTTAATACCTAACCACGCAAAACCGGTGGTTGCTGTTCCGTTATCAGCAGTGGCAGAATAGCCACTTTGAGCTTGGATTCCGGTACTTGTATTTTGAATGTTGAATTGTAAATAATCATTAATGCTTCCGGTTGCATTTACGACAGTGTTTACTGCGGTTGCTGCAGCTGCAACATCAAGTTTTGCAGCTGGAGTAGGGGTTCCTATACCCACATTTCCAGCACTAGTTACCCTTGTTTTTTCGGTATTATTTGTTCTTGTAACAAAATCTATAGCGTCGGTGGTACCAACAAAGTTTGTTGCTGCTACTGTTCCTGAATTCCCTAAAAGAGTCCAGTCGCTATTTTGTCCTGTTGATATCCTTATCCATGACGCACCATTCCAGTAGTAAAATCCAGGAGTAACAGCAGTGATTCCTGCTCCAGCGGTAGCGGTATTGTAAACTAATTCTGAGGTGGTTGGAGTAAGTACTGTGGCAACGTTTGTTGCAGATAATGCAATACGAGGGATTAGTACTCCGTCATTTGCAGAGGTAATGTCTAATGCTCCATTTGGTGTTATTGTTCCGACTCCAACCTGTGCATTTGCCACCGATATAACAAATAACAGTAATAGTAATGTTTTTTTCATGAAAATTTGGGTTTGTTAAAATTAATTAAAAAATAAATAACAATTGTGATGCCCACGCTTTCGCCTTGTCCGCTCAGGCCTAGCCCGGCACTTGCGATAGTGGTTGTAGCTCCCATAACCCCGGCGGCTACATTGTTGTTGGTAC
>NZ_JAYWDT010000112.1:0-8113 GCF_043779715.1 Flavobacterium sp.
AATGCCTCACAAATTTTGTGAGGCATTTTTTATATCTATTAGTAATTTTTTTTAAAACAAACCATTTAGCTCAGCATCAATTCTATTTAGAATCATACCTAAATCTTCGGGATTGTTTACAAAATCTACATTGTCAACATCAATAATTAATAATTTTCCTTTGGTATAACTAGTTGCCCAAGCTTCGTAACGTTCGTTCAGGCGACTCAAATAATCTATCGAAATAGAGTTTTCGTACTCACGACCACGTTTGTGTATTTGCCCTACTAAATTAGGTATCGAACTACGTAAATAAATTAACAAATCTGGCGGACCAACCAAACCTTCCATCAGTTCGAAAAGCGAAGAATAATTCTGAAAATCACGATTAGTCATTAATCCCATTGCATGAAGATTAGGTGCAAAAATATGAGCATCCTCATAAATGGTTCTGTCCTGTATTATTTTTTTACCGCTTTCGCGAATTTGTAATACTTGACGAAAACGACTATTTAGAAAATAAATTTGAAGGTTAAACGACCAGCGCTCCATCTGATGATAAAAATCATCTAAATAAGGATTGTCTACGACATCTTCAAAATGCGGTTCCCATTTAAAATGTTTAGCCAAAAGTTTGGTTAGTGTTGTTTTTCCGGCACCTATATTCCCTGCGATTGCTATATGCATTATGGTAAATTAATTTTATAATTTGTAATTCCTTCGGATGTAAAAATAGATAAATTTTGTTCTTTATAATAAAAACTAGTGTAGCTTTTTTGTTCTAAATTGATTAATGTTTTTTTGTCGCCATTTAGAGCGTAATAATACAGCAAATCATTTTTCTTAAAGATAATGCTTAGGTTTGAGGTCAATTGTACTGAATCGAAATCAGGCACTTTTCCTAAAGCTACTATTTTTCCGAAAATATCACAGGAATAACAATAATTTCTTTCGTCAATCCAATAGAAATTATTAAAATTTGTTTGATAATATTTGATAACTCCAGAAATTGGAACGGTTATGTTTTTGTACTCTTTTTTCGAATAATCATACAATCCTATTTGCTGACTTATTGAATTGAAAACCCAAAGACTGTTGTGAGAAGAAATCCCTACCGCACTTGCTATAATGTTCTTTGAGTTTTCAGAAAAACTAATTTTTTCTATCTCATTCAGTTGGTTGTCAAGAATTATGACGCTATTGAAGTTTTCGTAAAACAAAATAATTTTTAATGAATTCTGAATGTCAACTCTCGAAATTTTGCCTAAAGCAATATTTTTATATTGAAAATTTTCCGTTTTTTTAATTTTAAATAAAACCGAATTTTTTATATAATATTTATAACCAAAAGCATCTTCTCCAACATATTCATCAGCTTCAATAAACTCCGAGCCCATTTGTGAAGCCACAGGATTTGTATATTGGCAATACGTCAATGACGAAACAAGCAAAACGATAAGAAGTACAAACTTTTTCATTGATGCAAATTACGATTTATTTAACAAATCATTGGTAACAAAACACAATTTCATTCGCCATATTTGCAGAACAAACATTAAATAGAATCAAAAAATGAACAAAATAATCACAACACTAGCACTAGTAATTATAAGTTTCACCTCATTTGCACAAGATTTTCAGGGCATGGCAGTATATGAATCTAAAACCAGTACCGCCGATTTTAAATCTAGAATGGAAGGTAACAAAGACATTACGCCTGAAATGCAAAAAATGTTTGAAGAAAGAATGAAAAGCATGTTCGAAAAGACATTTGTACTTAATTTTGACAAAAACACCTCTATTTATAAAGAAGAAGAAAAACTAGATGCACCGGGAACACAAAGCGGTGGAGGTATGAGAATGATGTCTTCGTTTATGGGCGGAGGCGGAACGCAGTATAAAAACATCAAAGAAAAAACTTTTACTATTGATAGAGAAATTATGGGAAAAGAGTTTCTAATTCAAGATACTTTACCCAAATTAGCTTGGAAAATGAGCCAAGAAACTAAAGAAATTGGCGGTTATATGTGTTTTAAAGCCACTGCAAAACAGAAAGCAAGTCAGTCTGATTTTAGAAATTTCAGAATGAAAAAACAAGAAGAAAATAAAGATAAAAAAGACTCGAGCGTTAGCGAACAGGCGAAGCAAACAACCGAAAAACCAAAATCAACGACTTTAATGGCGTCTGATGGCGAAATCCCTAAGGAAATTGAAGTGATAGCTTGGTATACACCAGAAATTCCAGTAAGCAATGGTCCAGAAAATTATTTTGGTTTACCAGGTTTAATTCTCGAAGTAAGCGCAGGAAAAACTACTTTGTTGTGTTCTAAAATCGCAATGAATGTGAAGGACAAGAAAGAAATAAAAGCACCAACAAACGGAAAAGTAGTGACCCAAAAAGAATATGACGAAATCGTAGCTAAAAAAATGGAAGAACTAAAAGAAATGAATCAAGGTCAAAGCCGTGGTGGAAATGGTGGTATGCAAATCAGAATGGGAAGGTAATTCTGCAAAATTAAAAATCATAAAGTTTAAAAGTGAAAAGTCAATACACGCAAAGGCTTTATGACTTTTGACTTTATGACTTTTGACATATTATAAATATTTCTTAAATGCCTTATATGGTAAATCTAAAACTCAAAAAAATGTTTTTGTTGTTACTTTTATTCATGACATCAATCACATTTTCTCAAAGTATCACTTTTCAAGGAATCGTAAAAGACACGACAAATGCGCCACTCGAAATGGCAAATGTCATGGCAGTAAATCAAGTTACAAAAGCAGTCGATTCCTATTCGATAACCAATGATAAAGGGAAGTTTCAGCTTTCACTAAAAGCAAATGCTACTTATAATGTAAAGTTTTCTTATCTGGGTTTAAAAACAAAAAATCTTGTTATTGCTACAAAAGCCGAAGATATTTCGCAAACAATCACTTTAAATGCTGATGCGACGGAATTAGCCGGAGTCGAAATTGTAAGGCAAATGCCAGTTTCTATAAAAGGTGATACTATCATTTATAATGCCGATTCTTTTAAAACTGGAACCGAACGCAAACTAGAAGATGTCCTCAGGAAATTACCCGGAGTCACTGTAAATAAAGATGGAGAAGTAGAAGTAGAAGGTAAAAAAGTATCGAAGCTCATGGTAGAAGGCAAAGACTTTTTTGACGGAGATACAAAATTAGGAGTCAAAAACATTCCAGCCGATGCAATAGATAAAGTACAAGTTTTAAGAAATTATAATGAAGTTGGTGCGCTAAAAGGTCTTGAAAATAACGAAGATAATGTGGCTATGAATATCAAACTAAAATCAGGAAAAAAGAATTTCTGGTTTGGTGATATGACAGCAGGAATAGGAGTTGGTCACACCGAAAGTAGATACGAAGTAAACCCGAAATTATTCTATTATAGCCCACAATATAGTGTAAATGTTTTAGGAAATTTCAATAATATTGGCGAATTACCCTTTACAGTTCAAGATTATTTTAAGTTTACAGGCGGTTTCAAAAATATGATGAAAAAAGGAGGAACAAACTTTAATGTTTCATCAAATGATTTAGGGATTTCGTTACTTAGAAACAATCGAGCAAAGGAAATTGAAACGAAATTTGGAGCGACAAATTTCTCTTATAACCCAATAAAAACTTTAAGTGTTTCAGGATTTGCAATTCTTTCTGCTACCGAAACTGATTTGGAAACAAAAAACCAAACCAATTATCTAAATACGGACGGAACCACAAAAAGTGCAGAAAACAGAGATGAAATTACTCGTCAAAAAAGTAATTTGGGGTTGTATAAACTAAGCGGAACCTATAAACCAAACGCAAAATTGCAAATAGATTATGATGTTTTGGCAAAACAATCCAAACAAGATGAAAACAACAATTCGGACCAAGATGTTTTTGGACCAAATTCAATTTTTATCGATAATCAAAACATAATTACTAATAAAAAACAAAATCCATTCTCGTTAAATCAAAATTTCAATGCTTATTATACTAAGAATGACAAGAATGTTTTTGCGTTAGAAATTCAAAATTTGTACCAAAACGAAAATCCGTTTTATAATGCCAATTTAGAAAACCAACCCTTCAATTTTAGCGATTATGTTTTAAATGAAGCAAGAAATAATATTAATCAAAATCGTTTAATAAAAACAAATAAAACCGATTCAAAATTAGATTATTACTATATGCTTACACCAAAAAGCAACATCAATGTGACTTTAGGGAATACTTATTCTTATCAATCATTCAATTCAAATATTTTTCAGATTTTAGATAACGGAACAACAAACAATATAAATTCTGTTGAAAATATAAATGATGTGAAATACAGTTTCAACGATGTGTTTTTGGGCTTGCATTACAAATTTCTAACAGGGAAATTCACGTTCAATCCAGGATTTTCAGTTCACAACTACTATACAAACGATGCGCAATTGGGTACAAATAGGAAAAGTAATTTTTATAGAATTTTGCCCGATGTATATGCTCTGTATCAAATAAAAAAATCGGAAACGCTAACCTATAATTATGGCATAACTACAGATTTTACTGATGTAAATAAGTTCGCTGTAGGAAATGTATTCTCTAACTACAACTCATTATTCAAAGGAAATAGAGATTTAGAAAACGCATTATCTCATACCCATTCCTTGAGATTTTTCAAATACAATATGTTTAATTTCGAAAATATATTTGCTAATATTTCTTATTCTAAAAAAGTAAATCCAGTAAAAAACGCATCGACCTTTTTAGGAATAAACCAAGTAAGTACGGCTATTAATTCTAATTTTGCCGACGAATCTATAAGTGGAGCCGCAAATTACGGACGTTCATTCTTACGAAATTATAAGGCATCGCTAACTTTGGCTGGGAGTTGGTCTAAATTCAATAATATTCAAAATAATTTGACACAAACCAACGAAAGTTTGACGCAAAATTATACTATCAAAGCATCAACAAATTACAAGAATTTACCTAATGTAGAAATAGGTTATAATTATTTGATAAATGATTATCAGAACGCAAAATTTTACACCAAAACGCCTTCTGTGAAAATAGATTACTACTTTTTAGATGCTTTTTCTTTTGTGTCAGAATATGAGTTTTATAATTATACAAACAACACAAAAACAGTCAAAAACGAATATGATTTCTTAACTGCAAGTCTAATTTATCAGAAAAAAGGAAGTAAAATAGAATATAAAATCTCGGGAACAAATTTGCTTAATACAACTTCGTTAAACGATGATAGTTTCTCGCAATTTTCTACGAGAACCTCACAATATACAGTGCAACCAAGATATTTAATATTCAGTTTGAAGTATGATTTGTAGCTATTTCCCGCCATACGCTATATCTTTTCCTCGCTAAAGAAGCGAGAAAAAGGATGCCGCTTCTGTCGGGGGCTAAAAAACAAAAAAGCCTGACTATTTTAGTCAGGCTTTTTTTTAATCTCAAATGAAATTTACAAACTGTATTTCAACCCAATGTTGATACCTAAAGTGTTATAATTGTATGATGTTTTCGGTGCTTTCAATGGTTGGTTTGGATCTGAAGAACTCAAAGTTGGGTTTTCAGTGTACTCATATTCTCTCTCATTGATATCTAAAGTTGCTAATTCGTCAACTCCATTGTGAATATATTTTGTCATTTTACCATCTTTTGGAGCATAACTTAGATTGTTCATGTTAAGCTCACCAAATAATGATAATTTAGGAGTAAGGCCAAAACTCATACCTAATCCAGCATGAAAACCAAATGCAATTCCACCTTTTGCTTCTACTTCCGCGTTGTATATATCACTTCCATTAACACTATTGTATTCTTCGATAATTTTTCCAGAACCAATGATAGCACCAAATTTTGCATAAGGATTAATTGTTGCATAGCCTCCTGATAATACAAATGTTGGTTTAATTTGAAGCATTCTTGAATGAAGTGACTGTGTTGCATAATCTCCACTTAATTCAGTTTGTTTTGCTTCTGTTTTGCTTCCCATTAAGTAATCAACTTCTAGTTCAGCACCAAAACGATCGTTAAACATATAACCAATTGTTGCGCCAAAATTTAATCCTTTGCCTAAGTTTACATCTACCACTTCAATTCGGTCATCACCACTGGTTTCAGTCACATTCCAAAAAGGAGTAGGAGCAATAGCTAGAGGAGTTTCATAATAACTTAGTTGGGAATTGCTTGCTGCAAAATTATACCCCACATTAGTTTTAAAATAAAGACCTTTACTTCCTGTAGAAGTCATGCTTTCTTGTGCGTTTGCGTTTTGTGCAAATAAAGCAGTAATTACTGTTAAACCTAAAATTAATTTTTTCATGTTTTTAAATGTTTATTTTAATTAGGGGTAAAAATATTTTTAAAAAACGAGACCATCATTATAAGGCATAAAAAAACCGACTAAGTGTCGGTTTTTATCGGTATGTTTTATTTTTTTACAATCCAAAAGCACTTTTTACAGTATCTACAAAATCTAATTTTTCCCAAGTAAACAACTCAACTTCTACAGTTTTTGTTAATCCACCAGGAGCCGAAAATGTTTTAGTTACAGTTTCGGGAGTTCTTCCCATGTGGCCGTAAGCTGCAGTTTCGCTATATATTGGGTTTCTTAATTTCAAACGTTGCTCGATAAAGTAAGGTCGCATGTCAAAAATATCTTCTACTTTTTTGCTAATTTCTCCGTCAGTCAAATTTACTTTGCTAGTTCCGTAAGTAACCACGTTTATCGATGTTGGTTTAGCTACACCAATAGCATAAGACACCTGAACTAAAATTTCGTCGCATATTCCTGCAGCAACCAGGTTTTTAGCAATATGACGTGTTGCATAAGCAGCACTTCTATCTACTTTACTTGGATCTTTTCCGGAAAATGCACCACCACCGTGAGCTCCTTTTCCGCCGTAAGTGTCAACAATGATTTTTCTTCCCGTAAGTCCAGTATCTCCGTGTGGTCCTCCAATTACGAATTTTCCAGTTGGGTTTATGTGGTACGTGATTTGGTCATTAAATAAATGCGCATATTGCGGATATTTTGCTTTAATTCTAGGGATTAAAATGCCAACTAAATCAGTTTTAATTTTTGCTAACATAGTAGCTTCCTCATCAAAATCATCATGTTGTGTGGAAATTACAATAGCATCAATTCTTTGTGGTTTGTTATCGTCAGAATATTCTAAAGTTACCTGAGATTTTGCATCTGGACGAAGGTATTTAATTTCGTTATTTTCTCTTCTTAAGTTAGCCAATTCAATCAACAAAGCATGAGATAAATCTAATGCCAATGGCATATAGTTTTCAGTTTCGTTAGTTGCATAACCAAACATCATTCCTTGGTCTCCAGCGCCTTGCTCTTCTTTGCTAGCTCTATCTACACCTTGGTTTATATCTGCTGATTGCTCGTGTATTGCCGAAAGAATTCCACAAGAATTCGCTTCAAACATATATTCGCTTTTCGTGTATCCAATTTTTCTAATCACTTCTCTTGCAATTTGCTGCACGTCAAGATAAGTATTCGATTTTACTTCGCCAGCAAGAATTACTTGTCCAGTAGTCACTAACGTTTCGCAAGCTACTTTCGATTCAGCATCAAAAGCCAAAAAATTATCTATTAATGCATCACTAATTTGATCTGCAACTTTGTCTGGGTGTCCTTCACTTACTGACTCTGACGTAAATAAATATGCCATAATATAATTATTTAAAATTAATTTAGTGAAGAAAAAAATGGGATTGCAAGGGAATGATAAAGAAGAATTTCTGCTTTAGCATTTTTTTAACGAGGTTGCAATCAGTTCAAATTTTTCCTCTTGATTTTCGTTTGCAAATGTATGAAAGGAAATCGAATTGCAAATTAATCTTAACTTTTTTTTTGATTAAAATAAATTTATTTTAAAGGTTAATGTAAAATCTTATGTATTGTAAAACAGAATGTTTTTCGTAAAATAATCTATTAAAATATATTTAGAATATAAAATTTAGAAAAATAATCTAAAATATTTGTTTGTTTAGAAAATAAAACTACATTTGCAAAATAAAATTAGAAACAAAAAATGAAATTTACTATTTGTAATATGTGTTGTATGATGTCGGAAAATTCCGCAGAGCACCGCATTGAGAT